>JANXVA010000608.1 GCA_025351875.1 Myxococcales bacterium | reverse complement strand
ACGCACGCGAGAGGCGGCGGCTCCTTCACGTCCGGTTTTGCGGGATCGATCTTGCGGCAAGCCTTGCCGCCGTCGTTGAGCTGGACGCACTTGAAGTCGGCCGGAAAGCCAGCGCGCGTGGTGCAGTTGTCGTCGACGGTGCACTCGCGATCGGAGGGGAACGTCGCCTCGTTCAGGGCGATGGTGATGTCGTCCTTGCAGCGAACCTCGATCGTGTACTGAGCGCCGCCGGAGAAGAACCCGAGGGTCCCCGCGAAGTGGCGGATCGGCTGACCCTTGAGCGCGACGGGGTCGAACTGGGCAGTGGCGCTCGCGTCGGCTTGCACAGCTGCGCTCTGGCCGTTGGAATCGGTGACGGTGATACGGAACGTGCTCCGGGCCACGTAGTTCGACCACTCGGTGCACTCGGGGTCGGCGGTGCACGCGGCGTTGCAGTCGTTCTCGGGGTTCCCGACCGCGAACGTGATCTTGCCGTTCTTGTCGAAATCGCAGTTCGACGCAGCCTTCTCGATGACCGTCCCGTCCGGCGCGCGCTTCTCGGCTCTCGGCGCGTAGAGGCCGCCGGGGGTCTTCGGTACGTCGTCGGGGCCGAACTTCGGCGTGACCATGATCTTCTGGCTGCCGTCCGGCGCGGACTCGACGCGTACGAGGTTCGCCGATCGACGCAGCAGCTCCGGCGCGCTCTGCAGCAACGTCGGCGTGAGGCGGTCGGGCTCGGGGACGAGACACGGGCGTCGCGCCGGGTCCCACTCCTCGAGCGTCCACGTGGGGTAGTTCATCTGCGTGAAGCCGAAGAACTCGTTGGCGGTTCCGCCGTAGGTCTTGATGCGGTCGCAGGTGCGCATCCGCGGCGGCGCGCTGAAGTTGAACGCGAAGACGCTGTTGAAGCCCGCGGTGCCGGGCGGGTCGCCGCGCGTGTCGCCGAGGTCGGTGACGTAGAAGCCGTTCGCCGAGATGCGCGTGACGACGGTGTTGAACGCGAACGAACCATCGTCGCGGAACCCGGTGTCGACCTGGATGGCCTCGCGCGGGTAGGGCGTCTGGCCATTGCCCGAACAGCCGAGCGCAGCCTCGCATTTGAGGCCGCGGATGTCCGCGATGCGCGGAAGCTTGAAGTAGATCGGCGCGCTCACGCCTTCGCTGAAGGTGCCGCCTTCCTCGGAGTCGTCGTTGGCGAACGCGCAGCCAGGGTCGGCCGGGAAGTCGATGGCGCCGTCGCCGTCGTTGTCGATGCCGTCCGCGCAGGCAGGCGGCGGGTCGGCGAGAGGGTCCTTCGGGACGTACCCGAGGTCGTCCGCGACGATGTAGGTGACGCCGTAGGCGTTCGTCAGCTTGACCTCGAAGGAGACCGACTCACCGCCCTTGACGAGGATGTTGCGGCCGTCCGTGTCGGGGCCCGTGAGAGGATCGATGGCGCCGGGCTTCGTCGAGATGCGCACGTAGCGGTTGAACGAGGTGTCGACGGCGCCGTTCGCATCGAACGCGCGAACGGTCGCGCGGAACGAGACCGGGATATCCACCAGCAGCGGCAGCGGGGCGTCCAGCGAGCCCGCCTTTGCTGCCGGGTCGAGCTGGACGACGAGTCGCGGGGGATTGCGCGTCTTGCCGAACTTGTCGCCGGAGCACGATGTGGCGCTGACGGCGAGGAGGCCGGTGAGCGAGGCGAGGACCAAGGAGTGCGTGCGGTGCTTCATTTGCCGACGAGCTCCACGCGGTTGTCGGAGGCGCTGCCGATGGTCTTGTCGATGCACGCGAGGATCTTGCACTCCTCACCGGCGAGCTGGCAGGCCGCGACCGGGATCTTGCAGGCCTCCTGGTCGGGCGCGCCGTCGCAGCGCTTGAAGTGGAACTTCGCGACGTCGTCGCGGCAGTCCTTCCGGACGCACCGACCGGCGCCGTTCTCGCATGCACCGACCGAGGCGCAGCTGATGTCCTGCCCGCTTCCGTTCTGCACGACGTGCCCGGGACACGAGCACGCGAGCGTGGGGTCGCCGCAGTCGCCGTCCATGGTGCAGTTCTTCAGCCCGTCCGACGTCAGGTTGGCGACGGGGTCGTAACCGCATGGCTTGCCCTGGCGCAGGTAGTCGATGAGCGCGTCGCGCTGCTGCACCTTCGTGTCGAACTGCGTCGTGTTTCGCTGGAGGACGCGGAAACCCGAGCCTCCTCCCGCGAGGTAGTTGCTCGTCGCGAGCTCGTACAGGTTCGTCGGGCTGATGAGCGACAGGCAGAGCCCCTCGGGCGGCGGGTGGCCCGCGATGTAGGCGGTCTTGTCGCAGACACCGGGCAGCCCGGGGCCGTCGACGCCGGGCGGGTTGCAGGCCTTGTCGTCGATGCAGGGCAGGCGCTGGCCGGCGCTGTCCGTGCGGTGCCCGATGTAGACCTGCTCGGAGCAGGCGTTGACGATGCATACCTTCTTCACGGGGTCGCAGGTGCCACCGATGCGAGTCGTGCAGTCGACGTCCTCGTTGCAGCGGACGACGCACTTGTTCGTCGTCAGGTCGCAGAAGTCGCGCGGTGGGTTCGCGTTCAGACAGTCTGGATCCGACGTGCACCCGATGTTGACTCGGTCGCAGCCGGAGCAATTGAACCGGACGCGCGCGCCGGCGATCTGGATCTGCGAGGCGCAACCGCGACCTGCGGTACGGCGAGCGGCGAAGTCGAAGAGCTCCTGCACCTCGAGGCCGGAGAGCTGCATCTTGGTGATCGAGTTGTCGAAGGGGAAGATGTTGAACATCTGCTCGATCGACACCGGGCCGGGATTGAGGTCGGTCCGGATACCGGTCGAGTTCGTGAGCGAGAAGTCCGTCTGGATGCCGAGGCGGAGCCAGATGGCGTTGCCGACGACGTTCCCGAGCGGCGAGTCGCCGCCGGTCGTGGCGAAGCGCTTCGAGCCTTGCGGGCTGTAGCCGACGAGGATGTCGAGGTCCGCGGCGAGGTCGAGCTGGCGGCGGTAGGGCTGGAGCATCTCGACGACGACCGGATCCTCGGGGACGGTCGCGTCGATCGGGAAGGCGTTGTAGCGGCTCGACTGGACCTCGAAGCCGTTGACGTCGTCGTAGTGGCTCGCGTCGCCGTCGGGCGAGACGAGGTTCCTGTCGTTCGACAGGACGAGGTCGAGGCGACCGACGTATTTCGCGAAGGAGCCGGAGTGCGCGATGATCACCTTGCGCGGGTGGCACGGGCGCTGGATCGCGAAGGGGTGGTTCTTCGGGTCGCGGCCGGGGCCGGAGGGCGGGATCGCGTCGTTGTCGATCTTCGCGTTGGGGTCGACTGCCCAGACGAAACATCGCTTCCCAGATGGCGAGAAAAGCCAGCAAGTTCAAGATCATCGATGTTGCGGGCGAGATGCGAGAGCAGCCCCTGTCTGTCGCTCGCGCCGACTTGTGCACTGCCGGCGGCCCGCAAGCTATTGGTTTTTCTTCATATTTTTTGGACTGTGACGTTTCGCACTTCAATGTTTGACGGGCCGGGACCACCTTCGAAACACCAAAGGAGGTTGTTATGCCCCGGCCGTTTCAGGACC
>JANXVA010000501.1 GCA_025351875.1 Myxococcales bacterium | reverse complement strand
TCGCACGTCGTCGCTGCGCCCCCGCTCGGAAGTGAATACGACGCTGGTGGCGGCACCGCATGAACATGCGGATACGTACGGACAACCTGCGCCAATCGGTCGCGTCGACCGTACGATCGAGCGATGGGGCGGAAGACGTCGACTGCGTTGGTCCTGGTGAGTGCGATCGTGACATCCGCCTGCTACGTCGACACCGCCGACCAGGTGACCGAAGTCCACGCGCCCTGATCACCGGATTGGCTGTATGACCCTCGCGTGTCCGCGGAGTATGTCGACGACCTGCCCTACGTGCGTCACTTCATCGCCGACCTGAGCCCGGCGCGGCTTCGGCTGGTCGCGGCGCTCAACGGCCTGGTACCGCCGCCCGAGGTCGACTTCGACTACTGCGAGCTCGGCTGCGCGCACGGCGACACGCTCGCCGCGCTCGCGGCTGCGTGTCCCGAGTCGCGCTTCCTCGGGATCGATCTCAGCGCCGCGCACGTCGCGTCGGCGAAGCGGCTCGCACGTCACGGTGCGCTCGAGAACATGGGCGTCCTCGAGCGCGACTTTGCAGATCTCGCACATGAGGACGTTGGCGAGTTCGACTACATCGTCGCGCACGGCGTCCTCAGCTGGGTGAGCCCCGAGAAGCGAAAGGCGCTGCTCGATTTCGCCAAGGCGAAGCTCAAGCCGGGCGGTCTCCTCCACGTCAGTTACAACGCGATGCCCGGGTGGGCCTCGGTCGAGCCGCTCCGGCAGTTGCTCCTCTTCGGCGGGGCGAGCGAGGGGGCCGCGGCCGGCACCAGCCTCGAGCGTGCGCGTCTCGGGCTCGAGTTCGCCCAGTCGATGGAGCGCGCCGGCGCCGACTACTTCGCGAAGAATCCTGCGGCGTCCGAGATGCTCGAGACGATGGCGAAGGCTGGCCTCCCGTACGTCGTTCACGAGTACCTGCACGAGCACTGGGCTCCCATGTATTTTGCACGCGTCGCATGGGAGATGGCGGCGAGCGACCTCCACTTCGTCGGCGGTCTGCCCGTTTACACGAATTTTCGCGGCACCGCGGTCTCGGAGGCCCAGGAGCGTCTGCTCGCGCACGTGACGGATCGCGCGACGTTCGAGAGCCTCAAGGACTTCGCGACCGATGAGTTCTTCCGCCGCGACGTCTTCGTGCGGGGCACGCCGCCTCGCTCCGCCGCCACGACGAGCCAGTTCCTCGAGACGACGACGTGGGGCACCGTCACCACCGAGCTGCCCGCCGCGCGGAGCGTTCGACTCCTTCATCGGACGGTCTCGCTCGAGGGGCCTGCGCTCCTCGCGCTCTTCGCGGCGCTCGCCGCGCGGCCGACGACGCTACCGGTGCTCGCCCAGCGGCCTGAGCTCGCGGGCTTCGGGCACGAAGCGCTGCGAGCTGCGCTGACTCGCCTCGTGGTCGCCGAGCAGATCGTTCCGATGCGCGCGCAACCGCCGCCTCGGAGCGCGGCCGGCGCGGACGACCTCTACGTCGTACCGTCCGTCTACAACCAGACCATGCTTCGCCGCCTCTCGACCGACGCTCCGATCGTGATGGCGTCGAGTGTCGCCGGGACGGCGTTCCCGATGTCCGCGCTGGAGGGGCTCGCCATCCGCATGATGACCGAGGTCCCCGCCACCGACCGCGAGCGATGGGTCGACGACCTCGTCGGGCGAAGCGTCCTCCGCATCCGCATCGGCGACCGCGTGCTCGAGGACCGCGAGTCTCAGCGTCGGGCCATCCTCGACACCGTGGAACAGCTGCGTCCGCGTCTGCCCAAGTTCGTCGAGCTCGGTATTCTCGAGCCCGTCCCCTGACGATCAGCGCGCACGCGGGTCGAGCGATTCGCGTCGCGCCTCCCCCACGAGGTTCAGCGCCACGATCGTGGCGAAGAGGAACGCCCCCGGGAACGCGAGGAGCCACCACGCGAAGGGCGCATCGCGGAACTCGCTCATGGTCTCGCCCCACGAGGCCGTGCCTGACGCCCCTCCCACGCGCAAGAAGTCGAGCGACGCCTCGATCAGGATGACCGCGGGCACACCGACGGCGCCGAGCACCACGAGCTGCCCGTGCACGTTCGGGGCGATGTGCTTGCGGAGCACCCGCAGCGGCGAGGCGCCCAGCGCGCGCGCCGCCATGACGTAGTCGCGCGTCGCGACCCGCATGACCTCGGCGCGTACGAGGCGCGCGACCTCCGGCCATCGCGTGAGCGCGATCGCGAGAAACAGGGTCGCCACCGTCGCCTTCGGGACCGCGGCCTGGATGCCGAGTACGAGCACGAGCGGCGGGAAGGCGCTCACCGTCTCGATCGCACGGCCCACCAGCGCATCGGTCCCGCCGCCGAAGAGTCCGGCGAGGGACCCGAAGAAGCCGCCCAGGAGGAGCGACGCCACGACCGCGGCGAGCGCGAACACGAGATACGTGCGGGCCCCGTGCACGACGCGCGCGAAGACGTCTCGGCCCTCGTGGTCGGTCCCGAACGGATGCCCCTTCACCGCTCCGGGCGGCAAGAGGGGAGCCGCGGTGCTGCTCATAGGCCCGTGCGAGACGAGCGGGGAGAGCTTCCACTCCGCGTCGGCGTCGACCGCCTCACCGCCGAGCGCGACGAGCTCCGCCGGCTGCGTCACGTTCGGGAAGAGGACGACATTCCCATGTAGTTTGCATGCAATTGGAAAATCGCTGGCGAGCATGTCGGCAAAGATGGCGAAGAGCACGAGCATCGCCGCGACGAGCGTTCCCGCGGCGCCGAGCCGGCTGCGCAGGTAGCCGATGGCGCCGGCGTTGTCGACGAGCGCGGAAGGCGCGCGCAGCGTGCTGTCTCGCCTCGCAGGCGGCTTCTTCGTCGGACGCTCGCCTCGCCCGCTTGCCGGGAGCTTGCGCGCGGCGCGCGCGAGGAGCAGCGGAATGCTGTCGCGGTTCCCCTCGTCGGGCGGCTGCTGGCTCATGTCGCGCGCCTCCGCCGCATCTGCTGCTCGCGGACGCGCGGGTCGAGGAGGCCGTAGGCGACGTCGCTCCCGACCAGGCAAGCGGTCGTGACGACCGCGCAGAGCAGCGTGACCGCCACGATCCACGCCGCGTCACGGGACTCGATCGCGCGGAGCGTCTCCCAGCCCATTCCGTGGATCCCGAAGACCTCCTCGACCACGAAGGCCGCGCCGACGAGCGCCGGGAACTGGACGCCCGCGAGTGTCACCGTCGGCACGAGCGCGTTGCGAAGCGCGTGGACGACCGTGACCCGCAGCGTGCGCGCTCCCTTCGCGCGTGCCGCCCGGATGTAGTCCTCGCCGAGCGCCTCGATCATCGAGGCGCGCTGCTGCTGCGTCATCACCGACAGCGAGACCGTCGCGAGCGCGACCACGGGCAGTACGATGCCTGCGTCAGCCGCGCGCCCGAACGTCGCGAGCACTTCGGCGACGAGGAAGGTGGGCAGCGAATAGAACGCGAGGAGGAGCAGCGCGGTGGCGTGATCGACGAGGTGCCCTCGCCGCCAGGCCGCGATCACGCCGAGCGGGACTGCGATGGCCGCGCTCAGCAGGAGTGCGAGGAGCGCCATCCCGAGCGTCACCGGTGCGCTCGCGAGCAGCTTGTCGAAGACGGGCTGTCCGTCGCGCGTGGAGAGGCCGAGCTGCCCCGTCGCCGCGCCGAGCACCCACTTCGCGTAGCGCGTCTGCGCGATGCTGGCCGTCACCTTGGCGCCGCCCTGGAGCAGCACGTAGTCGGACTCGTGCACGTACCACCACGAGAGCCAGTCCGAGACGACCGCGCGCACGCGCTTCGGATCATCGCCGAGCTTCACGGAGACGTCGCGTCCGGTCACGTGCGAGGCGAGCCTCGTGAGCCGGATGAGCGCCGCCGTATCCTTTGTCGTTCGCATGGCCTCGACGAGGTGCTCGAGAGAGAACGTGTCGATGACGCGAAGCTCCTCCTCGCGCAGATCGCTTCCGCGGCTCACCAGCCGATCGACGGAGCGGCGGACCGCGGGTGCCGTGAAATCGACGGAGCGGTCCTCCCAGAAGCGCTCCCAGAAGAGCGCGGCGCGATCCGGATCGGTGAGCTCTCGTTCGTCGGCCACGCCCATGCGCATCGCGATGGGGGCGAGCGCCAGCGCGATCCGACCGCGGGCCGTCGGGGGCAGGTTGTCGAGATGAGGAAGGAGGTAGGGCAGGCCGGCGCCGCCGATCTGCGAGAGGCGCTTCTCACATAGCTGAGCGTCGTCGTCCTCGAGCACGACGTGCGCGACGCAGTCCTCCACGCGCGCTCGCGCGTCGTGTGGTTCGACGTTCAGAAAGCGCGGGAGGTCGAGAAAACGTGCACGCCTGAGCTCGTCGGCGCGGAGGCGGTACCCTACCTCGCGCGGCGACCCGCCCCCGTCCGGCGTCGGGTCGGGGAGCAAGGTCGTCAGCAGAAAAACGACGAGACTCACCCCGAAGAGCGTGGGGATCGCCCAAATCGCGCGCCGCAGGGCGTAGCCGAGCATAGCGAGCCGACTATACAGATTGTTGGGCCGTGCTAAGAGGCCGTGCAACAGGCCCCATGATCTCCTTCTCGAACGTCTGTAAGCAGTACGGTGGCCAGGTCCTCTTCGTGGACGCGTCTTTCTTCGTCGGGGACACCGAGAAGGTCGGCCTCGTCGGACCGAACGGCTCCGGAAAGAGCACGATCTTCCGCCTGATCACGGAGGAGGAGCACGCCGACGACGGCGTCGTCGACCGCCCCAAGCGCATGACCGTCGGGTATTTCCGCCAGGACGTGGGCGACCTCAAGGGCCGCAGTGTGCTCGCGGAGACGCTGGCAGGCGCCGGCGAGGCCGGGGCCCTGGGCGAGGAGCTCAAGATCCTCGAGCACAAGATGAACGACCACGAGGCCGCTGACTTCGCGGAGGTCGTCGACCGCTTCAGCGAGGCGCAGTCCCGGTTCCAGGAGCTCGGCGGTTACGACCTCGAGGCCCGCGCGCACGCGATCCTCGCCGGCCTCGGCTTCGAGCCGGCGCAGGTCGAGGGCGACGTCGGCGCGCTCTCGGGCGGCTGGAAGATGCGCGTGGCCCTCGCGCAGATCCTCCTCGCGCAGCCGGACGCGCTCCTCCTCGACGAGCCGACCAACTATCTCGACATCGAGTCCATCATCTGGCTCGAGCAGTTCCTCCGTGACTATCGCGGCGCGGTCCTCATGACCTGCCACGACAAGGACGTGATGAACCGCGTCGTGAAGAAGATCGTCGAGATCGACGGTGGCGAGGTGCGGAGCTACTCGGGCGACTACGACTTCTACGAGGCGCAGCGCGCGATCGCCGCCAAGCAGGCCGAGGCCCAGTACGAGCGCCAGCAGGCGATGCTCGCGAAGGAGCAGGCCTTCATCGACCGCTTCAAGGCCCGCGCGAGCCATGCCGCGCAGGTCCAGAGCCGCGTGAAGAAGCTCGAGAAGATCGAGAAAATCGAGCCGCCCCGTCGCATCATCGAGAAGACCTTCGACTTCAAGAAGGCCCCGCGCAGCGGTGACGACGTCATCAACGTCGACAAGGTCCAGAAGCAGTACGGCGAGAAGAAGGTCCACGCTGGCACGTCGCTGCTCATCCGCCGCAACGAGCGCTGGGCGGTCATGGGCGAGAACGGCTCGGGCAAGACGACCCTCCTCAAGATGATGGCCGGCGCGCTGAACCCCGACGCGGGCAAGGTCGCGATCGGTGCGTCCGTCACGATGGGCTACTTCGCCCAGCACCAGATGGAGCAGCTCACGGGCGACCGGACGGTCCTCGAGGAGCTCGTCGCCCACTCACCGACGACGAACATCGGGACCCTGCGCAGCCTCGCCGGCGCGTTCGGCTTCCACGGCGATGATCACGACAAGCCGATCCGCATCCTCTCCGGAGGCGAGAAGGCCCGCCTCGCGCTGGCGAAGATCCTCTTCGACGCGCCGAACCTCCTCGTCCTCGACGAGCCGACGAACCATCTCGATCTCGTGACGAAGCGCGCGCTCGTCAAGTCGCTCGAGCTGTACGAGGGAACGATCGTCTTCGTGAGCCACGATCGTGCGTTCTTGCGGTCGATCGCGACGCGCATCCTCGAGCTCACGAAGGACGGCAAGACGCACATCTACGGCGGCTCGTACGACGAGTACGTCTCCGCGACCGGCCGCGAAGCCCCCGGCATGCGCCAGACCGCGAGCTAGCTTTCTAGAAAGCGAACGAGAGCGGGACGAACACCCCCGCCTTCTTGGGCGCCGAGGACTGCGGACCAACCCATGTGGGTTCGCGTCCATTCCAGGGCCTCTGGGTCGTGCTCGTCGTGGAGTGCGAGAGGATCGACGCTCCGCCGACGACCATCATGCCTCCCACCACGAGGGGGACCAGGGAGAAGAGCGCGATCGCCCTGCCGAGCCCGGGGCCGGCGCCACACCAGTCGCTGGAGTGGTCATCGCAGGTGGGGGTCGGCTGCGCGGCTGCGGCGACGCCCACGATCACACCCGCGCCTCCGAGGACCGCCAAGACGGCGCCGACCCCGACGAGCGCGACGCCGCCGACGTTGCCGGACACCGACGCCGGATGAACCTTCAGCAGGACGGAGCTTCCGGACGACGGATTCAGCCGGAACGTGGCCCCGTTGGCGAAGCGGTACTCGTCGGCGAGCGGCAGCTCGCGATCGCACGGCACGCCGCAGACGACGGCCCACGCCTTCTGGCCCGGCGCGCGGCCTTCGAGCTGAACGGGCTTTCGCGATTCGACGTGGACGAGCGCGTGCGTGGGGAGGGTCTCCGGCGGCGCGAGCTCGTCGGCGCGGGGCTCGTCGGCGTGTGCGGGCTTCGACGAGGCGGACACGCTTGCGAGCACGAGACCAAAGGCGACGGCGGAAGGAAGCGAGCAACGTGCTTTCATGGCCTCCAGCATGGGTTTCGCCGCTACGCCCAGCAAATGACGCCGCCTGACATCGCTCGGAGGGGTGTCGTGCGAGCGCAACGCGTACTAGAATCGCCGGCGATCGAATGGGGTACTGGAGCTACTACGTCCTCTCGATCTTGCTGGCGTACGCGCTGCAGAACCCGGCGGCGGCGGTGCTCGCCTTGGTCTTCTGGCTGTGCCGCGGCTTCCTGCCCGACCCGGTGGTGTGGCTTCGCACGATGGGGCGCATGTCGAAGCTGCGCGCCGACATCCAGCTCAACCCGAGCAACATGGTCGCGACGCGCGATCTCGCGCGCCTCTACCTCGAGCGCAAGCGGCCGAAGAAGGCGATCGAGCTGATCGAGCACACGCGGCAGCGCATGGCTGTCTCGACGCGACACCCCCAGGGCTCGCTCGACGACGCGGAGCTCCTCCTCCAGCTCGGCGTCGCGCGGATGCAGCTCGGGGAGCCGGAGGCAGCGCTCGAGCCGCTCGTCGCGGCGATCGCGATCGCGCCCGATGTCGGGCGCGGCGATCCCTACATGCTCGCGTCAGACGCGCTGTCGAAGCTTGGCCGCTGGGAAGAGGCCGAAGACTCACTCGATCGCTTCGTCACGAAGAACCAGTCCTCCGTGCAGGCCTACGTGAAGCTCGCGCGCGTCCGCGCCAAGCGCAAGGACGACGCGGGCTCGAAGGACGCGATCACGCAGGCGAAGCACACGTGGGCCGTCTTGCCGTCGTTCATCCGTCGCCGCGAGTGGCCGTGGTACCTGGCCGCGCTCGCATCGCCGCTCTGGCTTTTCTAGGTGGGCTTCGCCCCTCGAGATTCATCCTATCTCGACGCGGCGGCCGGACCCTCCAGGGCCGTGAGCCTCCCTCGCTTCGTGGGCGGAGACGAGAGGCCAACGAGGGATGGGTCTGGGCATCCGCGGGCGATGGCGTGAGCCTCGCAAGTCGACCTCCGCGC
>JANXVA010000234.1 GCA_025351875.1 Myxococcales bacterium | reverse complement strand
GAGAACATGGCGCGCCAGGAGGAGAAGATCGACTTCATCCTCCAGCTCTTCGCGCCGTTCACGCTCGACCAGAAGGGCCCGTTCTCCTGCGCGAACACGCATGCGGCGTATGCGCGGCTCACGCCCGAGGACCGCGCCAAGCTGCCCTGGTACCCCGAGAAGATCGACTGGGCCGACTACTGGATGAACCAGCACATGCCGGCCATGGAGAAGCGCGTCCTCCCGTGGATGGAGGAGAAGTACAAGAAGGAGCTCGCGCCGCTCAAGGCGCACGCGACGCTCTCCTCACTCGTCGACCAGATGGCCGAGCGCTACGAGCACGCGGTCGCCTTCGGCCGGCTCGAAGAGGACGGCATCGCGCGCACGACGTTCCTCGACGTGCAGACGCGTTCGAACGCCGTCGCCGCTCGCCTCGCCGCGCTCGGCGTGAAGAAGGGCTCTCGCGTCGTCCTCTCCGCGCACAACCACCCCGACTGGCCGATCTCCTTCCTCGGAATCGTGCGCGCCGGCGGCACCGCCGTGCCCGTCGATCCGGCCATGGAACCCGCGCAGTTCGCGAACGTCGTTCGCGAGAGCGAGGCCCGCGTCATCCTGTGGGACGCGCAGGTCGAGACCGCGTGCAAGGCTGCGCTCGCCGCGCAGCTCCCGACGCTCACCACGCGCCATCTGGAAGCCGTCACCCCTGCCACGACACAAGCCGCCGATCCCGACTCGCTCGCCCGTCCGGACGTCGACGTCCTCGAGAGCGACGTCGCGAGCCTCATCTACACGAGCGGTACGACCGGCAAGCCGAAGGGTGTAATGCTCACGCATTCCAACTTCACATCGCTGGTCGCCGCGCTCGCGCCCCTCTTCCCGCTCACGGGCAACGATCGCGTCCTCAGCGTGCTACCGCTCCACCACACGTTCGAGTTCACGTGCGGCATGGTGCTGCCCTTCTCGCGCGGCGCGCGCGTCGTGTACCTCGACGAGCTCAAGGGTGATCGCGTCACCGCCGGCCTCAAGCAGGCGCGGGTCACGGCGATGGTCGGCGTCCCCGCCGTGTGGCAGCTCCTCGAGCGCCGCATCCTCTCGCAGGTCTCCGCCCACGGCCCCATCGCCGAGAAAGCGTTCGAAATCGGCGCCGACTTGAACCGCCTGCTCGGCAAGTCGACGGGCATCGACCTCGGTCGCGTGCTCTTCGGGCCCGTGCACGAGGGGCTCGGCGGCAACATTCGCTATCTCATCTCGGGTGGCGCGGCGCTGCCGAAGGACACAGCGAAGCTCTTCGCGGGTCTCGGGCTGAAGCTCACCGAGGGCTACGGTCTCACCGAGGCCGGGCCGGTGCTCACCGTCGCCAAGGCGGGCAGCCCTGCGGGTCAGGTCGGCAAGGCGATCCCCGGCGTCACGATCAGGATCGACTCACCCGACGAGCATGGCGTCGGCGAGGTCCTCGCGCGCGGCCCGAACGTGATGGCCGGCTACACCGACGCGGAAGCAACGAAGGAGACGCTCTCGCAGGACGGCTGGCTCCACACCGGCGACCTCGGCCGGCTCGACCGTAGCGGGCGGCTCCACCTCGCCGGTCGCGTGAAGGACGTCATCGTCACGTCGACGGGGGAGAACGTCTACCCGGACGACATCGAGCGCATGATCGGGAAGATCGCCCACATCGAGGAGCTCGCGGTCGTCGGCGTCACCGGACGCAGCGGCGGCGAGCGCGTCGGATGCATCGCCGTCCCCGAGGCGGACGACACGATCGATCGCGCCGCGCGCCTCGAACGCTCGCAAAAAGCACTCCGCGACGCGATCTCGAAGCTCCCTTACGGCAAGCAGCCGAGCATCGTGCACCTCTACGACGCGCCGCTCCCACGGACCGCGACGAAGAAGGTCAAGCGCACCGAAGCACGCAAGATGCTCGAGCGCATGATCGCCGCGACGTCGCGCCACGAGGACGGCGAGGCGCCGACGAGCCCGGTACGCGTCGCCATCGCGGCCGTGAAGGGAAAGAAGCCCAGCGAGATCCACGGCGACCTCACCATGGCCGACGAGCTCGCGTTCGATTCGCTCGCGCTCACCGAGCTGCTCGTCGCGCTCGAGGCGAAGTACGGCGCCATCGATCCGAAGCAGCTCCAGGCGTGCGGCACCGTCGCGGACGTCGAGAACCTCGTCGGCACCGAGCGTGCGAGCCTGCGCCCCCAAGCCCTCGGCGCGTCCCGTTACAAGATCGAGGGTCGAGCCGGGGCGAAGAGCGCCGACAAGAACCTCGTCCTCCCCGAGCCGCTCCAGGAGCAGGGCAAGAAGCTCATCGGGAAGGTCCAGGACTTCTTCTACGGCGAGATGATGCGCTCGAAGATCACGGGGACGGCGTTCATCCCGCACAACCGCAACACGATCGTTGCGGCGAATCATGGCAGCCACCTCGACATGGGCTTCGCGCGTCACGCGCTCGGCACCTACGGCGAGGACATCGTCACGCTCGCGGCGCAGGACTACTTCTTCGAGAAGGGCACGCTCCAGCGCGCGTTCTTCGAGAACCTGACCAACCTGCGCGCGATCGATCGAAAGAGCGGACTCCGCGCGAGCGAGCGCCAGGCCGGAGAGATCCTCTCGCAGGGCAAGACGACGCTCATCTTCCCCGAGGGCACGCGCTCGACGGACGGCGAGGTCCACGAGTTCAAGCCCCTCCTCGGCCACCTCGCGCTCACCTACGGCGTCGACATCCTCCCGCTCTATCTGGGCGGCACCCGCGAGGCGATGCCGAAGGGCGGAAAGCTGCCGATGAAGCGCGATCTGTTCGCACGCATCGGACCGCCCATCACCGTGACCGACATGAAGCGGCTCACGAAGGGTCTCTCGCCGGCCGATGCCGCGCGCGAGGTCGCCAAGCTCGCCCGCCGCGCCGTTGACGCGCTCAAGAACGGGAAGGTCATCGACGCCGCCCGCATGAAGAGCCTCGACGAGAACGACGGCCCCAAGGAGCACCCGCTCGTCACGCTGTTCGCCGACCTCGAGAAGAAGTTCGACAGCGCGGCCGTCGACAAGCCCCTCTCCTTCTATTTCACGCTCGGCGACGACGCCAACGCGAAGTGGACGGTGCGCGTCTCGAAGGAGAGGTGCGAGGTCAAAGCCGGCAAGCCCGAGGGCGGCACGGCCGACTGCGTCCTCAAGACGAGCCCGGAGATCTTCACGAAGATCGTGCGCGAGGCGTTCACGCCGGGCCCCGCCGAGTTCATGTCGGGCGCCATCAAGTCGAACGACGTCGAGCTCCTGATGACCTTCCAGAAGGTCTTCCAGCTCGGAGGCTGAGCTACTCGCCCAGCTCAGCTCGAAGACGAGTTGGTGATGTCGGACATGCTCGCCTTGATGGTCGCGGCGATGCGCTCGATCGGCAGATCGTTGTCGTCGTAGCCGAAGGGGTCCTCGATCTCGACGCCGATCTCGTCGATGCCGAAGAGAGCAAACGCGAAGATCGCCGCGGCGATCGGGGTGTAGCTCTTCATTGCGTCGACGATCGCGAACGGCACGGTGAAGCAGAAGAGCGTGACGAACAGCTTGATGTGCTGCGCGTAGGCGAACGGAATGGGCGTCCGGACGATGCGCTCGCAACCGCTGTGGTAGTCGACCAGCGCCGTGACGTTCGTATCCATCGCGAGGAGGCGCGCGTCGGTGATCTTCCCATCGCGAGCGAGGCGGTCGATGCGCGTCGAGACCCACGTGAGCACCACGCTCGCGCGCGTCTTCACGGGCTCGAGCTTCTTGCGCTCCTCGGTCGTCAACAGATCACCGAGCACGGCCAGGTCCTTCTCGTCCCGGAGCCCCTGCATCGCCACCGCGAAGAAGGCGTTGAGCAAGCGGACCGAGGCGTCGACGTCCGCCCGTGAGTCGCTCGGTACGTACGCGACGAGCTGCCTCGCGAGGTCGCGTGTGCGATTGACCATGCCGCCGAGGAGCTTGCGCCCTTCCCACCACCGGTCGAACGACGCGTTGGTCCTGAAGACCAGGAGCAAGCCGAGCGCCACGCCGATCATCGTGTGGGCAACGGCGGGCGTGTGGAACTTGTGGTGCTCGTAGAGGTACGACGCGGCTCCACCGAGAGCGGCAGCGATGAGCATGCGCGGGACGACTCGCGGCCCGACCGAGCCGCGAAGACGAATCACCACGCCGAACCAGGATTTTGCGTCGTAGTCGATCATGATTTTGGGGGGGTCAGCAAGCGACCGGCAAGATACCCGACCTGCGGACAAATAGGCTGCAGGAGTGTAGAGGAGGGGCTTGCCGTAGGTCTTGGCAAGCGGTGGGGTCACGGCTACGAATGCACGCGTGAGTCGCTTCTTCGTCACGGGTTCCACGGGCTTTCTCGGCCGCCATCTCGTCGCCGCGCTCCGAGCGCACGATCACGACGTGGTCGCCCTCGTCCGGAGCGCCTCCGACCTCGCGGAGCTTGCGAGCGCTGACGGGCACGTCACCCCCGTCCGCGGGGACGTGCTCGACAAGGCGAGCCTCGAGCAAGGCGCCGCAGGCTGCGACGGCGTCTTCCACTGCGCCGGCAAGGTGTCTCGCCGCGCCGAGGACGCCGAGGAGCTCCAGCGCATCCACGTCGAGGGGACGAAGAACGTCCTCGACGCATGCATCGCGATGAACGTTCCCCGCGCGGTCGTCGCCTCCACGAGCGGCACCGTCGCCGTGAGCGACGACCCGGATCGCATCGCGACGGAGGAGGACGAGGCTCCCATCGGGCTGCTCAACCGCTGGCCTTACTACCGCGCGAAGCTCTTCGCCGAGCGGGCGGCGTTCGAGCGGCACGGCGCTGCGCTCCCGAACGGCGGCACATTCGAGGTGGTCTGCGTGAACCCGACGCTGCTTCTCGGGCCGGGGGACGTCAACGGCTCGTCCACCGAGGACGCGCGCCTCTTCCTCGAGCGGAAGATCCCCGCCATCCCGCCGGGCGGGATCTCGTTCGTGGACGCCCGCGACGCCGCCGAAGCGATGCGCCTCGCCATGGAGAAGGGCATCTCCGGCCGTCGCTACCTCCTCGGTGCGTGCAACCTCACGCTCCGCGAATTCTTCGCTCGGCTCGAGCGCGTCTCCGGCGTGCGCGGTCCGCTCATTCCGATGCTCCGCAACAAGCACGCGGCAGACTTTGCCTCCGCCGGGGCGAAGATGCTCGAGCGCCTCACGACGCGCCTCGGCGTGCCCATGCCCGTCGATCCGATCAGCCTCGATATGGCTCACTTCTACTGGTATCTCGACGCGTCGCTCGCGGAGAACGAGCTCGGCTGGGAGCCACGTGATCCGACCGAGACCCTCGCAGACACCGTGAAGGACCTGACCGATCGCGGCGTCGTGTGGCCGGATGCGAGCCTGTCGTCGGTCGCCTCGTCGGTGGTCGGACCGCTCCTGGGTCGCGTGATGGCGAAGGGCAGAACCTCGGACGAGACGCCGTCGTGAAACCGCTCCTCGTCGTCAACCCGACCTCTGGCGGCGGCGCGACGGGACGGACGTTCGGCGCGATGCGGGGCACCATCGAGCGCGCGCTCGGTCCGGTGGAGGTCGCCATGACCTCGCGCGCGGGTCACGGCATCGAGCTCGCGCGGGAAGGTGCAATCGCCGGGCATCCGCTGGTCGTCGCGGTCGGTGGTGACGGAACGTTCCACGAGGTCGTCAACGGGCTCATGGAAGCCAAGGCTGGCGCGCACGGTACGAAGGCCGACGAGACGCGTCTCGGCATGATCGCCCAGGGCACGGGTGGCGACTTCCGCAAGGCACTTGGCCTCGAGCACCGGCTCGACAAGTACCTCGACGTGCTGAAGAGCGGCCACGAGCGCACGCTCGACGTCGGGAAGTTCACGGGCGGAGGCAAGACCGGCCACTACTTCGTCAACATCCTCTCCGTCGGGATGGGCGGACTCGTCGACCGCTACGTGGCCAACGCCTCGCGCTTGCTCGGCGGCACCGTCGCGTACTTCGGCGCCTCGCTGAAGGCGCTCGTGAACGCGAAGCTCGGCATCGTGAGGTGCACCGTCACGAACGAGGGCAAGACCGAAGAGCACCAGCTCCGTTCGTTCATGATCGCGCTCTGCAACGGTCAGTATTTCGGCGGCGGCATGAAGATCGCTCCCATGGCCGATGTCGACGACGGCGCCCTCGAGCTCGTCGCCCTGGGCGCGACCTCGAAGCTCGGCTTCGCGATGACCTCTCGCGCGGTCTACAGCGGCGCGCACATCGGTCAGGCCAGCACGGTGCACCTGCGCGGCCAAAAATTCGTTCTCGAGCTCGCCAACGATGACGCGCGAGACATGTTCCTCCTCGACGTCGACGGCGAGCCCATGGGCGGCTTACCCCTGACGGTCGAGGTCGTGCCGAAGGCGCTGACCCTCCGCGCCTGAAGCCTCGAAGGGACGTTCGAGGCGACGGAGCTAGACCGCAGCTTCAGGCTCCGTGAGGGCCCGTCGCTTCGTAGAGCTCCTTGAGAAGCGGGATCCCGGGCTTGCTCTTGCCGTGGGCGATCGACCAGACGGTGTCGAGCACACGCTCGTTCACGGGCGCTGCGATCTCGTGAGCGCGAGCGCGCGTCACGACCTCTCCGTTCAGGAAATCGACGGCGGGGATGCGACCACGCTCGATGGCGGAGAGCATCGAGCTCTTCATGCGGCGGTACCGAAAGCCGACCGCGAGCAGGAGGCCGTGCTTCGCGATGAGGCTCGGCGAGCCCGCCGCGGCGCGCTCGGCCTCGTCGAGCGCGATCCACGAGAGGTCGATGGTGCCGGACACCTTCTCGAGGCGCACGCTCTCCTTCCGCGCGACCTGAGTGACCTCGGTCATGATCTCGAGCGCGAGCCGTCGGACGAAGCGATGCGGCATGAGCGTGCCGAGGCGATCACCGCCAATCGTCCCGAGCGAGGAGATCGCGCAGTTGATCGCGAGCTTGCTCCACCGCTTGCCGCGGAGGTTGTCGGTCGTCTCGACGGGGCCGATCGTCTCGAGCGCGCGTACCAGTGCGTCGTGCGACGGTCCGAGCGCGCGACCGTCCAGGCGGCCGAGCGTGAAGCCACCCGCCGCGGTGCGCTCGTAGAGGCCGGGCTCCGGCATCGTTGCGCCCCACGCAACGATGCCGCCGATCACGCGATCATCACCGACGATCTTCGCGACGCGCTCCTCGCAGAGACCGTTCTGCAAGCACACCATCGCGCCGCCCTCTGCGAGGAAGGGCGAGGCCATCCGTGCGGCCTCCTCGACCTGAGGCGGCTGCGTCGCGAGGATGACGTAGTCGAAGCGCTCCCCGGTCGACGGCACGCCCAGCGCGACCCGCGCGCGCACCTGGCGCGGTGCGCCTTCGCCCACGATCTTGAGCCCGCGATCCGCGAGGGCCGCGTGGATACCCTCGTTCGTCGTGACCGCGACGACCTCGTGGCCCGTCTCCACCAGCGATGCCGTGACGACGCCGCCGATCGCGCCGCAACCCATCACGAGAAAACGAGATCCGGGCGCCGGGTGGGACGAGGAAAATGAGGAGGGAGGGGTGCTCGCGGACATCGGCGCCGACAGTAGCACCGGGTCCGGTACGGGCCAGCCGCAGGGCTATTCGGGTGGGCTTTTGCCCCTGGAAGAGGCATGCTCCGCGCGTGCGCGGGCCCGTTTTTAGCGGTATTTTGCTCCTCGCCGCGGCCACGCTGCCGGGGTGCGTCAATCCGAGAGGGACCGCGGCCGCCGCCTCGAGCCCGGCGTCGCGCGCGCTCCACGCGCTCTTCGACGAGGAGTGGGAGCACGATCTGGCCGAGTCTCCCATCTGGGCCTCGAGCATCGGCGACCGCCGCTACGACGCGCGCTGGGACGACGTGAGTCTCGAGGCGCAGGCGAGGCGGGAGATCCACGACCGCGAGGTGGTCGCCAAGGTGTCGCGCATCTCTCGCGCCGAGCTCTCGAGCAGCGACGCGCTCAGCTACGACGTCTTTCGCTACAAGTACGAGACCGCCGTCCTCGGCCAGCCCTTCCGCCTCCACCTCTTCCCGCTCAACCAGCGTGGCGGCATCCAGACGGCCGACGAGCTCGCGGACGAGCTCCCGTTCGCGACCCTCGAGAGCTACGCGGACTGGAACGCCCGGCTGAGAGCGTTCCCGACCTACGCCGATCAGACGATCGCGCTGCTCACCGAGGGCATCCGAGCGCGCATGGTGCATCCGAAGATCGCCATGCAGCGCGTCGTCGCGCAGCTCGACGCGCAGATCGTCACCGACCCGACCAAGAGCCCGTTCTACGCGCCCTACAAGAAGCTCGATGCGCAGGTGGGCCCCGCCGACCGCGAGCGGCTCACCGGCGATGCGAAGCGCCTCGTCATGTCGAGCGTCGTACCGG
>JANXVA010000427.1 GCA_025351875.1 Myxococcales bacterium | reverse complement strand
CGGCCGCCATCGCCCGCTTGGGCCTCACCGCAACGGCGCCTCCTCGGTCGAGCGAGGCCTCGGCCACGATCGACGAGCTCGTCGGTCCAGTCGTCTTCGAGATGGGCTTCGCCGATCTGGTCGGGACTCATCTCGCCGACGTCACCTTGACGCGCATCGCGGTGCGGCTCGAGCCGGACGAACGCGAGGCGTACGAGCGTGGTGTGCGTCGCTACGACGAGCTCGCCCGGGCGTTCCGCCGCGCGTATCCAGGCGGGGACTACGTGAGCCTGGTTCGAGCCATCGCCGGAACGAGCGATGGGAGGCGCGCGCTGCGGACGAACGCACAGGCCCTCGAGCTCGCCGCGTTCCCGCGCGCCAAGCGCCGCCTCGTCGGCGAGCTTCTGTCGCGCCACAGAGGCGACAAGAGCATCGTTTTCACTGCGTACGCGGAGAACGCGTACCGGCTCGCGCTCGACAACCTGGTGCCCGTCATCACAGGAGAGACGGGCGTTCGGGAGCGACAATACATTCTCGGACAGTTCAGCAAGGGCACACTCCGCACGATTGCGTCTGCCCGCGTCCTCAACGAGGGGATCGACGTGCCCGACGCGCGCGTTGCCATCATCGTCGCGGGCAGCCAGGGAAAGCGCGAGCACGTCCAGAGGATTGGTCGGGTGCTCCGGCCAACACCCGGAAAGCACGCGCTCGTGTACGAGCTCGTCACGGCCGAGACGAGCGACGCCAGACGCGCGGACAAGCGAGGGAAGAATGCTCCAGGATCGTCTGCTCAGTTTCCGTCGGCTCGAGGGTGATCGCGTCGTCCCGACGTGGCTGACGTCGCGCGACGAGGTGTGGCTTCGTGTTCTGGTCGACGAAGCGGAGGCCTTTGCCGGCAGGTCGGCGGACGCCGTGGACGAGCGCGTCCGCGAAGCCGTGGTACCGATCGCGCGACTCCACGGCGCCGGCGCGCGCGCAGTCCTCGGTGTGTGGTGCGTCGAGCGCCGGCGATGGAAGAAGCGCGTAGCGTCGAAGGTCCCGCCGGAGCGAGTCCGGCGGACCGTGTTCGAGCTGGCCGTCAACCGCTCCAGGTCCGAGGCTCTCGAGGAAGCGTCGCGCGAGCTCGGCCTCGCGCCCGCGGAGATCGAGGAGTCGCTCTTCGCGGATCGGGAAGGCGCGCGCATCCTCGTACTGCCAGGAAGTCCTCCGACGCCGGTCGAGCTCGTCGAGCGCTACAACCTCGCCCTCGCACAGGCGCTGCTCATGCGTTCGTTCGAGGTCGTTGCCGAGGTCCGCGCGAACGCGCGAACAGTCGTCGGCTACGCGAAGCTGCACGGACTGATGGCCACGTTCGAGTCCCTCGATGAAGGTACGAAGGTGACACTCTCGGGCCCCCTCGCGCTCTTTCACGAAACGACGAAGTACGGTCGCGCGCTCGCGGGATTTTTGCCCGCGCTTGCCGTTACCCTGCGTGGTCACTCGCGGCGCAGATCATGCTCGGCGGCCGGCGACACGAGCTCGCCCTCGACGCGACAGCTCCCTTGCCGCGGACGCATGCGCTGCCCGCATCGTTTGACAGCACCGTGGAACGCCGACTCGCGGCGGACATGCGCCGTCTCGGTACGGGGTGGGAGCTTGCACGCGAGGACACCGTCGTGCGGGTGGGCTCTCGGCTGTTCTACCCCGACTTCACGCTGGTCTCGGCGCGCGGCCGCGTGCTCGTCGAGGTCGTCGGCTACTGGACGCCGGAGTACCTCGCGAGCAAGGCCGAAGCGCTCCGCGCGGTGGCGGTACCGATGGTCGTTTGCGTCGACGAGCGTCATGCACGAGGAGACCTCTCGCCGAGGTCCGGCATCCTTGCGTATCGCGGTCGAGTCGATGCGTCCGCGCTCGTGGCCGAGGCGGAGCGGATGCTCGGTCCGGAAACGCACCATGCGAGCACCGGTTGACGGCGGCGGCGCGCTCGAGGTGTAGCTGGAGTGTTGCGTTTGGAGGCTCAGTCTCCAGACGGGTTTCTCTGCAACGTATTCGACCTCGATTCCGACGGCTTCGTCGAGGTGCTCCGCGAGCAAGCCGCGATGGCTCCCGCGAAGGAAGCCGTGCGCCTGCTCGCGGGGGGAGCGCTTCATCGGCGTGAGCCGGTCTCTTGCGGGTTCCAGTAGCGACGGTAAGCCATTGACGTAGTCAGTCAATGGCGTACGCTTCGTGGGCGAGGTTCGAATGGGACCCCGAGAAAGAGCTCCGAAACGTTGCCAAGCACGGCGTGAGCTTCAGGGAAGCCAAGGCTCTCTTCACCTCCGAGGTGGACTTCCTCGAGATCTAACGACGCCGAACACTCGGACGAAGAGGAGCGGTTCATCGCCATCGGTCCCATTCGTCGCGGCTTGGTTCTGGTCGTCTTCACCGAGCGGGTCGAGAACACCGTGCGCATCATCAGCGCGCGTTGGGCAAGTGCGAAGGAACGAACCCTCTACATCGAGCACACGGAGCGGCAGCCATGAAGCAGACGCGTGAACTGAGCCGAGCTGATTTTCAGCGAGCCCTAAGGCGGAGCCAGCGTGAGCGCATCATGCGCGGCGAGCTTCAGCCGGGCGACGTGGCTGCCCTTCGGCGCTTCATCGGGCTGACGCAGGCTCGATTCGCCGAGGCGCTGGGCATCAGCGTCCACACCCTTCGGAACTGGGAGCAAGACCGGAGGACGCCCGAGGGACCTGCCCTCGCGCTCCTCCGCATCGCAGCCCGTCATCCGTCCGTCGTTCGCGAGAACGTGCGTACCGCCGCCTGAGTCGTCATGTGGTGCGGGAAGCGCGGCCGACCGACCACGATCGGAAAGGACCCGGGCATGAGGACGATCTGCTGAACGGCGTTGCACGTCCGGACCGCGGTCTTCGAACGCGAGGAGCTTGGTCGTGAGGAAGTAGGGCGGGCTGACGGCCTTTCACGCGTGCGCCGCCTCCGGCCTCGACAAGCACTGTCGCCTGATTGCTGGCTCGTTCTGGGCGGTCGAGGGCGGGCCCTGGACCTCGAGACGATCTGGGACGGGCCCTGACCCTCCAGCCTCCGTCAGCTCTCCGCGTCCTCAGTCGGTGAAGGTGACCTCACCGCCGCAAGGGAGCTGGATGCTCTCCGGCGGCAGGTCTCCGATTTGAATCCGGTGCGTGCCACAGCGGACGGCCACCCGGCGCGGCGATGAGCCGATGACGCGGCCGTCGACGACGATCTTCCGTCCCGCCGGGAGCTGCGTCGTGTCGAGGATTCCAGTCGACGAGGGGTCGCCGCTCGCCGCGGCGGGTGCGTTCGCCGCGCCACCGACTGGCTTCGGCTTCGCAGCCGTCGCGCTCGGCGGCGGCTCCGACGTGTGCGTGGGGGGCGGACGGGGCTCGGCGGTGAGGACGGGCGATTCGACGCGGCCGGTCGCGTCGGCGGAGCTCTCCGGCGCGGCACGCTCCATCCTCGACGAACGCGCAGTCACTTGCGCCTGATAGAAGAACCCTCCGCCGACGAGGACCAACGCGGGCAAGAGAACGAATGCGATGACCTTCGCTCGCGATCTTTTCCGAGACGGCGAGGATGCCGGCGTCGATTCGGAGGCGCCGACGCTTCGCGGCTTCACCGGCTCCGCGTCGACCGCAGCGATCGGTCCCTGCTCGGCCCATTCGACCTCCGCGATTGGCGGAGGCGGCGGCGGAGGCGGTGCGATCGGCGGAGGCGGTGCGATCGGTGGAGGCAGCGGCGGCTCCGGGGAAGCCGTGGTCTCAGCCGCTCCCGGGTCGTCCGCTGGCGTATCTGACCGTGGCGGCGCGAGAGAAGCAGCCTCCGCAGCGTCCTCCAGCTGAAGCCAGCCTTCGTCCACGCCGTCGGAGGGATCGGTCTCGGCGGACAGACTTGCCTCGCGCGCCGGAGCTCCCCTCGCGGCGGTGGGCAGCGGAGGCGGAGGCTTCGCGAGGCCCGGCGTTCGTGGTCGCGGTCGCGGCGGCGCCGCCGGCGTTTTCGGGCTGGCAGGCCGCCCCGGCGCGCCGTCGTCTCCCTGCGACATGAGTCCCTCCGCCGAGTGTCGAGTCAGCGTAGCCAACTCGTCGGCCGCGGGGCCGACTATCTCGCATTCGTCAGTACGTCGTCTTGAACGAGTCCATCTTCGGGCTCGACGGCCACGAGAACGTGCGCACGTAGCGGTCGATGCAGCCGGCGACGTCCGCATCGGGTGGGCTCGTCGAGACGCTGACGCCGGCCGGGCGGCCCATCTTGATGGCGACCTGCACGGTCACCTTCATCCTGTCGGGCGCGCCGCACTCACCGACGAACCCGCCGCTCCGCATCGGGCCTTCGAGCTGCGCGTCGGTGAGATCCGGGGCGCCCTGCTTGCCGATCGTGATCTCCTGCGTGTTCGACGCGATCGCGGCCTCGTAGGTCGGGCCGGCGGGGCCGCGACCGCGGAAAGGGGGAGGCTTCTTTTCCTCACTGTCGTTGTCGTCGTCGTCGCCGCCATTGTCGACGGCGCCGCCTGAATTGCCGCCGCCTGCATTGCCGCCGCCTGCATTGCCGCCGCCTGCATTGCCGCCGCCTGCATTGCCGCCGCCTGCATTGCCGCCGGTCCCCGCAACGCTGCCGCCGCCCCTGGTGCCCATGCGCCCGCCGCCTCCGCGCGGCTTGCCTCCGCGCGCGCCCTTCTTGCCGGCCTTGCCCTTGCTCCGCGCGACCCCCGCGTCCGCCGATGCGTCCGCGCCGAGGGCGTCATCGTGCGCCTCCCCGCCGTCCTTCTCCCACTCCTTCACGAGGTAGAGCGCGCCGCCCCCGCCGGCGGCGAGCGCCACGGCGACCACGAGCGCGGTGCCCCGTCCGTACCTCGCTCCCATTCTTCCCTCGATGCTACCAGCGCGCGGCTCACGGCGGCGCCTTGGAGCGAGCGGGTGTCTGCGTCGGAGGTCCGCACCGGAGCCGATCCTCTGCGGACGTGATCGGCGAGGAGAGTCTGCGAACGCACCTGGTTCTGCCCATTTGTATTGCGTGACCCGTCCTCGTAGTTTCTCGAGCGATCAACCTCCGTCGCACCCTGCTCTTCGGTCAGGCCGCTGCTCTTGTTTTCGTGGCCGCGTGCTGGGCGCCCAAGAACAGGGGCGTTGGCATGCAGCCGGAGCGGCGAGGAGGTCACCGCGTGCGATTCGCGTAGATGTCCGGGATGTACAGCTCGTCGGGGATCGGTCCTCGAAGGTAGTTCGGGTTGTGGACGCGCTTCGGAAGGACGACTCGCGGGTGGGGGACGTCTTGGTACGGAACCTGAGAGAGGAGGTGATGGATGCAATTGAGGCGTGCGCGCTTCTTGTCGTCGCCCTCGACGATCCACCAGCGCGCTTCGGGAATATGGGTGCGCGCCAGCATCGCTTCCTTCGCCTTCGTGTACTGCTCCCAGCGCCGCCGCGATTCGAGGTCCATCGGGCTCAGCTTCCATTGCTTGAGCGGGTCCCGAATGCGCGCCTTGAATCGGAAGTGCTGCTCCTCATCCGAGATCGAAAACCAGTACTTCACGAGGGTGATGCCTGAGCGCACGAGCATCCGCTCGAGGTCGGGTACCGTGCGGAAGAACTCCTCGACCTCCTCTTTGGTGCAGAAACCCATCACGCGCTCGACTCCTGCGCGGTTGTACCAGCTGCGATCGAAGAGGACGATCTCGCCTCCCGCCGGAAGCTGCGCGATGTAGCGCTGAAAATACCAATGCGACTCTTCGCGGGCGCTCGGCGCGGGGAGCGCGGCGACGCGGCAGACGCGCGGATTCAAGCGCTGGGTGATGCGCTTGATCACACCGCCCTTCCCGGCGGCGTCGCGACCTTCGAAGATGACGACGACCTTGAGGTTCTGCGCGACGACCCAGTCTTGGAGCTTCACGAGCTCACCCTGGAGGCGAAAGAGCTCCGTGAAGTAGCGGGCGCGCTCGATGTCCCCCGCCGCCGGCGGCTGGTCGCGATAGCGAGCGATTCGTACGTCGTCGAGCTCCATTTCGAGCTCTTCGTCGAGGCTGTCCTGGTTCTCGCGCCGGATGCGTTCGCGCTTCGACGTGTGGGTCGCGACGGACAACCTTCCGCTCAGCGGGCCCGCCGACCCCGTGACCTTGGGCTTCTTGGCCTTCTTTTCCTTCGCCTTCGGGTCCTTGGGCTTCCGTGCCTTCGCCTTCCGTTTCATGCCATCGACTCTAGTTGGAGGCCAGACTCATCCACGCTGTTTGACGGCGAGCGATGGCCCCACTTGACGGTTGCCCCGAGCGGATATCGAACGCTCGGCTCCTGCGCCCGCTAGAAGGACCGCAAATCGCCAGTCACTCGTTAGGACACCACCAGAAGTGTGGCGAAAAGCTCACCTGCGGCACCGAGGTTCCGGCGGTGGCAACTCCTCTTTCGACGAAGAACCGCCCGCTGGCGATCCCGTGCTCATCGAACATCAGCTCGATGATGCGCCGTGCCCGGAGGACGGCAGCGTCACGGTCCTCCTCGTCGTGACCGATCATCCATTCACCGGCGCCGCGGCGAACGGATGCGCGCGCGCGCGGTCACACTTTGGGCCCTCCCGACGACGTCGTCGTATGGCGCGTCCTGGCTCTTCTGGCAGTGCGTCCACGTCGCGCTCGAACACGAGCATTGCAGGAGAACTTCGCGCGATCACACGCGTCCAAGGCTGCGTGTGGAGTCGCATTCGTACGGACGGCCTGCGCCTCCTCTTCCTCGGGGCGATGACGCTCGGCGCAGCGTTCATCATCGCGTCGAGCCTCGCGTATTTCGACTTCCGCGAGCTCCCGACGTTCGCGATCGAGAGGCTGCCAGTGCGCTTCTCGACGCTCTGGCTCGCGTCCCTGCGTGTCCATGTCACGGCCGCGCTCTTGTCGCTCCCGCTCTGCATCCTGCTCATGACGCGGACGGTGCAGCGGTGGCGCGCGATCCATCGGTGGCTCGGCCGCGCGGCAGGCGTGATCATTCTCCTCGCGCTGGTTCCCTCTGGAGCCGTGCTCGCCTTCGATGCGAAGGGCGGCGCGTTCGTCACCGCAGGGTTCTTGCTCAGCGACGCGCTCGTGGCCTTCTTCATGGTGAAGGGCATCGCGGCTGCGCGTCGGCGGGACCTCGTCGCGCATCGCCGGGCGATGGGCCACGTCTTCGCGCAGATGAGCGTCGCGATCACGTCACGCGCGATGCTCATGGCGCTCGACGTCGCGGGCGTCTCGCCCGATCTAGCCTACGTCATCGCGCTCTGGCTTCCCGTGGTGGGAAGCGCCGCGGTGGCTGAGACGCTCTACGGCCGGTGGAGCGCGAAGGTTCGTTTTCTCGGAAGGATGTCTCATGGTCTCAGCAAGGTGGTTCGGTCTCTGCGCCCTCGTGCTCCTGCTCGTTCCCTCAGCCGCGTCGGCCGATGATCCGCCCGCGGCGATCGTGCAGCGCCGCGTCGAGAAGGGACTGCTCGAGCCGCTCGTCCAGAAGGAAAAGGAGCGGAGCCGCTTCTCGCGCGCGAGGATGCCGCCCCAGGAGCGTCGCGTGCGTGTGACGCAGGCCGCCGTGACCCTCGACGCGAGCGGCCGCGCGTACATGGCGTTCGCGGTGGACGTTCGCCGTGGGACCGAGTGGCACGAGAACGACATCGTCGGGTGCGGCTACACGCAGACCGGCGCGCTGTTCGTGAAGCGCGGCGACGAGTATCGCCCAGCAGAAATCTTGCTGGGCAAGGACGTGGACGTCGCTTCCAACGTGTGCACGCCGGCGAGAGCGCGGAGCTGAAATTACCTCACACTGTCGTGGTCGTTCGAGCAGTGGGTCAACGCGTGACGGGGCGCGTGTGGGTGACGTCCGCCTCGAAGGACTTCGCCAGATTGGCCGCGAAGGCACGGTCTTGCACGACGAGCGCCACCTCCTCCAGCTTGTTCAGCGAGAGAGGATCGAGGTTGATCGAAGCGACGACCGACAGGTCCTCGTCCACGACCATCGTCTTCGCGTGCATCATCGACGGTTGGTACTCGAAGATGTGGATGCCTCGCTCCACGAGGGGCCCGTACTCGACGTGCTGCGCGCCCGCGGATGCCTTCGAGTCGCTCTTGTCTTTTCCGGGCATGAGGAGCCGGACGTCGACGCCCTCGGTGGCCTTGCGCTTCAACATCTCGAGGATCGCGTGCGAGGGCACGAAGTAGGCGTTGGCGATCCACAGGCGCTTCTTCGCGGCCTGGATCATCAGCTGAACGAGCCGCTCCGCGCGCGTGAGCACCGGAGAGACCGTGCTCGTCACGAAGGCCGCCGACGCGGGCCCCGACCCATCGGAGGGCTGAAGAGTCTCGAGCGGGAAGAGCGGGCCGCCCGCCTCCTGCCAGTTCTCGGCGATCGCCTGCTGCGCGCCGGCGACGGCCGGGCCGGTGAAGCGCACGTTCGCGTCACGCCAGCCGTTGCCGGTGACGCCGTCGCCGAGCCAGCTGTCGCGGATGCCGAAGCCGCCCGTGAAGCCCACGCGCCCGTCGACGACGACGACCTTCCGGTGGTTTCGCGCGAGCTTGTCTCCGTCGACCAGGCCGGGACGGAAGATGCGGACGTCGCACCCCGCCGCGGTCAGCGCCGGCTGGACATCCTTCGCGAAGTCCGGACTCCCGAAGTCATCGATGAGGATCCGGCAGGCAACGCCCGCCTTCGCACGATCGACGAGGGCGGCGACGATGCGGTCCGAGGCGGCGCCCTTCTCCCAGATGTAGAGGAGGATGTGAACGCTCCGGCGAGCCTTGCGGATCTCCTCGTCGAGGCCGTCGAAGACGGCGCCGTTCGAGAGCAGCGTCACCGCGTGTCCGGGTCGAAGCTCCACGCCGAGCGCTTGATACAAGGCAGAGGCGAACGGAGCGCCCTCCGAGGGGATCGCGACGCGGAGCTGGAAGGCGCGCTTCTCCTCGTCGTGTTTGCAACCAGCGGCGACCAGTCCGAGGTTCGCGACGAGGAGGAGAGCTGCGAGCCGGCTCACGTTCGGTCAGGCCGCTGCGCTGCGGCGACCCGCGAAGCCCATGACGAAGAGGATCGCGAGCGCGCCGAGCACGCTGCCGATGAGACCCGACGTATGGAGCTCCATGACGGAGTGGCCGGTCAGCATGCTGCCGACGAAGCCGCCCACGAACGAGCCGCCGATGCCGAGGAGCGCGGTCATGACGAAGCCCATGGCCTGACGGCCGGGCATGATGGCGCGCGCGAGGAACCCAGCGACGACACCGAAGAGGACGAAGAGGAGGATCGACATGCCGACCGGATGAGCAACCGCCGGGCCAACATGACGAACGTGCGTTCCGGACCGGGTTTTCGGGAAAAAAGGCCAATTCCTGCCGTGCTACCGACCCGACCCACGGTCGTGTTGTGTGGCGCTTGTGCTCACTCGCCACTCAGCACGAGGTCGTCTGACCCGGTGTCGAGTCGGCAGCGCAGCCGAGGGTGACGACGAAGTCCTCGAGTTGCTCGAGCGTCTCGAGCGTCCCAGGCTCCACCCCCGAGGCGCGGGCAGCGTCGAGAGCCTCCTTCGAGGGATGTAGCTCGCTCATGACGAGCAGCGTCTTTCCATCTCGTTCCTCGAAGGTCACCGTGGTCACGGACCCACCGTGAGCACCCTCTTCTTCGTTCGTCCACGCGAGGCGCGAGTGCGGTGCCACCTCGAGGTATTTCCCGAAGAACGCCATCGGCTCCGACGCTCCGTGAGCGAACACGAGGCGGTAGCTGCCCCCCACCCGGACATCCGCCTCGCAGGAGAGCAACGACAAGCCAAACGACCTCGGTACCCACCACTGCTTCAACAGCTCGGGCCTGGCAAATGCCTCGAACACGAGGCGCGCCGGGCCGTTGATGGTTCGTGTGATGACGAGCTCACGGTCGGACTTCCGTTCCACCGTCGTGCGGTGCTTCATGCGGGTGACGTCACTCTCTCGTTTGGCGTCCATGGCTTTTTTCCTTCCGTGTCAGTTCCTCGACAACCCTCCACCGCGAGGAGCCGCGTGGCGGTTCAGGGAACGCGTCGACGTAGCTCCACGAAGACGCCGCTCGTCTTCGTGGTCACGGCAACCCATAGATCGCCTTCGTCGTCGGAGAAGACCGACAGTGCCTCGGCGTCGGCGCCCTTCGTGATCGCCGATCCGAGCATCGTGGAGCCGGTCGTGACGCTCGCGCCGCTCTCGATGAACGATGCGGCATAGATTGCGCTCGCCGGACCGAAGCCGAGGCCGAGGACCCACCCCTCGAGCGCGTCGACGGGCGGGAGCGCTGCGATGGAGGACGTGCCGCCGGAGCTCACCGAGGCGATGGTGCCGGGCGTCTGCGCGCCGACCGCGAAGGTCTGCGCCTTGCTCAGTCCATAGACAGTGTCGGACCTCGCGCCGTCCGAGGTCGAGGCGCCGACGAACACGTTGCCGTGGGTATCGCTGGCAACCGGCCCGGAAGCGCCGTTCCAGCCGAACAGCTTCGACGGCGGGAGACACGCGCTGCTCGGCGCGAGGCTTCCCGCACAGATCTCGGCGGCGTAGAGCCCGCTGTCGCTCGTGGCGGAGTCGGTCGCTCCGAGCGTAGACAAGGAGGAGTGGATGATGCGCTGACGCGCTCCGTCCGTGACGCCGATGCCGGAGTAGAAGCCGTTGGCCTTTGCGCGGCTCGAGACCGTCGTGTACTCGGCGCCATAGAGAAGCGCTTCACCGCGATAGGGAGCACCGCTCCCGGTGTAGCTGAGGAGTGACGACGCGCCGAACGGCAGATCGACCATGCCATCAGCACCGTAGAAGAACGTAGCGGGCAGGCCGGTGGCGGTGGTGATCGGAACCGCCTTGCGGCTGGCGGCGTCGGCGGCGCCGGTCGGGAGCGACCATCGCACGACGGTCGACGTCGCGGTGCCGGTCGCGCCGTAGACGGAGGTGGTCACCATGGGTCCGCCGTGCCTGCCCCACCTGCTTCCGGCGATCGCGTCGTCGGCCGCGTGCTTCCGTGTCACGCCGTAAGGCAGCCTGCCATCGATCACGAGCAGCGATGCGTACGAAGACGGATCGAGGAACGTCGGTTCGGGACGGGGCGCCGCGTCCACTCCGCCGCCGTCCGGCGTGGTCGAGCCATGTGGCTCGGTCGTGTCAGGAGGGCTCGCGCCGTCCGAGGGCGACGACGAGCACCCCGCGAGTATTCCGGTGAGAAGAAGGAACGAGCCGCGCCGCTCGGAAGATCGCATCGAAGACAAAGCAGTTACCTCTTCCATCGTCCGGGTTTCGTGGTTGGCGTCCCAGTATCCCGAAGAGGCGCCGGATGGCGGGGCAAATCGCCCCCGCCGTGCGCAATTGCAACTCCTGGCCGGGCGCGGGGGCCAGCGTCGACCGCAGGAAAACGGTGCTGCGCGACGCTTGCGCAGCCGCGACCGCGTTTTGCGCACGGACATTGCTTCGGGCTTCGAGAACCATGATCCATCAGCGCCTCGCCCTCGCATTCGCTCTCACCACGGCGCTCGGCGCCTCCGCCGCGTGCAGCAAGTCTGCCCCGCCGCCGCCGGTCGACGACTCCCGGAGCGGCCAGGGCCAGCTCAACAACGCGCCGTACGCGCCCGCGCCCGAGGCGCACAAGGGCGTGACGACTGGGCAGAAGGTGGTGGTCCTCGCCGGCGCGGCGGCCCTCTACTACATGTACAAGCACCACCAGAACGCAGCGACGACCACGGGGGCTGACGGTCAATATTACCTCTCGAAGAACGGTCGCGTGTACTACCGCGACGCCGATCACCGCGCTCACTGGGTGACGCCGCCCCCCGAGGGCCTCAAGGTCTCCGAGTCGGAGGCCGCCGAGTACCGTCCGTTCCAGGGCTACGACGGCAACGCCACTGGCCGCGACCTCGCGGGCCTCGGCGCCGACGACTAGGCGCGCGGACGCTCATCGCACGACTCATCCGAATCCAACCTCGAACCGAAAGGCTATTTCTCATGGGCGCTCTCGACGGACTCCTCGCACAGGTCACCCAGGCGATCACCCAGCACCACGCGGGCGGAAGCAGCGGCCTCGACGCGGGCAAGTTGATCGGTCAGGTGACCGATCTGTTCTCGAACCACCCGCACAACAATCCGAACCAGCCGAAGCCCGCGAGCCAGGATCCGTACGGCGATCCGGCCGACCAAGCGGGCGGAGGCGCGCCGCGCAACGTGAAGCCGGCCACTGCCGATCCGTACGGCGATCCGGCGCAGGAACAGCGACGCAGCTGATCGGATGACACCGCGAAAAATGCTCGGGCTCTTGAGGCAGACCGTCGACCAGTGGCTCGACGATCGCGGCTTCACGCGGTCGGCGAGCCTCTCCTATTACACGGTGTTCTCGATCGCGCCGCTGCTGCTCATCGCGGTCGCCGTGGCGGGCTTCGTCTTCGGGACGGACGCGGTGACGGGGCAGCTGCAGGAGGAGCTCCGCGGAATGGTGGGCGACGAGGGGGCGACGGCCATTCAGGAGATGATGAAGAGCGCCAGCAAGCCGGGACGCGGCGTCATCGCCACCATCCTGGGAGTCCTGATGCTCGGCGTCGGCGGCACAGGCGCGTTCGTCGAGCTGCAGGACACGCTCAATGACATGTGGGGCGTCGACAAGAACAAGACGAGCGGGATCCTCGGGTTCCTCCGGGCTCGCGTGCTCTCGCTGGCCATGGTCATGGTGATCGCCTTCCTCTTGCTGGTGTCGCTCATGGTGTCGACCGCGCTCTCGGCGCTGGGCCGCTACACCGCGAGCGCGTTCCCCGGTTGGAACATCGCGCTTCAGGTCACGAACATCGTCGTCTCGTTCGCAGTGATCACCGGGCTCTTCGCGGCGATCTACAAGGTGCTGCCGAACGTGAAGGTGAGCTGGAAGGACGTGTGGCTCGGGGCGGCGTTCACGTCCGTGCTCTTTGCCATCGGCAAGCTCCTCATCGGCCTCTACCTCGGCAAGACCAGCGTCTCGTCGAGCTATGGCGCGGCAGGCTCGTTCGCGGTGCTGCTCGTGTGGATCAACTTCAGCTCGATGATCCTCTTCTTCGGCGCGGAGTTCACGCAGGTGTTCTCGCGCTCACGGAGGCGAGGTGACATCGCGCCGACCACGCATTCCATCACCAGCACCAGCCGACGCCTTGACGGGCTGCCACGCAACTCGTAACGAAGCCGCTGTGCGGTTCGATCGCGCGAGCATGTTGTGGGTACGAAGGCAGCGCCGCGCCTGGCTCACGGCGCCGTTTCGCGCGGTGACGTACACGGGTACGGGGAAGACCTGGTTCGTCGCGTTCGGCGTGCTCGGGTTGCTCGACCTCGTGGGACTCCATGTCCTGCCCGCCCAGCGCACGTTTCTGCGAGCCGCGTCGACCGCGCTGCTGGCGTACGCGGTCGGGTCGGTCGTGAAACGTCTCGTGCGCCGCCCGCGTCCTGCGCAGACGTTGCCCGGCTACGATCCCGCGGTCGCTCCCCCCACGTGCTACTCGTTCCCCTCGTCGCATGCCGCCGCGGCCGTCGCGTTCTTCGTCGCGCTCGAGATCGTGGGACACCCGTGGGCCCATGCCGTGGGCGTCTGGGCGCTCGCCGTCGCGCTGTCGCGGTTCTACCTCGGCGTGCATTACCCGACCGACATCGCGGGAGGCGCGGTCATCGGCGTCGGTTGCGGCGCTTCGGTGCTCCTCGCGAGGTCCTTCTTCGCCGGGTGACAGCGGAGCTCACTCCGCTACGAGCCCACGGAACGCGCGCAAGTAGCC
>JANXVA010000404.1 GCA_025351875.1 Myxococcales bacterium | reverse complement strand
GATGCGGCGTGACTCGTGGCGCTCGGTGCCGACGATGTGCAGACCGCCGACCTCGCGGACCTCGTCGCCTTCCTTCTTCGACGAGCTCTCGTACTTCTTGATGACCTTCTCGAACTCTTCCTTCTCGGCGTCCTCGTCGCGGTTCTGCTCCTTGAACTCGAGCTTCGCGAGCATCTCGGGGCTGCCGCCGAGCACGATGTCGGTGCCGCGACCGGCCATGTTGGTCGACACCGTGATGGCGCCCTTCCGACCGGCCTGAGCGACGACGTACGCCTCCTTCTCGTGCTGCTTGGCGTTGAGGACGGCGTGCGGAATCCCCTTCTTCTTGAGGATCTTCGCGATCGCGGTGCTCTTCTCGACGCTGGTGGTTCCGACGAGGACCGGGCGGCCCTTCTCGTGGGCATCCATGATCTCGTTGACGACCGCGGTGAACTTCTCGCGCTCGGTCTTGTAGACGAGGTCCTCGTAGTCGGTGCGCTTGATCGGCTTGTTCGTGGGGATGGTGACGACGTTGAGCTTGTACGTCTTGTGGAACTCTTCGGCCTCGGTGTCGGCCGTGCCGGTCATGCCGGAGAGCTTCTTGTAGAGGCGGAAGAGGTTCTGGAACGTGATCGTGGCCATCGTCCGGGTTTCTTCCTGGATGGGCACGAGCTCCTTCGCCTCGACGGCCTGGTGGAGACCGTCGGACCAGCGGCGCCCTGCGAGGACGCGGCCGGTGAACTCGTCGATGATGAGGACCTTGCCGTCATCGGTGACGAGGTAGTTCACGTCGCGCTTGTAGAGCGTGTGCGCGCGAAGGCACTGGTTCATGATGTGGAGCGACTCGAGGTTGACCGGGTCGTAGAGGTTCGAGACGGCCAGGAGCTTCTGGGCCATGTCGACGCCTTCGTCGGTCAGCGAGACGGAGTGCTGCTTCTCGTCGACGACGTAGTGCTCGTCCTTACGGAGGCGCGGGATGCATTCGTTGATCGACTTGTACTTCTCGCTCGACGTCTCGGCCTGGCCGCTGATGATGAGCGGGGTGCGCGCCTCGTCGATGAGGATGGAGTCGACCTCGTCGACGATCGCGTAGTTGAGCTCCTTCTGCGCGTAGTCGAGCGCGCTGAACTTCATGTTGTCGCGGAGGTAGTCGAAGCCGAACTCGTTGTTCTGGCCGTAGGTGATGTCCGACTTGTACGCGGCGCGCTTCTCGGTGTCGTTCTGCTGGTTGACGACGACGCCGGTCGACAGACCGAGGAAGCCGTACAGCTTGCCCATCCACTCCGAGTCGCGGCGAGCGAGGTAGTCGTTCACGGTGACGACGTGGACGCCCTTGCCCTCGAGCGCGTTCAGGTAGCAGGCGAGCGTGGCCACGAGGGTCTTGCCCTCGCCCGTGCGCATCTCGGCGATCATGCCCTTGTGGAGGACCATGCCGCCGATCATCTGCACGTCGTAGTGGCGCATGCGGAGCGCGCGCTTGCCGGCCTCGCGGCAGACGGCGAAGGCCTCGACGAGGATGTCGTCGAGCGTCGCGCCGTTCTCGAGCTTCTGCTTGAACTCGGCCGTCTTGGCCTTGAGCTCGGCATCGCTGAGCTTGGAGATCGTGGGCTCGAGCTTGTTGATCTCTTCGACGAGCGGCTTGAGCTTCTTCACTTCGCGTTCGTGCGAGGTGCCGAGGAGCTTCTTGAGGGCCCAGGCGAGCATGGGTGAGGCGCGGTCCTTTCGATCGATCTGAAACCAAGCCCGGAAACAGCTTGTTCCCGGGCCGAGGGCCAGGACCGGGCAGGTTAGCAGAGATACCGGCCGCGCATCACGCCTCTCACTGCCGTAAAAGGCCACGGAAAGCAGACTCGCCGTGCCGGCGCCCCTTCACCGGCGTGCGTGGAAGGCCGGTGAGGGAGCTGGAAAGCTCGAGCGGAGCGCCCCGCGTCAGCGGGCGAACGAGCTCGCGCGCTGCGCGACCGCCTGGGCCGCGTGGCGCGCGTGGACGCGCACGCTGCTCGTGAAACGGACCACCCCCGGGGCCTTGCCGGCGGGGCTCGTGAGGAGCGCAGCGCTCGCGAAGCCGATCGCCACGAGCGCGCAGACGATCAAGGGCGCGCGCGACGTCCTCGACGAGAGATCGCTCCGGGGGGAGACGCGCTCGACGACGAGCTCGACGCTCGCGCCGAGCGCATCTCCCGCCGACGCGACCGGCGGCTCGCTCGCGGGCCAGCCCGCGGCGCTACCGGCAGTGTCCTTCTTGGTGAGGATGACGACGTCGCGTCGCGGCGCCACGCGCGGGAGCGGCGGTAGGACCACATCCTCGTCGAGGCGGGCGAGCTCACGAACACGCGCAACGCACGCCTCCACGAGGAGGCTCGAGTCGCTCGGGAATTCGCAGCTGCTGACTCTGGCGCGCACTTCACGTCCTCCGAGCGCTCCTCGAAGCACGGCACGTGCCCGCGTAATCTGCGCGAAATCAGGCGCGACAATGCGGCCTGCCACCCTCACACCGCATCAACCGAGCACCACCCTGCGCGGAGGGCGCTACATTCGAGGTCGCAACACGGAGGTAGCGGCCTGGCGCCTGAAGCCGGTTCGAGGCACCATCGAGCGAAGGTGCGTACCCGTGCTCCCTCCCGTCGCAACGTGATTCGCGGTGCGCTCGCGGGGCTCGCGGTCGTGAGCGCCACGCGGCAGGCCATCGGCAGCTGCGCGCAGGTCGACGCCGATCATCTCGAATTCCAGGACGACGCCTGTCAGAAGAAGCGCACGCCGTCGAACCACGATCGCACGGTGAGCTGCCCGATCGTGTCCACGGTGACGGCGGGATTTGCGTCGTCGAGCGCGCCGGTGGTGGTCGACGGCACGGCGCTGAAGGGGATCGTTCCCGCGGACGTCGACGTCACGGCGATCCTCATCCGGCGCGTCGCCGGTGTGCCGTATTACCGGTACCTCAGCAACGGCACGCACGACGACGCCTTCCAGCCATGGAGCTCGACCAAGTTCATGGCCGCCGCTGGCGCGGGCGCTGCGCTCCGCAAGGCGTCCGGCGGCAAGGTAGGGCTCACGGCAAAGGCCGCCAACGGCGCGTGGCTGGGCGATCTCGTCACGGTCATCGCGAGCTACCGAGAGGATCGCTACACGTCGAACGGGCTCGCGCACTATTTCCTGAACGTGGCGGGTCGCGCGCACGTGATGTCGCTCGTGCACGACTGGCTCGCCCGCCCCACGACGGAGACGTATGGCGGCAACTATGGCGTCCCTGCCCCGACCGACCTCGGCTACACGTTCACCGAGCCGAACGGCGCTGCTATTTCGGTCGCCCCTGACGACCAGTCAGGCATCCCGAATCACCTCTCGACGCACACCCTCGCCGAGTTCATGAAGCGCCTCGCGGCCTGGGACGACGCGCCCACGCGCCTGCCCGATCTCACGAAGCCGGATGTGGAGACGCTGTTCTACGGCCCGGCGAGCTCGGCGTGGTACCCGGGCGAGCTCGGGGGGCTCGCGGCCGACACCACGATTTACGTGCAGTCCGCACTCGACATGGCCGCCGTCGAGAAGGACAGCCGCGGCCACTGGCGAACCTTCGGCAAGCTCGGCTTCGGCGACGGAGAGTTCGTCCTCGCCACGTACACCTGTCTTCCCGTGCTCGACGCGGCCGGCGCACCGATCCCCGATCGGGGAGCGGAGATCGTGATCGCGACGCGCGCCACCAGCGGCTCCGCGACCTGGGTCGATCGCGATCAGCAGCTCGGCGCGATCTACGCCAATCTGCTCACGAAGGGCCTCTTGCCGGCGGCGCAGACGCAGGGGCCGGCGAGCGGAGATGGTGGGACCGCCGCGCCGGACGGCGCCGCTCCGGCCACGAGCTCTCCGGCCACGCCGTCTGGCTCGCCCGACGCCGCACCGAGCGACGATAGCTCCGGCTGCAGCGCCACCGGGCGGTCTTCGTCACGACGCAGCGGCACGTGGCTCGTGCTCTCGCTAGCGCTCGCTGCGCTCGTCGCCCGCAGGCGTCGTCAGGCGTTCGCACTGTGGGGATCACGCGGTGCGGATCACTCGGGAAGCGCACCGACCGCGCCGATCAGCAGCGTGCCGCGGTCGAAGACCTTCTGCTTCCAGCCCTCGTCGGCGGCGTCGAGCAGGCGGCTCACGAGCTCGCCGATCGTATAGAAATAGTTCCCGACGCCGCGGTACGACAACGTTCGCCGGAGCGTCTTGCGAGTGCCGCGAGCGGCGGCCTGCGGCGACACGTACTGGCGCGCCAACGGATCGGCTGCGAGCGTTGGATCTTCGAAGGCCTCGCTCGTCGCGAGCTTCTCGAGGACACCTCGGTCACCGCTCTCGTCCACGCCGATCTTCTGGGCCTTTCGCACGTCGGAGAAGTCGTGCTGGAACACGTGGAAGCACTCGTGCACGTAGACGCCGATCCAGTCCTCGGTCGACGCGACGCCGCGGTGGTTCTCCTTCGCCGTTGCGAGCTCCTGCATGATCATCATCGGCTCGGATCGCGGGTGCCGCGTGTCGGCATCGAAGTCGCGCCAGCCGATGCGCCCGAGCCAGCCGTCGACCTTTCGGATGCGCGCGTAGGGCTCTCCGCGTGCGTCGTAGATGAGCATCGCCTTGACCTCGGTCTTGTCGAAGCCTGGCCAGAAGCGAGCGCTGCGCCGAACCGCGTCGTACGCGGCCTGCACGCGATGAACGAGCATGTCGTCCGCTGGCCGCACGGCGTACGTGGGCGGCGCCTGCGCGGCAGGTCCGCCACACGCGGGACGCGAGCGCCATCGCGCCCAGCGAGCGCGCCCAGCGTGCGGACCACGCGTGCGTGCACGGCTAGAGCCAGCCGTTGTCCTGGTACCACTTGGCCGTCAGGTGAACGCCGTCGGTGCCGAAGCGGACCTCGGGCTTCCAGCCGAGATCGGTCTGCGTCTTCGTGCTGTCGCAGACCCAGTGATGGCGGAGCATCGCCACCTTTTCGCGCGTGAGCATCATGGCCTTGCCGCGGACCTTGCCGTACGCCTCGACGCCGAACGACGCGAGGGTCAAGACCGGAAACGGAATCCCCATGCGCAAGAACGGCTTCACGCCGAGCGCCTCGGGAATGAGCTCGCCCATCGCGCGCGTCATGCTGAGCGGCTCGGCGCCGTCGTCGATGAAGTAGATGCTGCCGCTCGGGATGTCCGCGTCGATCGACTGGATGCACGCGCGCGCGCAGTCCGGGCCGTACGAGTAGCAAGCGATCATCGTGCCGTCCCCGATGACCGGGTACTGGTGCTTCTTCACGGCCTTGAAAGCCTCGTAGACCTCGATCTCGCGCGGTCCGTAGATGAGCGCCGGGCGGAGGATCACGGAGCGGACCTTCTCCTTGCGCGCGACGATCTCCTTCTCGGCGGCGAGCTTCGAGCGACCATACGCGGTGACGGGCTTCTCCTGATCGAGCGGCACCGGCTTGCGGTCGAGCGACGGCCCGCAGGCCTCGAGGCTCGACACGTGGACGAAGCGCTTCAGGTTCGGCGCGTGCTCGATCGCGGCGTCGAGCAGGTTGACGGTGCCCTGCGTGTTGACCTCGAAGAACTCGGCTTCGTTGCGCGCCTTCACGAGACCTGCGGAGTGGACGACGGCGTCGATGCCGCCCTTCATCGCGGCGTCGACGCTCTTGCGATCCTCGACGGCGCCCTCCGCGAGCTCGACGTTCTTCAGCGTCGAGAGGAACTTGCGGTTCGAGCTCTTACGGACGAGCGCCCGCACCTCGTGCCCGGCCGCCGAGAGCTGCTCGGCGACGTGACTGCCCAGGAAACCGCTTCCGCCCGTGACGAGGACCTTCATTGCGGGGCCACTTCTGCCAGATCCCCGGCGCGCGTCAACGGCGCCGACAGTGTGGGCTCATGTATGCGCACGTTTGAGCAAATGCGACACGCAGAGCTTTCAAACTTGAATGGTTGAGGTCCGTCAGCGTCTTGTTTCGACGCTGTTGCCTTTCCTAGGAGGAAAAAGCCCATGAAGAAGCTCGCTCTGCCGCTGATGCTCGTCTCGATGATCTTCGCTGCGCCCGCGTTCGCCGGCGAGGAGCCCAAGGCGCCGGCTGTCCAGAGCGACGAAGCGCTCCCGCTGGCGGGCGATCACGACCATCTCTGCCGCGAAGCCGCGAGCCTCCAGGAGAACCGCATCCGCGATCTCCGCACGGCCATCGACTACGACAAGAAGGTCGAGCTCGAGCTGATCTCGGGGGCAAAGATCCGCGACGCAGACGCCACCCGAAAGGAAGAGCACGCCAAGCAGTGGCGCGACCACGCGTCCAGGAACGAGAAGAAGCGCGCCGCGTTCAACACGTTCGCGGCGTGGCTCGACGGCGAGGCGAAGACCGACCGCAAGTTCGCGACCGAGCGCCGCGAGGCTGCCGCGATCATCGGCAAGGGCTGGCGCGAAGCCGCCTCGGCGATCGCCGGCCACGAGCGCTTCCTCGCCGACCTGAAGACGCACTGCAGCAGCTGACCGACCCTCGGGAGATCGCGCCGTGTGAGTCACACGGCGCGCCCGCGTAGCTCGGCGCGGAGAGGTCAGCTCGAGGCGAGGTCCTTCGTGTAGACCCGGTACGTCTTGTACTTCTTCGCGCCCATCATGCGGATGCCGGTGTTGATCGCGGCGTTGTCCTCGAGCGTCCAGCCGAGCTCGCCCCAGGTCATGCCGCACTTGCGGCCGCCGTCGTTCATCTCGGCGTAGAGGAAGAGAGAGAGGCCGGCGTACTTTCGGTTCATCCGAAACTTCTTCTTGATGCCGAGGATGAGGAGGCGGCCGCTCTTCGCGCCTTCGACCTTGAGGCGGTAGAGGAGCTTCGCGATCCCGAGCGGAAAGAGCTTGCCGTGGAGATCGGGAATGAGCTCGTTGATGTTCGGCATCGCGAGCGCGACCGCTGCGGGCTCGCCGTCGATGGTCACGATTCGCGTGATCTCTGGGAGGAGAAAGAGCTTCAGGTCGGCCTGCATCTTGGCCGCCTCCTTCTTCGTCAGCGGGACGAAGCCCCAGTTGTCGCTCCAGGCGTCGTTGAAGATGTCGAGCGTGATCGCGACGTCGCGCGACAGGTCCTTCTTCGAGAGCGGGCGAGACTTCACCTCGGGCATCGCGCGGATGTCGTCGCGGGCCTTGCGGACGCGCGGGTTGAGATCGCCGACCTCGTACCGCCAACCGAACAAGTCCTTCTCCTTCGTGTACCCCGCCTGCTCGATGAGCTGGCCCTGGTAGGAGCGGTGGTGCGGGTTCTGGAGGACCGGCGGGGCGTCGAAGCCCTCGACGAGGCAGCCCGACTCCTCGTTGATCGAGAGCGAGTACGGACCGCGGACCTTCTTCATCCCGCGCTGGCGGAGCCAGGACTCGGCGCGCGTGAGCAGCGCGCGTGCGACCTCGGGGTCGTCGACCGTGTCGAAGAAGCCGAAGAAGCCGGTCTGGTCCTTGTGGCGGTCGAGGTGCTCGCGATCGATCTGCGCGGTGATCCGGCCGACACACTTGCGGCCCTCGTACGCCATGAAAATAGTGCCCTCGGCGTGCTCGAAGAAGGGGTTCTTCTTCGGGTCGAGGCGCTCCTTGATGTCCAGATCGATGGGACGGATGTAGTGGGTATCGCCCGCGAAGATGCGATCGACCACCCCGAGGAAGTCCTTGAGCTCTGCCCCACCGGTGCCCATCGCCACTTGCCTGATGTCCAGCATGCGCGGAGGGTTGTGCCCTTCGCGCCGCGCTCCGTCAATCGCCGGCTATCCCGCCGAGGATTACTTCTTCATCGCCGCGTAGAAGCTCGCATCCCGGCGGCGAACGCGCACGAGGAGCTGGCCGTCCTTCGCCGCCTCGCCGAGCTGGGCGGCCGTCGGGTCCTGGATGCCGTCGGCCTCCACGATCACGTCGCCAGGCTTGAGGCCCGCGCGGTCGGCGGCCGAGCCGGGCGAGATGGTCGTGATGATCGGCAGCGGCTTCGGGCTGAGGCCGAGCTGCGCGGATTGCTGAGGGGTGAGATCGCGCACGCTGAGCCCTAGCCCCGCTTGCGGGACGCTCTGCTGCTGCACGGGAAGGATCGGCACCGCGGCCTCCGGCCGAGCGGTCAGCGTCATGTTGGTGCCGTACTTCTTGCCGTCGCGGACGATCTCGAGCTGGATCGTCTGGCCGACCTCGTGCGCGATGACCTCGCGAACGAGCTCGCGTCCGTCAGCGACCTTCTTGCCTGCAACGGCGCCGATGATGTCGCCTGCCTTGATGTTCGCCTTCGCCGCGGGTCCCCCGTCGGTGATCGAGTTCACGAGGACGCCCGCGCGCGGGTCGACCTTCATTGCCGAGGCGAGCTCGGGCGTCAGATCCTGGATGCCGACGCCGATCCACGCGCGCTGCACGTGGCCGTTCTTGACGATCTGCTCGGCGGCGCGCCGCGCGAGGTTCGACGGGACCGCGAAGCCGATGCCCGTGCCGCGACCGACGATCATCGTGTTGATGCCGAGGACGCGACCGTCGAGATCGCAGAGCGGACCGCCGGAGTTTCCCGGGTTGATGCTCGCGTCGGTCTGCAGGTAGTCCTCGATCTGGTTCATGCCGAGTCCGCCGCGGCCCTTCGCGCTGAGCACCCCCGTGGTCACGGTGTAGCCGAGGCCGAACGGCGAGCCGATCGCGATCGTCCACTCGCCGACTCGGGCGTTGTCGGAGTCCGCGAACTTCGCCGCCGTGAAGTTGGTGCCCTCGATCTTGATCACGGCGAGGTCCGTCGCCGGGTCACGACCGAGGAGCTTCGCGGGCAGGAGACGCCCGTCTCGAAGGCGCACGTTGATCGTGAGCGCGTGATCGATGACGTGGTTGTTCGTGAGGATGGCGCCCTCGGGCGTGAAGATGACGCCGGAGCCGGTCCCGCGGGCGATGGGCGAGTCCTGGTTCTTGCCGAAGAAGCGCGTGATCTGGTCGGCCCCCTCCTCGCGCGCCGTCACGTCGATCTGCACGACGGACGGACTGACGCGCTCGGCGACCGAAACGAATGCGTCCGAGAGCTTCCTCGCCTCGGCGACTGCGCCCGGCGCCGCAGGCGGCGGCTTGTCGGCCGGCGGTACCGTCTCCGCGAGCGCGGACGGCGCCAGAAGCGAGAGCCCGAGAACGAGCGAAAGCGAAGAGAAGGCGGAGCGCATGACGGAACCGTAGCAAACGCGCTGGCCTGGGGGAAAAGAGGACGACGAAGTGCCCCTTCCGGCCAAAATGAGTCCTGGAAAGACGTGAGTCAGGCGAAGCGTTCGACGATGCGCGACCAGGGCGTCGCGCCGACGGCCATTGCGCCTGCGTTGATCGGGTGTCCCGGCGGGTCGAGATCGGTGAGCTCCAGCGTCGCGGCGCCCCGCACGTACGCGAGCCTGCGGCCGAGCCGCACGAGAGCCGCCACCATCGGGCGCGGATCGAGCGCTGGATCGGTCGCGAAGCGGCCGAGCAGCCCTCTTCGCGCGGGCAAAAATGGCGGGTCGAGCGACATCACCGTGAGGCTCGCGCTCGCGCGCACCATCCCGCCGGCGTCCACCGCGACGAGCTCGCTCTGGTCGCTCGCCGACGGGCGCGCGAGGTGCGCAGCGAGCGCCCCCACGAACGTCGCATCGACGGCCCGTGGGCGATCGAAGCGGAGGTCACCCTGTCCGCGACGTCGCGCGGCGAGCGCCGGGTCGAGAAGCGCAATCGGCAGGGCGTCGTTCGGCGACGCGACGCGCGCGACGTACAAATCGTAGGGCGAGGCGTCGGGCGCGCCGCCCGTGGGAACTCGACCCGTCCACGAGACCGGCCTGTAGCCGACGTTCGCATAGAAGGTGTGGGCGGGATTCGGCTCGAGCACCTCCGCGGCGAGGACGACCGGGGCGCCACGACTGAGGTGCCGTGCGACGTCGGCGAGGCCCTCGAGCAGTGCACGCCCGGCGCCCCGCGTGCGCGCTTGCGACGACACGATGAGCGAGCGCACCTCGCACGTGAAGGGCGTCGCGTCGTCCACGCCGTGCCGCTCGAACCATCCTTCGACCTGGCCGACTGCAGTGCCGCCGCTATCGGCGACGAGATGCACGTGACGGCCGAGGATCGACTGACCACCGCGCACTCGCGCGTCCTCGGAGAGCCGGTTCGCGAGCTGCTCGTAGACCTTCGGGTCGCGCGTGCCGGCGTAGCCGCCCCAGGCCTCGTGAGCGTCCCAGAGCTCCCGCCAGAGCCCGGCGATCGTGTGCCCTTCGTTCGGGTTGGCCGCACGGACGGCGATCGAGGTCGGCTGCATCACGGCGGCCATGGATCACCTGCGCCTTTGGGAAGCGTCGCGTCGATGTGCATGAGGGTGAGACCGTGAGCCGGCGCCGTCTGACCGGCGACGCCGCGCTCCTTCATCTCGAGCGCGTTCGCGACAGCGCCTTCGGGGAGCACGTCTCGTGCGACGTCGACGAGGGTGCCGACGAGGATCCGCACCATGTTGTAGAGGAACGAGTTGCCCTCGATGGTGATCGTCCAGAGCCGCGGGTCGGAAGCGATCCGTCCCACCTCGACCGAGCTGATGGTGCGCGTCGTCACCTCGCGCACGTCGCGCGCGGAGCGGAACGCTGCGAAGTCATGTGTCCCGACGATCGCTCGTGCCTCACGCACCATCCTGTCCATGTCCATGTCGAAGCCGACGCGCCACGCCCTGTTTCGGAGAAGCGGGTCGGGCACCTTGTCCCTCACGAGCAGATAGCGATAGCGCTTCTTCACGCTCGTGAAGCGAGGATTGTACGCGACGTGCACCGCCCGAGCGGAGCGGACCGTCACGTCGTCGGGCAAGCTCTGGTTCAGCTGCAGCACCCAACCGCGCGGAGGCATCGTGAGCGACGTGTCGAATGCGGCGAGCTGTCCCTCCGCATGGACGCCCGCGTCCGTACGGCTGCACCCTCGCGGCCCCAGAGCGCGCGGGTCGAGCGCGAGGATCGCCCCGCGGAGCGACTCTTCGACCGTACGCGTCTCCTTCTGGGTTGCCCAACCCGAGAAGGCGCTCCCGTCGTACGCGACGGTGAGCAAGACGCCGTGCTCGTTCATCCGCCCTCGGCCCGCGCGTCGATCGGGGCAATCCCGCCTTCGCCGGTCGGGATGCGGGGCGTCTCGTCGGGAGGAGGTGGTCCGGCGCCGTTCACCAGACCTGGCGCGGCGATGCACGTTCGCGCCGAGCAGACACCGGACAGGCAGTCGTCCCCGCGCAAGCACTCCTCACCGATCGGACTTCGCGTCTCGCCGCACGCGATGAGCGCGCCCGTGAGCGCGACACCGATGGCCAGAAGCACGCGGGCGGCTTCCGCGCGCCCGACGCGCCCCGCCGAGCCGCGCATCGTCAGCCTCCGTCGCCGGCGTCGAGGGCGGCGTCGCTGTCGTTCGGCGCGTCACCGGCGCCGTCGCCACCGCCGCTGTCACCACCGCCCTCGGGCAGCGATGCTTCGGAGACGACCGATGTCTCGAGCGGTGTGGTCGATCCGTCGATGTTGGGGCCGCACTGGGTGGCGGCGTCCGAGCAATCGGGCGTCACGCCGTCGGTGCAAGCGATCACGATCGTCCCGACGAGCGCCGCGACGGCGCCACAAACGACCCACCCGCGCGCCGCGCGCTGCAAGCGCATCGTCACTGCCTCGGGACGAAGTTGATCGGGATGTTGACGTCGACGCAGCCGCCCTTGGGAGCGGGGAACGCCTGGCCGCGGAAATAGCCGGCCACGCACGTCGCGACGCTCGGTGCCGACGCAAGCTCGTTGCTCGCGACACCCGCGGAGCATGCCTGCCCGTTCGAGCCGATACGCACGGCGATCGAGACCTTGCCGCGCAGCGTCGGGTCCTGCCCGAGCGCGTTGTCGTAGCAGCGGTGCGCCTGCTTCGCGCGGAAGGAGAGCGCGGTCTCGACGTCGGAGCCTGCCGAGCCGGTGCACTTCTTCGCGTCGCACTGGTTGCCCGTGAAGACGGCGAGCGTGGCCTTCTTGCCGGCATCGGTGCCGGCGTCTTCGACCACGGGCGGAGGCGGGATGTCGTCGTCGATGTTCTTCGTCGGCCTCGGCAGCGGGCCGGCGTCAGGGAGCGTGAGCACGACCGGCTCGGGCGGCTTCTGGCAGCTCTTCCACGCGATCACGGCGCCGATCGCACCGAGGAGCAGCAGCGCGAGCGCGATGAACTTCCCATTGCCGCTCGGCACCCCTTGAGGGGGTTGCATCGAGGGGGTAGGTGCTTTCGAAGCCATCTTGGGGGGGTGACCTGACGGGAGAGGCGGAGAGACCGCGGGCGAGTGTATACGGGACTTTCCCAGCGCACAAAGCTCGTCGACGCATCACGTCGAAGCACCCGGCTTTTTTCGCGTCACGCCTCCAGAGCCCGGTACAGGCTTAGCGTCGTATCGCCGTGGCGACGGCTCCGATCGAGCGCCAGGCCGACGACTGCCGGAGGTTCGTCCGTCGAGGCGTGCTCGAGAACGAGCACCCCTCCCGGAGCCACCAGTGCGCCCGCCTTCTCGAGGATGCCCGAGAACGACGGCGTTCGAACGTCGGCATAAGGTGGGTCGAGGAAGACCAGCCCAAATCGGCCTTCGATCTTCGGGAGGGCTCTCTCCACCGTGGTCTCGAAGACCACGACGTCCGCGTCGGCCCCGAGGGCGCGGGCATTCTTGCGGATCGCACCGACCGCGTCCCGTCCGTGCTCGACGAGCACGGCCTTGGCGGCGCCTCGCGAGAGCGCCTCGAACGCGAGCGCCCCCGTCCCGGCGTAGAGATCGAGGACGCGCGCGCCGAGGTCGCCTTGCTCGGCGTCGTGGCCGAGCACGCCGTCCGACGCGAGCATCGAAAAGAGCGCTTCGCGCACCCGATCGGAGGATGGTCGGGTGGCCATCCCTCGAGGGGCCTCGAGCGCTCGGGATCGCCAGCGTCCGCCCGTGATGCGCATTTGGTGGGACCGTAGGCGAGGCTAGACCCCTTTGTCCCGATCGGGCGAACGAAGCGCGTGATCCGGGCGCCGGAAGCGCGTTACGCTTCGGCCACGATGCTCTGCCGTGGAATGAAGCTCGGAATGAGGCTCTTCGTGCTGCTCATGCTGACGGTGCTCGCGCTCCCGCGAATCGCGCGCGCCGATCAGCCCGGAGCTCACACCGTCCCGGTCGCCGTGCTCGCGTTCGACTCGGAGGACTCCGAGGAGCAGGCCGACGCCGTCACGGGTGCCGTGCGCTCACGCATCCGAGCCGCCCCGGGCTGGTCGCTGATCGAGACGACGCAGTCGCTCGGCATGCTCACGGCCTCGATGAAGTGTCCGACACGGCCGCCGCCGGAGTGCCAGCAGAGGATCGCGGAGCAGATCAGGACGGAACGGTACATCTGGGGCTTCGTCATGAAAGGCCCGGCGCAGGGCCAGGTCACCGCGGAAATCCACCTCTACCAAAAGGGCAAGGCGGACACGGTCCTCAAGGAGTCCTACGCGGACAACCTCAAGGACTCGAACGACGACACCCTCCGCAAGATCGCGACGCGCATCGTCGAGCGGCTCGGTGGCGCGGCGGTTGGCGTCGTGATCATCAAGTCGACGGAGCAGACCGGCGAGATCGTCGTCGACGGCGAGAAGCACGTCGCGCTCGCGCAGGGCACGGCGCGCGTCGAGCTCGCGGCGGGTGGCCACTCGATCGAGCTTGCTCCGGCGGGTGGCCCCGCGGTCAAACGGAACGTTCTCGTGACCGCCGGTCGCGAGACGGTCGTCGAGTTCACGCCGCAGGGCGCGGCCGAGCCGCCGGCCGAGGGCAGCCCCGTGAGGACGCGCAAGATCATCGGCGGCATCTCGATGGGCGTCGGCGCCATCCTCGGCGCGGTCGCGATCTACGAGGCGTTCCACTGGAACAGCCTCCAGAGCGACGGCGAGGACTACGCGCGCCGCCTCGACAAGCCTGGCATCGCAGGGACCGAGTGCCGCAAGTACGACTCCAAGTGCCAGAGCATCGACAGCGATGCGAAGGTTGCCTCCGCGCTCGCGTGGACGCTCGGCGGCGTCGGCGCGGTCGGACTCGGCGTCGGCGCCTTCCTGTTCTTCACGGACCCGGGCTCGAGCGAGCCCAACAGGGCCCGAGCACCGAAGCCGAAGACCCGCGTGGTGCCGCAGGTCGGCGGCAACTCGGGCGGTGTGATGGTCCTCGGCTCGTTCTGACTCGTGGGACCTCCGG
>JANXVA010000390.1 GCA_025351875.1 Myxococcales bacterium | reverse complement strand
CAGACCGGCATGCTGTGGTCGCTCTCCAGGCCCGGCATGATCGAGCTCGCGCGCGTGCTCGTGAGCGGCTCGCAGAACCCGTCGCTGATCTATCGCGTCAACGCGCGGAACACGCCGAGCAAGCCGGCGTTGATCTGGCGCGGCCGCACGACGAGCTGGGGCGAGCTCGACGAGCGCATCGATCGCCTCGCCGCCGGGCTCACCCGCCGCGGGATCGGCCGCAAGAAGAGCATCATCCTGATGATGCGGAACCGTCAGGAGTTCGTCGAGCTCGGGGCGGCGGCGGCGCGCGCGGGCGCCGCTGCGGTGAGCATCTCGTGGCGCTCGACGGCCAAGGAGCTCGTCTACCTTGCGACCCACTCGGGTGCCCGCGGCATCGCGACCGAGCCCGAGCTCCTCTCGATCCTCGAGCAGGCCAAGGACGAGCTCCCGCCGCATTTCCTCGAGAACGTCTTCGTCGCCGGAGCAGACGGTCCCAGCTCCGCAGGCGGGATCCGCACGACGGCGCTCGACACTCTCCTCGAGGACCCGGCACCGAACGGCGGGATCGACCCCTCCGCCGACGAGGACGCCGCGGTCGTCATCTACACCTCGGGCACGACCGGCAAGCCGAAGGGCGCCGTGCGCAAGTTCCCGAAGGACACGATGCAGGCAGCGTTCCGCTTCCTCAACGAGACGCCGCTCCGCGTGGACGACGTCCACCTCGTCGCGTGTCCGCTCTATCACTCGACGGCCTTCGGCTTCATGTCGCTCTCGGCCATCCTCGGCCAGACCGTCGTCCTCATGGACGAGTTCAAGCCCGAGCCGTTCCTCGAGCTCGTCCAGCGCCACGCGATCACCACGACCGCGGTGGTGCCGACGATGCTGCACCGCGTGCTCGCACTGCCTGCCGAGACGCGGAACAAGTACGACACACGTACGCTCCGCGCCGTCTTCTCGGGCGGCGCACCGCTCCCCGTGCCGGTCGCGACCGACTTCATGGACACCTTCGGAGACGTCCTGTTCAACTTCTACGGCGCGACGGAGACGGGCCTCGTCACGCTCGCCAAGCCGGCCGATCTACGCGCGGCGCCGGGTACGATCGGCAAGGCGCTTCCTGGCAACGATATCCGCCTCCTGGGCGACGACGGCAGCGAGGTGAAGCCGGGCCTCGTGGGCGAGCTCTACGTGAAGAACAAGATGCTCGTCGCCGGCTACCACAACGACGAGGCCGCGACCGCGCAGAGCATGATCGACGGCTTCTTCAGCGTCGGCGACCTCGCGCGTCGAGATGCGTCCGGCCACTTCTTCATCGAGGGTCGCAAGCGCGACATGGTCATCTCCGGCGGAGTGAACGTGTATCCCGCCGAGGTCGAGGGCGTGCTCGAGCAGCACCCTGACGTCGCCGAGGTGGCCGTGATCGGTGTGCCCGACAACGAGTGGGGCGAGCGCGTGCGCGCTTTCGTGGTGAAGAAGGCCGGCTCGACCCTCGACGAAGGCATGCTGAAGCTGTTCGCGCGCGAGCGGCTTGCCGGCCCGAAGGTGCCTCGGGACTACGTGTTCATGGAGCATTTGCCCCGAAATCCCACGGGAAAGGTGCTGAAACGCGAGCTCCGCGGAATGGGGCCGTAGCCCGCGCCGTGGTAGACTAACCGACACTCGTGGCGGTCAAACCGGGCGACATTCTCGGCAACAAGTACCGCGTCGACGCGCTGATCGGTCGAGGCGGCATGGGGCACGTGTTTGCCGCGACCGTCATCGAGGGCGGGCAGAGCTCGCGTGGCCCAGCCCCGCCCGTCGCGATCAAGGTCGTCAGCCGCCTCGTCTTCGACGAGACGCTCATGGCGCGCCTCCGGCGCGAGGCCGAGGCCGCCGCGCGCATCCGCAGCGAGTACGTGCCGCGCGTCCTCGAGGTCTCCGATACCGACGACAAGGAGATGTTCCTCGTCATGGAGCGCCTCGTCGGCGAGCCGCTCTCGCAGCGCATGCGCGACAAGGGCGCGTTGCCCTGGAGCGAGGTCGTCCAGATCGGCGAGGATGTCCTGCGCGGTCTCATCGACGCCCACACCGCGGGCGTCGTGCATCGCGACATCAAGCCGAGCAACGTGTTCCTCGCGCTCAAGGGCGGTCGCGTGCGCGCGATGGTGCTCGACTTCGGCGTCTGCAAGACGGACACGGTCGACAGCGAGCACCTCACCGGCACCGGCGAGTCGATCGGTACGGTCGCGTACATGGCGCCCGAGCAGATCCGCGGCGCCTCCAAGGTCGACGACCGCGCGGATCTCTATGCGTTCGGCGTGCTCGTCTTCGAGATGGTCTGCGCCCGGCTCCCGCACGACGGTCCGAGCCAGATGGCCATCCTCGCCAGCAAGCTCGAGAACAGCCCCGCGCGGCTCCGTGACTTCTCGCGCGTACCGACGCCGCTGGGCCTCGACGCGCTCATCGACAAGGCGCTCGTGCGTGATCCGAGCGCACGCTTCGCGTCGGCGCAGGAGCTGCTCAAGGCGTGGCGAAAGCTCGGTGCGCCCGAGGTCGCGTCGGCGCCGTCCCAGCCCCCCGCGGGCGAGGCTCACGACCCTCACGACGCACCGACGACGCGTCACATCAGCGAGGACTCCGCCACGGCGCACGGCGAGTCGTACGTGCCGGCGGAAGCCCATCCCACGCAGACCGCACTCACGCAGGGCGCACTCACGCAGGGGATCTCGCTGCGGAAGGGCGGAAGCGGTCGCGTCGCGTTTGCGCTCGCGGCATGCGCGCTCGTCGCGGGCGTGGGGTCGGTGGCCGTGTTCGTCGCGCGCGGCCCGGACGCGCTGTCCACCGGGGCAGCGAGCGCGGGAACCGCCTCGGGCTCCGCCCTCACTCCGGTCCCGATCCCTAGCGCGGCCGAGGCGGAACCCGGTGCGGCCCTCGAGCTCGAGTCCGATCCGGCAGCTCTCGAGACCAGCGCCGCCGACGCCGCCGCCCCGAGGTCGAGCGCTCCCAAGGTCACCCCGACGCACGTGCGCAGGCCCTTGGCACCCGCTCCGAAGGCGAGCGGCCCGCACATCACCTCGCAGCCCCGCTACTGAGTCCTCACCGAAGTCCCATGCGGTCGCGCGTCGTCGTCACGTACCTCGCCTTGCTCTGCGCCGCGACGGCGCTCTCGCCGCCTGCTCGCGCCGACGAGCCGTCGACGAAGGCCGACGCAGACGCTCGCGAGAGGTCACGTGTCGCCTTTCGCAAGGGCGTAGCCCAGCTCCGCGCGCAGGACTGGACCGCCGCGCGCGCCTCGTTCGAGGCCGCGCATGCGCTCTACCCGCATCCGAGCATCTTGCTCAACCTGGGCATCGCGCGCCTGCGCACCGACGAGCCCGTCCTCGCCGAGCAAGACCTCGTCCGTTTCCTCAGCGAGGACGTTGGCGCCTCGGCCGACGAGCTTGCCGGTGCGCGCGAGGCGCTCGCCGAAGCGCGTACGAAGATCGGAACGCTGCGCATCGTGGTCAGCCCGCCGTCCTCACGCGTCGTGGTCGACGGCAAGGCAGTGGAGACGGTCCGTCGCGCCGATCCGGGCGGCGGGCAGGCCGCGCGCGGGCAGGACGTCATCGCCGAGGTGCGCACGAAGCCCGGCTTCCACGCCGTGGCCGTCGACGCCGAGGGATTCACGACCGAGCGCCGCGAGGTCCAGGTGAGCGCGCGCGGGGAGGCCCAGGTGACGATCTCGCTCGGCCGGGCCGACGTCGCCAAGGCTCACGTCGAGACCGGACCGCACCCGCGAGCGATCGTCGGGTGGTCACTCGCCGGCCTCGCGGGGGCTGCCCTCGTCACGGGCGGCATCACAGCGCTGCGCGCAAAGACGCTCTCCGACGAGTACGGCGACCCCGCCAGCGCTCATTTCCAGGAGGGAAGCGCGCGGTCCGAGGGGATCACCTTTCGCACCGCCGCAGACGTCGCGCTCAGCGTTGCGGTCCTCAGCGGCGCGGTCGCGGCCGTTCTCTTGCTCACCGATCTGGGCAAGGGCTCGTCCGACGTTGCGCGCTCGGCCACGCTTCGCTGGTAGGATTCTGGCGTGGATGGACGCGCGCAGCCCGGTCAGTCGCCCGGCCGACCTGCGGGCCTCGCGCGCCCCGGGACCCCGGTCGCGATCTCGCTGCCGACGGCGCAGGATCTCCGTGACCGAGCGAATCGGGTAGGGGAGCGCGCCGCCCTTCCCGGTACGCCGCGGAAGCGCTTCTTGCGCGAGCAGAGGCAGCGCGTCGTCGCGCGGCTCCTTCCGACCCTCGCGATGCTCGCCGTCGGCACGGGCGCGGCGGCCGTGACGGATCTCTTCCGTGAGCCCGCGGGATCACGCTGGGTCTCGCTCGCGCAGGGCCTGACCGCGACGATCCTCGCGACGCTTGCCCTCGCCTCGAACGTCGCTCGAAGAAACCTCGTCGTGCTCACCGCCATCGCGCTCCTTGCGGCCGGGGTCTTCTCGGCAGGCTGGGGTGCCGTGACGTACTTCGGCGGCGGCGTGACGAGCCCCTATGCGCTTGCCATCCCGCTCGGCATCACCGTGATGGTGATGACGCTCCCGCTCCCGCCTCGTGTTGCGCCGGTGCTCGCGCTCATGGGCGGCGTCGCGATGTATTTCTCGTGCCCCGGGGCCCCTCCGTCCGCATTGGTGGTCTTCGTCTTGCTCGGGTTCGGCGGCTTCACGATCGCCCGCACGCGGCGCAAGCGGTCGCTCCTCTCGTTCCGACGCATGGAGCGTCTCGCGGGTGCCGTCGCGCGCATTCGTCGCGTGCAGGAGCAGCTCGTGATGGTGGAGAAGCTCGAGGCGCTCCGCGTGCTCGTCGGTGGCATGGCGCACGAGATCAACAACGCGCTCGCGATCAGCCTCGCGTCGACCGAGCAGGTCATCAAGGTCGCGGAGCGCAACGATCCCGCCGGCGTCGTGAAGGCTGCGCAGCGGGCGCAGGGCGGCCTCGTGCGGATCCGTGGCACCATCGATCGCCTGCGTCGCTTCGCGATGGCCGAGGAGTCGGTCAAGGAGCCCGCGGACGTCACGGCGATGCTCGATTTCGCCCTCGAGAGCGCGATCGGTCGCGCGCGCAGCGGCCTCATCGTCGACCGCGCTTACGAGGAGGGCATCGGCCAGGTCGAGTGCCACGTCGGCGCGCTCGCGGAGGCGCTCTTCCAGGTCGCGAAGAACGCCATCGAGTCCATGCCGCGCGGCGGTACGGTCCGCGCGAGCGCCCGCCGCGACGGCGAAGACGTCATCCTCGCGGTGGCGGACGAGGGAAGCGGCATTCCCCCGGCGCGTCTCGCCAAGATCTTCGACCCGTTCTACGCGCGCGAGAGCGTCGACACGCTCACCGGCGGACGCCTACTCCCGCCGCTCCCAGGCCGCAGCGGGCTCGGTCTCTCGGCCGTCTATGGTCTCGTCGCGTCGATGGGCGGCAAGGTGGAGATCACCAGCGAGCTCGGGCGGGGAACCGAGGTCTCGATCGTCCTCCCCGTGCGTCGTTGAGCGCGCGCCGAACGGGTTCGGCGTCGACGACAACCAAGGCTTCGTCAGCGTGCTCACGACGATGGCGAAGGCCGACCCCGGCTGGCGGATCGACGACGTCGGCTTCGTCATGAAGTGAGCGTCGCGAGGCGGTCGAAGTAGTCAGGGAATGTCTTCGCGACGCAGCCGGGATCGCGGATCCCGATTCGCCTTCCCGAGGCCGCCGCGAGCGAGAAGCACATCGCGATGCGGTGGTCGTCGTAGGTGTCGATCTCGGCGTCACGCCAGGCGACCGGGCCCTCGACGGCGAGAAAATCGCTTCCTTCCTCGACCACCGCCCCCAGCTTTCGCAGCTCCGTCGCCATCGCGGCGATGCGATCCGTCTCCTTCACGCGCCACGAGCCGATGCCACGCAGCACCGAGCGGCCGCTCGCGAAGCAAGCGACGATCGCGCCGGTCATCGCGGCGTCTGGAATATTGGTGCAGTCTACATTGAAGGCGTGGAGCGATTCGCCGCCGCGTGCCTCGATCCAGTCGTCGCCCCAGGTGACATGTCCACCCGCCGCCTCGAGGACGCGCGCGAACTCGATGTCCCCTTGCACGCTTTTCTCGCCGACCCCGGTGACGCGGACTGGCCCGCCGGCGATCACCCCGAGCGCGAGGAAGTACGAGGCTCCCGACGCGTCGCCCTCGACGACGAAGGTGCCGGGGCTCGTATACCCGCCGCGCGAGACGCGGAAGACCTGGCCCTCGCGAACGACCTCGACTCCGAACCGAGACATGAGACGGAGCGTCAGCGTGACGTATGGCTGAGAGATCAGCGCACCGGGAACGCGAATGCGAAGGCCGTCTGTGGGGGCCATGAGCGGCGCGGCCATGAGCAGCGCGCTGACGAACTGGCTGGAGACGTCCCCATTGATGTCGACGAGGTCCCCGCCGATCGGGGCGGCCGGGTCGATGGCGAGCGGCGGGAAGCCGGCGGCGCCGAGGTAGCGGACGCGCGCCCCGAGCGCGTTGAGCGCGTCGACGAGATCCCCGATGGGCCGTTCACGCATCCGCGCCACGCCGTCGAGCTCGTAGGTGCCGCCGGCGAATGCGAGCGCGGCCGCGAGCGGGCGCATGGCCGTCCCGGCGTTGCCGAGGAACAGCTTTGCCTCTGCGTTCGGAAAGCGTCCGCAGGAGCCGTGCACGGTCGTCTCGTCGTCCTTCTTCTCCACGTGAACGCCGAGGGCGCGAAGCGCGCCGAGCATCATCCGCGTGTCGTCGGCGTCGAGCAGGCCGCGGAGCGTCGTCGTCCCCCGGCTCTGGGCCGCGAGCAGCAGCGCCCGGTTCGAGATGCTCTTCGAGCCCGGCAAGGCCACAGTGCCGGACGCGCGCCGGATGGGCTCGAGGATCTTCAGGCGGTCCTTCGACATCCCTCCGATCGTACGCGCAGTCGCCGTCGGCGTGCGAGCGACCGCGATTCGACGACGCTTTGGCGGCAAGCTGGGCGTTCGGCTGGGCCGAGCGCCCTCAGGTCACTTGCACCCGGACGACGCGAACTGCGAGACCATCTGCGCGTCCATCTGGTTGCACGCGCCGACGACGGCCGCGCGACCCGTGGACGTGTTCGAGGCGCTCGCCCATGTCTGTCGCATGCCGTCGAGCGTCTTCTGCTTGTCGGCGGGGGCCATCCCGGACTTCGTCAGGAAGCAGTCGTACTTCACGAGGTACCTGTCGCACTCGGGCGGCATGCCCTTCTTCCCACAGGCGACGACGGGAAGGGCGAGGGCAACGATGAAGAAAATGGCTCGGCGCATGACGTACCTCCGGCCGCGAAGGTCGCCTGGTCGAGTGCTCGCCGTCAACCGCGAATCGTGCGCGCGGATTCAGGCCGGTCGAAGCACGAAGTCGAAGTGGCCGAGCGCGCGCTCCTTCGCCTTCTCCATCCCCATCACCAGCGAGCGATGGATGAAGGGGTCGATGTCGTTGTACGGGTCGTCGGGGAAGTAGAGCTGCGTCGTGAGCTCCGCGAAGCCACGCGCCCGGACCTTCACGTGGACGTGCGCGGGTCGATACTGTGGCCCATTCAAGTAGCGGCCGGGGACGATGGTGCTGACGCGGTAGCGCCCCTCGGCATCGGTGCGGAGGCGTCCGCGCAGGAGGAAGCGCTCCCGCCCGAGGTGCATCGTGCCGTCGTTGTCGTAGTGACCGTCGTGCGTGGCGTGCCACACGTCGAGCTCGACGCCGGCGAGACCACGTCCGCAGTCGAGGCCCGTGACCCGGCCCTGAATGTCGATCGGTACGCCCGCCACGCCGGGGTCCGTGAGGCTCGACCGCTCCGGGGCACCCGCACGGTAATAGGGGCCTTCGATGTTCGCATGCGTCTCGATGCACGACGGAGTCGCGCCGCTCGCTGCGGTGGTGAGGGCAGGGGAGGGCGTGGAGGTGGGCGTGGGCGGGCTCGGCGGTGCGAGCGGTGCGCTGGCATCGGCGCTGCTCTGCCGATCGCGGCATGCGACGAGGAGACCCGCGGAAAGCCAGAGCGCATGGCGGCGTGAGTACGTGTGGCTCATGGACATGAGACGTTCGAGCGCACCCAAAGCATGGCGCCGGAGCGTACGTATTTTCTGCACACCATTGCGTGGCGTGCCTTTACAGTCGGCGGTTCAGCCGACGACGTGGACGCGAATCGAGTTCGTGCTTCCGCTGACGCCGAGCGGCGCGCCGAAGACGATCACCACGCGCTCGCCGGGGGAGGCCATACCGCTCGCCATGAGGTCACCGCTCACCCAGTCGACGAGCGCATCGGTGTCGCTCAGCGATGGCAGCTCGCGCGGGATGACGCCCCAGAGGAGCGCCATGCGCCGACGCGTCTGCGGGTTCGGCGAGAAGGCGACGATCGGTACGGGTGGCCGCGCGAGGCTCACGTTCATCGCGGACGAGCCGGACTCGGTGAAGGCCACGAGGAACTTCGCGCCGATCTCGCGCGACGTGTTGACCGCGCCGCGAGCGATCGCCTCGGCCACGCTGGTCGCCCGTGAGGCGTACGGCTGGTGCTCGAGGAACGGGCTCGCCTCCGCCTCGATGGCGATGGCGCTCATCATCCCGGCGGCGAGCGTCGGGTGATCGCCGTTGGCCGTCTCGCCGGAGAGCATCACGCAGTCGGCGCCAGCGAAGACCGCGTTCGCCACGTCGCTCGCCTCGGCGCGGGTCGGCCGCGTGCTCTTGGTCATCGACTGGAGCATCTCGGTAGCGACGATGACGGGTCGTCGCACGCGGCGCGCGACGAGCAGGATCTGCCGCTGGATGATCGGCACGCGCTCGGGCGGGAACTCGACGCCGAGATCGCCGCGCGCGACCATCACGCCGTCCGATGCCGCCACGATGCTCTCTAGATTCTCGACGGCGTCGGGTGTCTCGATCTTCGCGATGATGGGCGTGGGCTTGCCCCACTCCTGGCAGATCTCGCGCACGAGCCGGAGGTCGTCGGCGCGGCGCACGAAGGAGAGCGCGACGTAGTCGACGCCGTTGCTGAGGCCGAACCCGAGGTCGGCCTTGTCCTTCTCGGTGAGCGCGCTGATGCGGAGCGTGCGAGTCGGCAGGTAGACGCCGACCTTGCTGCGCATGCCGCCACCCTGCGTGACCTTGCAGACGACCTTGTCGCTCTCGATGGCCGTGACCTGGAGGACGATGCGACCGTCGTCGAACATGATGCGATCCCCGAGGCGCACGTCGGCGGCGAGGCCTTCGTACGTGATCGGGATGAGGTCGGGCTGGCCCTTCGTCGTGACCTCGCCTTCGACGAGCACGATTTCTGCACCGGAAGCGAGCTCGAACGGCGCGTCGAAGGTGCCGGTCCGGATCTTCGGACCGCAGAGATCCTGGAGGACGGCGACGGGCTTCTTCGCCTCCGCGCTGGCCTGGCGGAGCCGTGCGAGGCGCTCGCCGTGCTCTGCGTGCGTCCCGTGCGAGAAGTTGAACCGAGCCACATCCATGCCGACGTCGATCAGGGCTTTGAGCGCTTCGACCGAGTCGCACGCGGGGCCGAGCGTGCAGATGAGCTTCGTGCGTCGTATCGCCATGGGATCCTAGCCGACCTTCGGGAGGCTGTGCCGTGTGCGCGACACACGGCCTGAGGGGTCGGAGCATCCGACGAGCACGCCTCGAAGGCAAGCCCACCCTTGCTCTTTGCGTGTCCCTGCCGTAACTCCGTGGCCTCTCATGCCGCCCTTGCGCCGCTCGGATGGTGTCCTCGTCCTCGGTCACGTGTCCCTCGCGGAGGTCGCACGAGATCCGCGCTTCGGCACTCCGGCCTATGTCTACGACGTCGACGCCATCGCGGCGGAGGGTCGAGAGCTCCGCGCGGCCTTCGAGCAAGCGCCGCACCTCGTGGCCTATGCCGTGAAGGCGAACTCGGCCGGGCCGATCGTCAAGGCGCTCGCCGCCGTCGGCTGCGGCGCGGATGTGGTCAGTGGCGCCGAGCTCACGCTCGCGCTGCGCTGCGGAGTCTCGCCCGAGGCCGTCGTCTTCAGCGGCGTCGCGAAGACCTCCGCCGAGCTCGACCTCGCGATCGGCTCGGGCACTGCGGGCATCGGGTCGATCCAGGTCGAGAGCGTCGAGGAGATCCCCCGCATCGCCGCGCGTGCGTCCGCGGCGGGGCGGGTTGCGCGCGTGTCGCTCCGGATCAATCCCGGCGTCGACAAGGAGGCCCTCGACACGCACAGCTACATCGCCACGGGTCACGACGAGGCGAAGTTCGGCGTGCCGCTCTCGAGCGTCCCTGAGGCGCTCGGTCTCGTGGCGATCTCCCCGTCGCTGCGGCTCGTCGGGGTCGGCTCTCACGTCGGCTCGCAGCTCACCGCCGTCGACGGGTACGTCGCCTCGGCGCGCGCGCTCTTCGCATTCGCGCGGGAGATCCGCGCGCGCTTTCCGCTCACGTTCGTCGACGCCGGCGGCGGCTTCGGCATCGACTACGGCGAGGGGTGTCCGGTACGCCCTGCAGACTTCGTCCGCGCGACGCGTGCGCTGCAGGTGGAGATGGGCCTCGGCGATCTCGCGCTCTATTGCGAGCCTGGTCGCTCGATGGTCGGCGCGCACGGTGTCCTCCTCGCGAGCGTGATCCAGCGAAAGCTCGCCGAGGGTCGACGCTGGACGATGATCGACGCCGGCATGAACGACCTCATGCGCCCCGCTCTCTATCAGGCGCGCCACCGCATCGTGCCCATCGCCCTCGATGCTGCCGCGTCGGTGAGCGCCTACCATGTCGTCGGCCCCGTCTGCGAGAGCTCGGACGACTTCGGCGTGCACGACCTCCCCGATGACGCCGGGAGCAGCCGGCTCCGCGAGGTCGCGATCCTCGACGCGGGCGCCTACGGGTACTCGATGGGGAGCCGGTACAACGGGCGCGCCATGGCGGCGGAGGTGTTCTTGAGCGGTGGCAAGGTCATCGGCGCGACGCCGCGCAGCCCCGCGGAGGAGTGGGTTCAAGACCGCCTGCGCGCGGGCGCTGCTTTGGTATGATCACGGCGTGAGCAAAGCCTCCGTCTCGGTCTGCGCTGCCGTGTTCGTGTCCCTGTCGCTCGTGATCGCCTGTTCGTCGAGCACGGACTCGACGCTCGGGAACGGCACCACGAAGGACGCGGGGACGAGCGTGGTCGACGCGAGGCGCCCGTATCCGTCGTTCCGCGACGACGTCGTGCCGCTCGTGCAGGAGTCGTGCTCGCTCACGGCGTGTCACGCGTCGAAGGAGTCGAACCTCGGCATCTTCCTCGCCTACGAATCGCCCCAAATTTACGCGGAATTCAAGAAGAAGAGCCCCACCTCCGGTGAACCCTTCGTCGTCGCAGGCGACGCCGCGAAAAGCTACTTGATGGTGAAGCTCGAAGGAAAGCAGGCCGACCTCGCGTCCAGCTGCGCCGCGTCGCCGTACCCGACCTGCGGTGTCGCGATGCCGCCGGAGGATCCGCTCCCCGCCGCCAAGCTCGATACGTTCCGCAAGTGGATCACGGAGGGCGCGAAGGACAACTGAGGTTCGCGCCCGGCCAGAGGGCGTGACGAGAGCCCGACCACCCACGGACAATTGGCGCTCTCGCTCAGAACACGCTCCAATCGTCCGATGCCCCTTTCGAAGCGCTTCGTCGCGGAGATGTTCGGAACCTTCTGGCTCGTCTTCGGAGGTTGCGGGACGGCCGTGATGTCTGCGGCGTTTCCGAACGTCGGAGTCGGTCTGGTCGGCGTGTCTCTCGCCTTTGGCCTCACGGTGCTGACGATGGCGTACGCGATCGGGCACGTGTCGGGTTGTCATCTCAACCCCGCGGTGACGCTCGGTCTCGTCGCAGGCGGCCGCTTTCCCGCGAAGGAGGCTCCGGCGTACATCGCCGCGCAGGTCGCCGGAGGCATCGCCGGGGCGGGCATCCTCTACGTGATCGCTTCGGGCGCCGCGGGCTTCTCCGTCGACGGCGGCTTCGCCTCGAACGGCTACGGCGACCACTCACCGGGTCACTACTCGGCGATGTCGTGCTTCGTCGCCGAGGTGGTCCTGACGTTCGCCTTCCTCATGATCATTCTCGGTGCGACGCACAAGAAGGCGCCCGCAGGCTTCGCGCCGCTCGCGATCGGCCTCGCCCTGACGCTCATCCATCTCATCGGAATTCCGGTGACCAATCTCTCCGTCAATCCGGCGCGCAGCACCGGCCCGGCGGTCTTCGTCGGTGGCTGGGCGCTCGCGCAGCTCGCGTTCTTCTGGGTCGCGCCCATTCTGGGCGGCGTCCTCGCAGGCGGCTTCTCGCGGTTCCTCTTCGAGGACGACGCGAAGGCCTGATCGGTCAACCCTTGTCGGCCTTGTCGAGCTTCGACATGCGCGTCGACGGCTTGCGATGCGCACCGGACGTCGTCGCGGCCGCTGGAGCCGCGGTGCCAGCCTTGATGACCTGACCGTCCGTCACGATCTCGACACCGACCGTCCGACAGCGTCGCACGAGGCGATCGAGGTCGGTTGCGGCGGAGACGAGGAGCCCGCCCGGAGGTGACGGCTCGACGAAGAGCTCCGCTGTCGTACGTCGCGTTCGAAGCAGCTCGCGCACGTTCGCGTCGTCGACCCAAAGGAAGCCGCTCGTCGCGACGTAGGCACCGCGGCCGACGACGACGCTCGCCGCTGCGAGCGTGCGCGACAACGTCTCGGGCAACGGCGCGACCGCCTCGATCCGCTGGCGAAGCGCGTCCGCCTCGTACCCGGCAGAGAGCGCTCGCGCGAGCGTCTGCGGGGCGACGATGAGGTCGAGGGTGTCGGCTGCGCGCCCCACGTCGACGAACCCGAAGAGCGCCAAGATCGACGCGACTTTCGCGCCCGGTCCGAGCCGGAGCACGTGCGTATCGAGGAACTTCGAGGGCGTACCGTCGTGCGTCGGCGCCTTGTCCGAGACGAGCGCGCGGCCCCGTGCGGTCAACCGCAGCGCGATCTGCGGTGCGTCTTCGCCCCCGCCCTCGCCCGAATCTTCCTCGCCGACGTCGAGGATACCGAGCGCCGGCAAGCTCTCGAGGACCACGCGACGCGCGACCTCCATCGGCGGAACGGGCTCCACGCCGACACGCTCGGCCCAGCGCCTGAGGAGCCGCTCGACGCCGGCGATCCGGTGGTCGGAGGCGAGGTAACCCTCGAGGCTGGCCCACGGAATCCAGCGGTTTTCACCGAGGTCGCGCAGCGCCTCGAGAACGAGATCACGGACGACGCCGCTCGCGCTCGAGTCGCGCTGGTCGGCCGGAAGACGGAGCATCTCCGGCTCGCTGCGGCCCTCGTCCCACGCGCCGCCGCGCTTCCAAGCGAGGAACAGGAGACGCGAGAGCTCGTGCAGCGCGAGCGACCCGGGAGGGGCGCTCGCGCCGATCGCCGACGCGTCCCAGAGGCCTACGGCGCGGGAGAGAGCCACCATCAACGCGACCTGTGTCGGCTCACGACCGAAGCGCGTCGCGAGCTTTGTGACGAGCGACTTCGGCGTCCCGATTGCGGGACGAACCTCGTTGCCCGGCTCACGCACGGCGAGCGCGAGAGCCATCGCGAACGCGGCCGGGTCCTGCGAGAAACGAGCGCGGCGAGGGGCGTGGTCGCCCGAGTGCACGAACGTACGAACCTGCTCACGACGACGCTCGCGCTCCGCGTTGCGCGTCGCGCCGATGATCTTCGCGACCTCGGTCGGCACGACGTGCCGGTTGGGATGCACCGGGATGAGAAGGCCACGGCGCTCGAGCGAGAAGCCGACGCCGCGCCGCGACGGCGTGGCGCCCGATGCGCTCCGCAGGCGAAGGGGCTCGCGTTCGAGCTCGAGGAGCTCCTCGGTGTCGACCTCTCCTCCGAGCTGCTCGACACCCTCGAGGACGCGGCGCTCGGTCGCGGAGAGCTTGTCGATCTCCTCCGAGAGCTCGTCGGGATAGCCGAGGAGCTCCCATGCCGTCTCGAGGGAGAGGGCGATCGGGGGCGTCGCCGGGCGACCGAGGTAGTGACCCGCGATCGCGCTGACGGTCTCGAACGGTGCCTGCGCGAGTAGCGCGCGGATGCCGCGCGGGTCCTCGCCTTCCCACGCGCGCAGCTGCACCAGGAACGCCGCCGGCAGCAGGAGCTCGACGCTGCCCTTGCTCTCGACGCGCGCGAAGACGATCCCGCGCTCGACGAGCGGCTGAAGTGCCGGGGGTACGGCTTGCACGATGAGCGTACCGCGCGCCTCGGCGATGCGATGGAGGAGCTCGACGCTGGCATGAGGCAGGCGGCTTGGGTCGCGGACGTCGGGGAGTGCGACGAGCGCGCGCGCGATCTGCTGCGGAGGGTCGAGCCGCTTGGCCGCGTCGATACGCACGCCGAGCCGCGAAGTCAGCGACGCCAGCTCGGCCTCGGGCAGGGCCTTGAGGATGTCGACGAGGCGCAGCGGTTTTAGGGACTTGGCGCCCACGAGATCCCTCGAACTGTACCGCAAACGAAAGGTCATTGCACGGCGGCGAACCGCGATGGCTAAGTCGAGGTGAGGGGAAGAGCGACGTTAAGCTAAGCTCGCGCGCGATGTCCGTTCGCGCTCCTACCGAGTCTTCCGCGGCGGGCACGGGCCGCCCGACTCGGCGGATCGGCCGTGCAGCTCGCGCCAGAAAGGGCGCGGACGAGGGCGTGCGCCTGATGTGGCCAGGCCGCCGGTGGCGGATGGGAGAGGACGACGCGGTTGCGGGATGTGGCCCTCGCTCGGGGGGAGGTACGGTCCCTCGGCTGTTCGATGTGACGGGCGACGGCGCCCAGCGAATCGTCCACGGCGATGTGCTCGATCTGACGGCATCGCTCGCCCGCGAGGGCCTCTCCGGGAAGATCGACCTCGTCTACGTCGACCCGCCCTACGCGTCCGATCGCGACTACGTCGCCGAGTCTCGACTCGACGGTCCGGCGGACGGCCGCGTCGTCCGCTCGCCCGCCTACGAGGACACCTGGACGTCTCGCACGGGGGGCCTCGGCGCGTATCTCGACATGCTCGCGCCCCGCCTCGAGGCACTGGCCGACCTCCTCGGTCCGAAGGGAACGATCTGGGTTCATCTCGACTGGCGCGCCGCGTACCTGGTGCGCTCGCTCCTGGACGAGGTGCTCGGCCGCGATGCGTTTCTCAACGAGATCGTGTGGCGGCGCGCGCCGAACCTCGGTCGTCAAGCGACGAGCGGTCAGTTCGGGCGCACGCTGGACACACTCGTCGTCTACGGCAAGCCCGAGGCCACGCTCACTCCACCGACCCGCAAGGAGCCGATCGAGGCGAGCTCGATCCGGTGGGACGAGCAGGGGCGCCCGTTCACGAGCGCCCCGCGTGGGGACTACACCGACGCGTCGATCGCGCGGCTCGAGCTCGAAGGTCGCGTGCACCGGACGCCGAGTGGTCGTGTCTACATCAAGTATTTCCTCGTCAAGGACGCTGACGAAGTGTGGTGCCGCGAGCGTCGCGTCGACGCGCTCTGGACGGACGTGCCGCCGCTACGTCATGCCGCCGCCTCGGAGCGGACGGGCTACCCGACGCAGAAGCCGCGTGCGCTGCTCGAACGCATCATCACGTGCGCGACGCCGCCTGGAGGGCTGGTCGTCGACGCGTTCGCCGGGAGCGGCACCACCGCCGTCGCCGCGCATGCGCTCGGGAGGCGGGCGATGGTCTGCGACCGCAGTCCTGTCGCGATCGCGACGGCACGAGCGCGACTGCTCCGTGACGGTGCAGGAGTGAAGATCGAGCGCGCGGACGGGGCAATCGAGGCGCCAGAGACGGAGGTCACCGTGACGACGTCGGAACAACGAGACGGAAAGATGCGCGTCGACCTCGTGGAGCCGAAGGAGCCCATGGCCTGGTCGGTCGGTACGCTCGAAGGCAACGTCTTCACCAGCGCATGGCATGCCGAGCGCGGGCTCGGCGGGAAGGCGCTCCGTGCGCAGCGCGACGCCGTCGTCGAGGCCCGCGACGCACAGGCCGTTCGCGTCTGGGGCGACGACGGCAGCGTCACGACTCGGCCGATCGGCGGCGTCGTCCGATGATTCTCCGCGATGCCGTCCACGGACTCGTGGCCTTCGAGGCCGACGAGGAGCTCGTCGTTCCACGCCTCATGGATACGCCGGAGATGCAGCGCCTCCGCCGCATCCGTCAGCTCGGCGTGGCGAACGTCGCCTTCCCGGGCGCCGAGCACACACGCTTCGCGCATGCCATCGGCGCCGCGTTCGTGATGAAGAAGCTCCTTGCTCGCTTGCGTCAAATTCACGGCGAGCTCCCGTTCTGGCAGCAGGTCACGAGCGAGCGCGCACAGGATGCCATCGCGGCTGCGTTTCTCCACGACGCCGGCCACGGACCGCTGTCGCACCTCTTCGAGGACGCCATCCCGGGCACGGCACATCACGAGGAATGGACCGAGCGCATCATCCTCGACTCGTCGACGGGAGTGCACAAGGTCCTCGCCGGCATCGATCCGCATATGCCGGAGCGCGTCGCGGCCCTCGTTCGCGGGGAGCATCCGCTCCCTTATCTCGCGCGCGCCGTGAGTGGCACGCTCGACGTCGACCGCTGCGACTACCTCCTGCGTGACGCGCATTCGACCGGTGTTCGTTATGGCGTCTTCGACCTCGACTGGCTCTTTCGGAGCCTCCGCTTCCAGCCGATCGAGGCGCGTGGCACGGCCGGCTCTGCTCCTCCTCCTTCCGGGATGGCCCAGGCCCCCGGCCTCGCGATCGACGGCGCCAAGGGGCTGCCCGCGATCGAGGCGTTCATCCTCGCGCGCCTCTTCATGTTCCAGCAGGTGTACCTGCACAAAGCCACGCGCTCGGCCGAGTGGATGATTCGTACCGTTCTCGGACGCGCCAGCGCCCTCATCGCCGACGGCGAGCGTCTCGCGGGGACGCCGCGCGCCATCGAGCTCACGGCGCACGGCGCACCACCGACCCTCGGCGACTACCTCGACCTCGACGACGCCGTGATCACGGTGGCCATGCACGCGTGGGAGTCTGCGCGCGACCCCGCGCTCGCCGATCTCTGCAAGCGCGTGCGCCAGCGAGATCTCTTCAAGACGTACGAGCTCTTCGGCGAGCAGGCGCTCCCCGACGGTCGCGCACACGCGCTGAACGTCGCGCGCGAAGTCGCGCGTGCACGCGGGCTCGATCCGGACATGTACGTCGCGCTCGACGTCGCGAGCGACACGCCCTTCGGCGGGGAGGCCGAGCCGCTCATGGTGGTCTACGCGAAGGGTCCCGCAAGACCGCTGAGTGACGTCTCGTTCTTGCTCGCTCGTCTCGCGGGTCAGGTGATGTCGCGCGTACGCCTGATCGTGGCGCCCGAGCTGCGTGAGGAGATCACGAGGGCGCTCGGGACGTAGATGCCGCGCCTCGGGCTATGCACGGCCGCGGCTCTCCTCCTCTTCGGGGCGGCTGGGGCAGCGCGTGCCGAAGAGACCGATACGAGCTACGGCCGCATCGAGGGTGATGTCTCGGCGTCGCTCGGGCTCGGAGCGGCCCTCGGCCCACGCGCCCCGCGTGCCGCTGCCGACTTGCGCCTTCGCTATCTCTGGACCGCTGGTGTGTTCGTGACCTACGAGGACGGTCCGCTCCTCGGCAGCACGAGCGAGCCGCGCCGCGTGTTCGCGACCGGCGTCGAGCTGCGTCCGCTCTTCCTGGTGCGCTGGCTCCAGGGCCTCGAGACGGGCAACGCCTATGTCGACCTCACGATCGACTCGCTCGGCTTCGAGCTAGGCGCCGTCTTCGAGGAGCCGGTCGGGCGGCCCTTCGGGAGCCGTGCCGGGCTCCAGGCCGGCGTCGGCCTGCAGCTGCCGATGCTTCCGCACGCTACCGGACCCGTCATCGGCGTCCACGGCGGCGCGCGCTGGAGTGACGCCGCGCTCGCGGGGCGGGCGATCGAGGGGCCGAGCGATCGCGCACTCTACTTGCTCGTCACGATCGCGTGGCAGCAGGCGTTCAAGGCGCACATCGTGGATCTCGGAGACCGAGATTCTCGATGAGCGCGCGTGCTCCCGCGATCGGCCGTGCAGCGCTCGAGCGCGCCTTTCGCGTCGCCCTCCGTGAGCTCGACGTCGCCTCGCGTGTCGAGCAGGCGCTGCCGCGCGCTTGGCTCGGGCGCACGGTTCGCGTCATCGCCGTGGGCAAGGTCGCGCCGGCGATGGCCGCCGCAGCGTTCGCGTGCCTCGGGAGGGCGATCGAGCAGTGTCTGGTCGTCGCTCCCGACGGCACCTCGGTGGTCGAGACCGAGGCCGCTGCGGGGCGGGCGGGCATCGCCGAGCGTCTTACGGTGGTTCGCGCCTCACATCCGCTGCCGGACGCGCGCAGCGTGCGCGCGGGCGTGGCCTGTCTCGCGACGGCGCGCTCCGCGGAGCGCACGTCGTTCGTCGTTCTGGTCTCGGGCGGCGCCTCGGCGCTCGCGTGCGCCCCGTCGGCTCGCGTCACGCTGCGCACCAAGCGCGCGATCTCGCGAGCCATGCTCGACTCGGGAGCTTCGGTCCAGCAGATCAACGTCGTGCGCAAGCACCTCTCCGTCCTGAAAGGCGGCGGCCTCGCGCGGGTGGCGGCTCCGAATCCAGTGCTCACGATCGTCGTGAGCGACGTCATCGGTGGCTCGGCGGCAGACGTCGGCTCGGGTCCGTCGGTCCCCGATGCGAGCACCGTGGGCGAGGCGCGTCGCTTGCTCCGGGCGTATGCACCGTCGTTCGCAGGTGTGAGGCTCTCGGAGACGTTCCGGGCATCCAAGGAGGACGCAAGGCGGCTGCGGGCCAAGGTCGTTCTCTCGCCCGAAGATCTGCCGCGCGCCGTGGGGCGCGTCCTCACGGCGGCTGGGCTCTCCGTGCGCGTGCTCCCGCCGTCCCAGGCCTCTGCGGAGGAGCTGGCGACGGAGTACGCGGCCCTCGCGCGACGCGCGTCGCGAGCGGGAACGCTGCCACGTGCGTTCGTGCGCGTCGCCGAGCCGTCGGTCGTCGTTCTGTCGCGAGGAGGGAAGGGCGGCCGCTCGACCCACCTGGCCGCGCTGGTCGGCCGCGCGCTCGGACGCGCCCTCGAGCTCGCGCCGACCGTTCGCTTCGCGACGTTCGCGACCGACGGCGTCGACGGCGGGAGCGGGACGGCTGGTGCCGTGGTGGATGGTCGCTTTGCTGCACGCGTGGACGCGCGCCTCGGAGTGGGAGCGCTCGATCGCGCCATCGCCTCGTTCGACACCGGACCGCTTCACGAGGCCATGAAAACCGCTGTTTTCATGGCTCCCACGGGTCAGAACCTTGCCGATCTCCACGTCCTCGTCATCGCGTGAACTCTTTCGCGCGCGCTGTCGGGTCGGCGGAACCGTGTTCCTCGTACGCGACGTGGAACGTTCTCTAGCGCTTCTCTAGGGCGCCTTGGCGCCGGCGTCGGGAGTGTCGGTCACCGGGGCGCTCGGCCGGAGGGAGCTCCACACCTGCTGCGCCAGGGCGCAGTTGTTGACCTGACGCTTCATCGCCGCGCGTGTCTCGGGATCGTGCACCGGCGCCCCGCCGACGAACTGGAAGTCCGCGTCGGCGGTCTTCCGGAGGCGTGCGATCTCGGCGCCCGTGCGGAGATTCACGAGGAGGACACGTGCCGGATGGGGCACCTGCTGCAGCCCCTCCTCCGTGATCGTCCCGGCGTCGCGCGGGTCTTGGGAGAGCTCGCGCGCCTCCGGCACGTCCTCGTCGAGGACGAGAAGGAAGAACTGCGCACGCTTGATGATGTCGATCGCGAGCGGGATCTCGTCCCTTTTCGCCTTGTCGTACTGCTGCTGGAAGACACGGAGGCGGTTCTTGTCCTCGGAGGCCTTGACCTCCTTGGTCCAGTCGTCCGTGAGGATGCGCGTCGACGTGTAGGCTTGCTTCAGGTTCCACGGCTGCTCGGGAGCGCTTCCGGCGTCCGCCTCGCCGCGGGCGAGCGCAGCGTTGGGCTCGCGGAGGAGGCAACCGGTGAAGGCGTCCTTCACGGAGTCCCTGGCGTGCGTTCGCAGTGACTCGAGGTTCCTGGCGTCCTCGACACGGAGGCGCAGGTAGATGCCCGGCGAGCTCCGGAAGTCCATCTTCGCCGCCTCGAAGTCGACCTTGTCGCCCTCGAACCGCGCGGCGGCTTCCATCGTGATCTTCTCGATCCTGTCACGGAGCGGGAACCACTCGGCGCCGACTGTCGCGACGGCGGCACGCTGCTGCGAGAGGATCTCGTCCTTCTCTGCCGACAGCGTCCGATCGCTCAGGAGGTACGCGAGGGCAAGCGTAACGACAACAGCTCCGCCGGCGACGAGCCAGGCGGAGCTGGGAATTTTACCGTACTTCGACTTGCTGCGCTCCGCGCGTGCGGAGTGAACAGCCTTGAGGCCTAGCTCGCGCTTTTCTGCCACGAGACGTACGGGCCCGGAGGCTACCGGTTGGTCTTCGGCAGGCCGTTGACCATGAAGCTGACGTTCGGGTAACCCGCGAAGGCCGACGTCTGGAAGACGCTCTTCACGACGACCGCCGTGACTTCCTGGTCGATTTGCAGAACGACGACGCCCGGGAAATCCTTGCCGGGGTGAAGCTGCTTCCAGACTTCGCGCTTGCCCTTCAGGATGTTGAAGAGCTCGTCGACGCGCTGAAGGCGCTTGCTGTCCTCGATCGCGCGCGTGTTACCGGCGGCGTTGCCGTCGACGATGATCGCGCTGCCGGTGATCGCGACGATGGGCGCGTCGATCATGTCGAGCGTGTTCTCTGCCGCGGGCAGTCGCACGTTCTTGTTGATCGGCTGCTCGCCAGACGCGCTGAACGTCATGAGGAGGAAGACGACGGTCACGACGAGGAAGTCGATCATGCTCGTCAGCGAGAGCCCTGCCGCAAGAGGACGGCCGCCGTGGCCGGTGACCTTCTTGTGGACGAACTTGAGCTGGACGGCATGCATCAGCCGTCGGCCAGGTTGGTGAATCGTCATCGGATGATCCTCAGTTGACCGCGAAGGTGACGTTGAACGACGGGACCTGCTCCGACTTGCCGCCCACGTTGTAGGGCCGGTGAGCCTGGTAGATCGCGTCGATGACGCCGATCAAGTAGACGTAGGCCGTCTCGTTGTCCGTGTGCAGGATCGCCTGATCGAACTTCTTGTCGGTGCCGTCGCGGTGGGTGCCCACCGTCTTCCACTCGGCTTCGATCTTCTGGGCGAGCTCGGGATAGCGGATGCTCTTCTTGCCGTCCTTCGTGATCAGATTGTCCTTCCGGGGCACGTCGACGGTGCTGATGACCGTTCCCGACTGCTTCCAGATGAGGACGAACTTGTCCGGCGTGCGCATCTCGACATGAAGCTGCTTCTCGGGCTCGACCTTGTCGGGCTCGACCTCACGCGGCGGACCGGGCACCTGGGCATCCGCATTGATGCGGGCCATGTGCGACCACACTGCCGTGATCAGCAGGAACGAGATCGTGACCATGAGGAGGTCGATGAACGGGATCATGTTGATCTCCGAATCGAGCTTCCGCTTGCCACCACCACCACCGCCGACGTCTACACCACCCATGTCGCGTGCTCCGTGAAGGAAACGGCGGGACTCTCGGAGAGTCCCGCCCTTACATGGCTACTCGAGAGAGAAAGAAGGTCTCAAGCCGCGACGGCGGAGAGGTTGACCTTCTGGCGGTTGGTGACGACGAGGTTGAGCACCTGGACGCTCGCCTCGTTGATGTCGTCCTCGATCTGCTGCGTCTTGCCGTTGAGGACGGCGAAGCCGATGAGCGCGATGAGGGCGACGATGAGGCCGAAGGCCGTGCAGTTCATGGCCTCGCTGATACCTTCAGCGAGGATTCGGGCCTTCTGGCTCGGGTCGACCGACTCGCCGGAGACGGCGCCGAAGCTCGTGATGAGCCCGGAGACCGTGCCGAGCAGGCCGGTGAGCATCGCGAGGTTCGCGAGGAGGGCCAGGTAGCCCGTGCGCTTCGCGAGGCGAGGGATCTCGCGGAGGGCCGCTTCATCCATGCCCGCCTGGACTTCCTCGTCCGGGCGATTGACCTTCACGAGCCCAGCCTGGCAGATGCGTGCGAGCGGCGCGTTCGCGGCCGAGCACATCTTCACGGCCTTTGCGACGTCACCCGCGAGGATGCACTTCTGCATCGTGGCGAGGAACACGTCCTTGTTGATGGACGATCCGTACAGATAAAGCGCGCGCTCGATGATGATTCCGATGGTGATGACGCTCCAGAGGAGAATCACCGACATCATCACAAGACCGCCCTCTTTGTAGTGCTTCCACAGAGTAGACATGTTCGCTGTTTCCTCGCTGTCCGGGGTCGCCGTTAGCGTCGTTCAGGTCTCGATACGCGCTCGATGGGTGGGTGCCCTGCCAGGTCAAACGCGGCGCGGACGATATCGTCTCGTGCTCGAAAGACGCAAGCCTCCTGAGGAGGAGACCACCGATGCGCGGGAGTCTGACGTCTGAGACCCCCATGCGTCAATAGAGTTTGGGTCTCAACTGCACTTCAACCGCCGCTAAAGTTTTGCAGTATCGCGCGGTTGCCTAATTATACAGTAAGAGTGTAACGACCACTTTCCGGATTCCAGTCAAAAGATGGAGCCGCGGACGCTACGGATCGCTTCCCCGCTTCCCGTCGTTGACTTCGCGTTAACAGCCCGGCTATCGTGCTCCGAGCGATTCAAGGGCGCCCGCGAAAGACCGAAATTTCGGCCTGATCCTGCAGACTGATCTGCGAACGGGCGCCGTGTGTGTTGAGGTTTAGAAAGGAGCATCGGGGATGTTCGTGGCTCTCTTGAGCAGCCTGGGTAACGCCCCGGCGGCAGCGGCCGGTGGTGAGAGTGGAAGCGGCGGTTTCATGGCCGCTTTCAAAGAGAACCCCACCTTCCTTTCGATCAACCTCGTGGTCAGCGCGATCGTCATCGCGCTCATCGTCGAGCGAGCTGCGTTCCAGCTCGGTAAGTACCGCGTGAACTCGAAGGAGTTCTTTGCGCAGATCAAGAAGCTGGTGACCGCGGGAAATATCGACCGCGCGATCAAGCTTTGCGACGCGGGCGACTACCCCACCTTGCAGCTCGTGAAGGCTGGCCTCACGCACGCGAACAAGGGACCTGACGAGATCGACGCCGCGATGAGCGAGAAGATTGGCGAGCTCAAGCCCGCCGTCGAGAAGCGCATCGGGTCGCTCTGGTCGCTCGCAAACATCGCGACGCTCGTGGGTCTCCTCGGAACCGTGCTCGGCCTCATCCACACGTTCGGCGCCGTCTCGGCACCGGGTCTGTCGGCGGCCGATCGCCAGCGCATCCTCGCGAACGGTATCGCCGAGGCCATGTACAACACGGCCATGGGTCTCGGCATCGCCGTCATCTGCATGGTCGCTCACCTGATCCTCCACCAGCGCTCGAAGAACATCACGCACGATCTCGACGCGACCCAGGAGCGAGTCTTCAACCTCCTCACGATCCAGACGCGCCCCGGCGGCTACTGATACGTCGAGGGGGCTCCGCTCCCTCGGACCCCGAGAAAATCGTTCACTTCTTCGCGCTTCGTGAGGACTTCAAGTGGCAGCCGCCGACGAAAAGCTCAGTGCAGGACAGCGGAGCAAGATCCGTCGGCTCGCCGCGCCGAAGGAGCTTGCTGCGGACGAAGAGGGCGGCGAGCTCAACATCGTCCCGTTCCTCGACATCGTCATGAACGTCCTGATGTTCGTGCTCGCGACCGTGAGCGTCACGTTCACGGCGACGATCGACACCTTTCCACCCCGCGCCGGTAGCGGTGCGCGCGCACCGACGACGCCGACGCTCGGCCTCACGGTGCTCGTCGTTCCGGATGGCTTCAGCATGAAGGCACGCGGCGGCAACGTCGCGCCAGGCTGCAGCGACACCGGCCCGGGCATCGCGATCCCGAAGAAGGACAACGACTACGACTACGACGGCCTCAAGTCTTGCGCGACGAAGCTGAAAGGCGCCGCCGCGGAGTTCAAGGACGAGATGGGCGTGACGATCAGCGGTAACCCGTCGATCCCGTACCAGGTGATCATCGGGACGATGGACGCCGTGCGAAAGAACGCCGCTGGCGACGACCTGTTTCCCGAAGTCTCCTTCGGCATCGCGCGGTAGCTCGAGGCAGACATGGCAAACCTCCCTCCGCAGAATCCTCCTGGTGGCGCTCCTCCCGGCGGCGCGCCGCCCGGCGGGCCGCTCAAGCCGATGGTGAAGCAGAAGCCCGCCAGCATGGCGGTCTACAAGCGCATGCTCCGCAAGGAGATCAAGCGCCGCCACGTCGAGCACGAGGCGAACTTCCTCAACATCACAGCGATGCTCGACATGATGACGATCATCCTCGTCTTCTTGCTCAAGAGCATGAGCTCGTCGTCGGCCTCCCTCCCGCAGTCCGCCGACCTCACGATGCCGAAGAGCGTGCTGACGACGGAGGCCTCGCAGGAGGGCGTCGCGGTGCTCATCTCGCGCAGCCAGATCGTCGTCGACGACAACACCGTCTGCGCGGTTCCGACCGACGCGACCCACGGCGTCGAAGCGAAGTACAAGCGCAGCGGCCCGACGGACCTCTACATCGTGCCCCTCGCCAACGCCCTCCAGAGCTGGCGTGAGCGTGATCGCCAGGTTCGTCTCGCCACCGGCAAGGATCCGAGCGCGAGCGAGGCGATCGTCATCGCCGACTCGGGCACGCCGTACCGGCTCCTGGTCGAGGTGCTCTTCACGCTCGGTCAGTCCGAATTCGCGAAGTTCCACCTCATGGTTCTCCAGAGCTCCAAAAAGTAACTCGATCGCACAACGCTTCCCCCTTCGCCTCTGTCGAACGTGACGCGAACGCGAGGGGCGACGCGAACGCGAAAGGCGGCGTGAACGCGAGGGGCGGCGTGAGCGAGAAGGGCGGCGTGAGCGAGAACAAAAAAGAGGCTGCCAGTCGTGAGACCAGCAGCCTTTTTTGCTGTCTGCCTGGCGCGTGGACGCTCAGGGGTCGATGCAGGTCACGCCGAGGTAGCAGCACTTCGTCGCGGCGCACGGGCACGGGACGGGGCTCGACTGGTTCGAGACCTCGACCTGGTAGATGACGAGCTTCAGCGTGTTGCTGAGGTCACACGCGGGGCCGACGGCGCCCGAGCTGCCCGAGGAGCTCGAGCTGCTCGACGAGCTCGAGCTGCTCGAGCTGCTCGACGACGACGTACCG
>JANXVA010000344.1 GCA_025351875.1 Myxococcales bacterium | reverse complement strand
CCGCGGACGAAGCTGGAACTGGTTCTCGGGAAAATCGAAGTTGAAGAATGTCGCCTCCGCCTTCTCGTACTGCGTCGACGCGGGGAGCACGTAGTGCGCGAGCTCGGCGGTCTCGGTCATCGCCACGTCGATCACGACGAGCGTGTCGAGCGAGCGAAGGGCCTCGCGCGTGCGCTTGGAGTCCGCGAGCGAGTGGGCGGGGTTCGACGCCTCGACGAGCATCGCGCGATAGCGCTTGGGGTGATCGGTGAGGATCTCCTCGGCGATCACGTTGCAAGGCACGAGGCCGCTGATGATCGGTGCGCCCGCGACCGGGCTCTTCTTGCCGGAGGCGCCGGTCACGAAGTTCACGAACATGGTCGGCACGTACTGCGTGCCCGCCTTGCCGAAGCTGCCGGTGAGGAACACGAGGAGCTTGTGCAGGTAGCTCACGAGCGTCGAGCTGTGGTTCATCTGCACGCCGAGATCCTCGAAGCTCGAGAAGGCCTTCGCGCGCCCGATGAGCCGCGCGGCACGTCGCACCTCTTCCTCCGCGATGCCGGCCCGCGCTGCGTACGCCGCGATGGGCACCTCACGGAGCGCCGCGACGACGGGCTCCAGCCCTTCGGTACGCGCGGAGAGGAACGCGTGATCCACGAGATCCTCCTCGACGAGCACGCCCAGGATCGCCGCCAGGAGATACGCATCGTGCCCGGGACGAACGGCGAGATGGACGTCCGCGAGCGCCGCCGTCTCGGTGCGACGCGGGTCGATGACGATCAACGTGCGCTCGGGGTCCGCGGAGATCTCCTTCAGCGTGACGCGAGCGCGCGGGATGGAATGCGAGTGCCAGGGGTTCTTGCCGAGGAAGAGCGCGACGTCGCAGTGCTCGAAGTCGGCACGGGTGCCGGATCCGAGCATGCGGTCGTTCACCCAGAACTCGCCGGTCTTCTCCTGCGCGAGCGCGCTGGAGCGGTAGCGCGAGCCGAGGACGCGCCGGGTCGCGGTCGCGTACGCGCCCGGGAGGTGATTGCCCTGCCCTCCGCCGCCGTAATAGAAGATCGAGTCGCCGCCGAACGCGTCGCGCACGTGCGTGAGCCGCGCGGCGACCTCGCGGATGGCCGTGTCCCAGTCGATCGTCTCGAACGTGCCGTCGGCCTTGCGGCGCTGCGGCATGAGCACGCGATCGCGGTTGTTCTGGTAGTGGTCGAGCCGGTGGGCCTTCTCGCAGGCGTAGCCGCGCGAGGACGGGTGGCGCTTGTCGCCGCTGAGCTTCACGAGGTGTCGACCGCCCTCGCCGCCCAGCTCGACAAGGAGCCCGCAGTTGCACTCGCAGAGGACGCACGCTGTCGGCTTGAGCTCGCTCATGGCAGCCAGCGTACCTCCGCGCCGGAGATCCCGTGAGGCAAGCGGTGTACGCTCTCTCGCGATGAGCTTGCCCTCGATTCCCACGGTCACGGCCCTCTACGGTTCGCTCAACGCGATCGTGAACATCGGACTCGCGATGCGCGTGTCGAGCATCCGCCGTCGCGACAAGGTCTCGCTGGGGACGGGCGAGTCGAAGGACCTCCTCGTCGCCGTGCGCACCCACGGCAACAGCGCCGAGTTCGTGCCGCTCGCGATCGTGACGCTTCTCCTCTGCGAGCTGTGCGGCGGGTCGAGCGTCATCCTCCACGTCCTCGGTGGCTCACTGCTCGTCGCGCGCGTGCTGCACGTCTACGGAATGCCGCGGCGCGCGCCCAACTTCTACCGCGTCAGCTCGAACGTCGTGACGTGGGGCGGAATCGTCGCGACCGCCGCGTACACGCTGCTCCTCCGAACGAGGACCTAGCGATGTCGGACGGCCTCGACGCCGGGTCCTCCCCGGGGGCTCCAGGAAGGTCCTCGCTCCCGCCGCGCCTGCCGCGCCCGCGAGGCCCGCGTTCGTCCAGAAGGGCATCAAGCCCGGCAAGGTCGCCGTCGGCTACATGCTGGACGGAGCGGACCCGGCCCAGTGCGCGGTCGTCACCGACGGTCCCGCGAAGAAGGAGACGTTCACGAAGAACGCCGACAAGCTCGCCGCGATGATGAAGGCCAAGGTCGTCGCGTCCTGCCCGACCGACAACGTCGTCGGCACGTGCGACGTCGGCCTCGGAATGATCGCGAAATACTCCGGTCCGAAGTGGACGGCCGAGACGGCGAAGAAGGATTGCATCTCGAAGCCCCGCCAGGCCTGGCTCGACTGAGCGCTCTCTCGGTCAGTGAAGCGAGATACCCATGGGGCCCATCGCCAGATAGACCGCGACGATGACGACGAGCATCACGCCCGCGACGAGCGCGTAGTTCACGCGCGAGTGCGACGTGCTCCAACCGTCCGCGTAGAACTTCCCCTTCGAGCGCTGGCGGAGCTTTCGCTGCACGCCGAGGAGGAGCGCGCGATCCTGCTCGCTCTCCTCCTTCGCGGGCTCTGCGTCGGACGCGCGCGCGGGCTCCGCCGGAGTGAGCGAGCGCTTGAGGAGCGCGCTCAGCGCGGGCACCTCGAGCTCCTCGACCATCTCCTCGGGCTCCTCGGGCTCGGCGTTCTTCGGGTCAGTGTCGCTTCGCGTCATCCGATCTTCTCGCCGAGCTCACGCTCGACGATCTCCTTGAGCTGGGCCCTTGCCCTGAAGATCCTGCTCTTCACCGTACCCGCGGCGAGGCCGGTGATCTGTTCGATCTCCTCGTAGCTGAGCTCCTCGACGTCGCGCAGGATGAGGCACTCGCGGAACGACGGATCGATCTTGAGGATCGCATCCTGCACGATCTTCTCGACCTGACGACCGGCCATCGCCTCGTCGGGCCGCTCGTTGTGCGCGACGTTGGCGTTCTTCCCGTCGCCGAGGGGGATGCGCTCGGCGACCGCCTCGAGCTCGTCCTGCTCGTTGGCGTGTCGCACGCGGAGGTACTTCGAGCGGTTCTTGCAGAGGTTCACCGCGATTCGGTAGATCCACGTCGAGAGCTTCGACTCACCGCGGAACGTCCCGATCGCCTTGAAGACCTGGACGAAGACCTCCTGCGTGAGATCCTCCGCCTCGGCGCGGTTACCGAGCATGCGCATGACGAGCGCCGACACGCGGCGGCCGTAGGCGGTGACGAGCTCGTTGAACGCGCGTTCGTCACGCGCGATCAATCGCTCGATCAGCTTGGCTTCGACGTCGTCCGGCAGCGCCACGTCGGGCCATGGTGCAACATTGTCGGCAAAGAGTGCAAAGTCCGACGACGTTGGCCCTTCGAAGGTTGAAGGAGGCGCCGGAAACCTTGCCATTCCTGACTCGAGGACAGCGTTCGAATCGAGAAAGTTCCGCAGAAGGCGTTACTCGTGACGTGCGTCCTCATCGCCCGCGTCATTTCCGCCGGTTCCGTCGACCACGACCGGGTCGTCGGAAACCCCGACGAGCCACGAGCAGCCGGTCGTCAGCGCCGCGAGTAGCGTGAGGAGGGCGACGAGCGGGCGAGGGCGACCCGGCAGCGTCAAAACGCCCCTCCGAAGCCGAGCTCGGCGCCGCCGGTGCGCGGAACGATCCCCACGCGAGCGATCGGAGGCGCCGGGCGGCTCGTGAAGAGGAGAAAGCCGCCGACCGCTCCCGCGCCGACACCGACCAACGTGCTGACGGTCGCGACGGTCGCCCGCGACTGTGCATCGCGATAGACCTGCGCGCCGTCCGCGGTGCAGAGGTTGCCCGAGCATCGCGCGCCAATCTCGTCGCGCTTGCCGACCGCGAGGATGCCGAACGTCACGCCGATCGCGAGCCCTGCGCCGCCGACCGCCGCGAGGACGATGCCGGTCACGCGACGGAACCGATCGGGATCGGCAGATCCGGCGGGGCCACGCGGAGGCGGAGGCGCCGAGCGCGAGAGATCGTCGCCCAGGCCAGGGACGCTCACGAGCTGCTCGGTCGGCGAGTCCGTGACGCGGAACTTCACGGTGTTCCGCGCGGCGCCTGGTGCGCTGATCGTCACGGAGTGCTCGCCCGGGTCGAGGAAGACGGGCAGGTGCCAGCGAGAGTCGGGCAGCGGCTCGCCGTCGACGTCGACGGTCTCGAGGGCGCGATCGGTCGGGAGCTGGAGGAGCACGCGCGGCAGCTTCGTCTCGAGCGCGAGGGCGTGCTGCATCGCAAAGTCGTGGCGGTCCTTCTGACCGTTCTGCGCAGCCCACGCCGCACCGTGGTGAAACTCGCCCCAGGCGGTCGCGGTCTTGCCGACCGTCTCGTGGCAGAGCGCGAGGTTCAGCAACGTGCCGAGCTTCGGACCGAGGCGCAGGCTCTCGGTGAAATCCGCGCAGGCCTCGGCGTACTTCCCGGAATCGAACTTCTTCTCGCCGGAGCGAAACAGGTACTCTGCACGCATCTCGTTCGACACGCCCGGTGGCGCCGGCTGTGCGCGGGCGTCGCGCGCGACAGAGGCGAGCGAGACGAAGGCGACGAACGTGGCGATGGCCGGCAGCGCGCGAGACGACATGCGGGAGGTGATCACTTCATTCGCGCGTATTCAGGAACTTCGGCCGCTGGGGCTTGCCTGGCTTTGCGTTCCTGGAGCGCTTCGGATCTCCAGTGTGTCCGGGCGAGTCGGGCAAGTCCATCACCATCGGAGCGCCGTCGTCGCCTGTCGCACCGACGGGATCGCCCGTACCGTCGTCGGGTTGCGCGCCGGCCGCGCCGGCACGTGGCTTCCCGATTGCCGGGTCGACGTTCGCCACAGCCGCGTTGACTTGCGGCTGCTTGCCGGCCGCAGATGCGCGTCCCGACCGCACGACGACCACGACCGCGCCGACGATGACGAGCGCGGCGGCGGCCGCACCGATCCAGCGCACGATGCCGTTTCGCTTCACGGAGCCGATCGCGCGTTCGCTCGAAGGGGCCGCCGGCACGTCGGGCCTGGAGTCCGGCGCCTGGCCTGCGCCCTTCACGAGGGTGAGCGGAAACGCGTCCGTCGCGTTCATCGACCCGCCGCCACCGCTAGTCGTGCGCGCCCGCTCCGCGACCTCGTTCAGCGCGGCGACGACGCGCCGAGCCTCGGACGGAGTCTCGGTCTTCTTGAGCAGCTTCGCGCGCTGGAGCACCTGCTCGGCGCGATCGATGAGGCCGTTCCACGCGCCGCTACCGAACGGCTTCAGCGCGCGCGCGAGCGCGGCGGCGTCCGCCCAGCGATCCTCGGGCTTGCGCTGGAGGCACTTCTCGATGATGACGGAGATCTCCGGCGGCAACCGCCAGTTCACCGCGTGGACCGGGACGGGATCCTTCTCGAGGATCGCGGCGAAGATCTCGCCGACGCCGTCGCCGTCGAACGGCGGCTTCCCCGACAGGAGCTCGTACGCAACGATGCCGATCGACCAGATGTCGGCGCGCGCGTCGATGTCCTTCGCGTTGCGAAGCTGCTCCGGCGACATGTACACGGGCGAGCCGAGGACGGCCTGCCCGGTGAGCTTCTTCTCCTCGGGCCTCGAGCGCATCGCCTTCGAGATGCCGAAGTCGAGCATCTTGATCACGTTGCCGCCGTCGGGCCGACACGCGAGGAAGAGGTTCGCCGGCTTGATGTCGCGATGCACGAGCCCGACCGCGTGCGCATGCGCGAGCGCCTCGAGCGCCTGCAGCAGGTAGTCGACGACCTCGGTGAGCGGTAGCGGCCCCTCGACCGTGAGGAGCTCCTCGAGGTCACAGCCCTCGAGGTACTCCATGACGATGAACGGCGCGCCCGTGGCCGTCGACCCCGCGTCCATGACGCGCGCGACGTGCTCGCTCGTGATGCGTGCCGCCGCCTGCGCCTCGCGCGCGAAGCGCTCGACGACGAGCTCGGACGTCGCCGCGTCCGGGAGGAGGACCTTGACCGCAACGCGCTGACGAAGGACGAGATGCTCCGCCGCATACACGATGCCCATGCCGCCCTCTCCGGCGACCTGCTCGAGGCGGTACTTGCCGGCGATGACGTCGCCGACCTTGGGCATCTCGTATTCGGACACGCCTTGTGGTTCTCCCTCACCTCGGCGTCCCGGCGCGTCTCGAAAAATCGAGCTCCGGAACGAGGAGGTCCAGTTCAGAAGTATACCTACGGCTCTCGCCGAGACGAACGCGATTGTCGGCTGATTTTGCGCGTTTCACGGTCGGAACGAGGCGTTTCAAGGGTGCAATCCATCGCGGCTTGCCGCCCCAGCCAGGTGTGGGAGCGGCCGTGATGGCGTGGGGAAGGAGCCGATGTCGACCCGCCCACGATCGCCGCAGCTTTTCGTGTCTTTCATCGTGGGCGCCGGGCGGAGAGAGCGCTAAGTGTGCGCCATGCACGCACGGAAGACGGCCCGCGATGCTTACTTCCCGGCGCGCCTCGACGACGTCTTCTTCACGCCGCGCGGAGACATCGCGTTCCGGGACACGGGCGACGCGAGGCGCTTCGCGGACAGGATCAACGCGAAGGACGGGCGCAGTGCCGCAGCAAGCCTGCGGCCCGCAGAGCTCGCGGCGATGTCACTCGTCCACGAGCTCTTGCACACCGTCATCGGGCTCTATCGCGAGCGGAACGCTGCGGCGTTCGACACGCTCCGCGTAGCCATCGGCAGCACCCTCGGCGACGACGGCGTGCAGGAGACGCTCCTCACCTTCCTCCGCTCGTTCCCGACGCCTGCAATCTACAAGTATCAGCAAGGCGAGGGTGACGAGACACCCGAGCGGCTGCTCGCACGCGATGGCAAGCGAGCCCTCGACGAGACGACGACCGAGGTGCTGCTCCTGTGGGTCACCAACCAGAACCGCGCCTACGAGCCGATCCGATCCATCGTGACGGACGCCGACCTCGGCGACACGTACAACGCCTTCGTCGGTGAGACGAAGCGCTTCTTCGAGGAGGATGTCCCGTTCGGTCCTCGCGGAGAGACGCTCCTCGCGCTGCTGCTCGCGCCACTTCGCGCGGCTCCGGAGTCGATCCTCGATCAGCTGAAGTTCATCGAGGTCAACTGGGGTCACTCGCTCGGTCTCGACCAGCTCGACCTCTGGCGGCGCGTCCTGTGGACGAAGGACTTCCTCGCCGAGGAGGCCAAGTACTTCGATCGCGGCGGTCCGGGCCCCGGCGAGCCGCTGATGGACGCGATGACCTTCGAGCGACGCCGCACGGAGGAAGAGCCGAGGCGCTTCAGCCCGGACGTCGACTGGATGCCGAGCGTCGTGATCGTCGCGAAGACGGTCTTCGTGTGGCTCGACCAGCTCTCGAAGAAGTACGAGCGACACATCGACCGCCTCGACCAGATCCCGGACGAGGAGCTCGACCTCCTCGCCTCGCGCGGCTTCACGGGGCTGTGGCTCATCGGGCTCTTCGAGCGCAGCAAGGCGTCGAAGCACGTCAAGCAGCTACGCGGCGACCAGGATGCCGTCGCGTCGGCGTACTCGCTGATGAGGTACGACATCGCGTGGGAGCTGGGCGGTCACTCGGCGTACGAGGACCTCAAGCGCCGCGCATGGAAGCGCGGCCTTCGCCTCGCCGCCGATATGGTGCCCAATCATGTCGGCATCGACGCCGAGTGGGTGATGAACCACCCGGACTGGTTCATCCAGACCTCCGAGCCGCCCTTCCCCGGTTACCGCTTCGGCGGGCCCGATCTCTCGGAGAACCCGCACGTCGGCGTGTTCATCGAGGAGGGCTACTGGGACAAGACGGACGCGGCCGTGGTCTTCCGGCGGCTCGATCGACACACCGGCGAGAACCGCTTCATCTACCACGGCAACGACGGCACCAGCATGCCGTGGAACGACACCGCGCAGCTCGATTACACGAAGGCCGAGGTCCGCCACGCGGTCATCGAGACCATCCTGCACGTCGCGCAGATGTTCCCGATCATCCGCTTCGACGCGGCGATGACGCTCGCGAAGCGACACTTCTCGCGGCTGTGGTTCCCGCTCCCCGGAAGCGCCGGCGCCATCCCGTCGCGCGCCGACTACGCGATGACGCAGGAGGAGTTCGACGCCGTCTTCCCCGTCGAGTTCTGGCGCGAGGTCGTCGACACGGTGAAGCAGCGCGCGCCCGACACGCTGCTCCTCGCCGAGGCCTTCTGGATGATGGAGGGCTACTTCGTCCGCTCGCTCGGCATGCACCGTGTCTACAACTCGGCGTTCATGAACATGCTGAAGCGCGAGGAGAACGAGAAGTACCG
>JANXVA010000283.1 GCA_025351875.1 Myxococcales bacterium | reverse complement strand
GGCGCATGCCGCGAGGATCGCCACGCCGGTCGCGGCAAGCGACGCGAGCACAAGGACCAGACCACCGACGCGCATCATGCCCGGAGTATACGCCCTCAGGCCGCGACGGGCCCCGTTGACGCACCGCGAAAAGGTTCGTAGACGTTCGGGGGAAGTGGCACTCGTCGTTCAGAAATTCGGCGGTACGTCGGTCGGCTCCATCGATCGCATCCGTAACGTCGCGCGTCGCGCCATCGCCGCCCAGAAGCGAGGTGACGACATCGTCGTCATCGTGAGCGCGATGAGCGGCGAGACCAACCGCCTGCTCGGCCTCGCGCACGAGATGGTGAAGGTCCCCGACGCCCGCGAGATGGACGTCATCGCCTCGACCGGCGAGCAGGTCACCGCAGCGCTCACCGCGATGGCGATCCAGAACGAGGGCGGCCAGGCCCGCTCGCTGCTCGGCCACCAGGTGAAGATCCTGACCGACGGTGCGTTCACGAAGGCGCGCATCAAGACGATCGAGGGCTCGAAGATCTTCTCGACCCTGAAGAAGGGCCAGATCGCCGTCGTCGCCGGCTTCCAGGGCGTCGATGAGGAGGGGGACATCACGACGCTCGGGCGCGGCGGCTCGGACACCTCCGCGGTCGCGATCGCTGCCGCCATCGGCGCGGACGCGTGCGAGATCTACACGGACGTCGACGGCGTCTACACGACCGACCCCAACATCTGCCCCTCGGCCCGGAAGATCCCGCGCATCTCGTACGAAGAGATGCTCGAGCTCGCGTCGCTCGGCGCGAAGGTGCTGCAGATCCGCAGCGTGGAGATTGCGATGAAGTATGGCGTTCCCGTCCACGTGCGCAGCTCGTTCTCCGATGCCGAAGGCACATGGGTGACGGGTGAGGACAAGTCGCTCGAGGACGTCGTCGTCGCCGGCGTCGCCTACGACAAGGGCGTGCGCGCGTTCACTGCGTCGGCCTGAACGACAAGCCGGGCGTCGTCGCCGAGCTGTTCGGCGCGATGGCCGACAAGAACATCTCCGTCGACATGATCATCCAGAACGTGTCGAAGGAGTCGCACGACCGCGCGGACGTCACGTTCACGCTCGGCAAGAGCGACCTCGCGCGGGCCAAGCCTTTCATCGAGGAGGTCGGCAAGCGGCTCGGTGCCCAGGAGGTCCGTTACGACGAGGACATCGTCAAGGTGTCGATCGTCGGGCTCGGCATGCGTTCCCACGCCGGCATCGCGGCGAAGATGTTCCGCATCATGGCCGCCGAGGGGATCAACATCCAGGCGATCTCCACGAGCGAGATCAAGGTCTCCTGTCTAATCCATGCAAAGTACACGGAGCTCGCTGTGCGCGCGCTCCACGACGGCTTCGGGCTCGCGCTCGACAGAGCGGCTGAACCACGCACGGCGAAGTAGCCCGCTTCAGAGAAGGGCGAGACAGACGACGAGCGTCGGCACCGTCGCGACGACGCCGACGAGCACGAAGCGGCGGACGGACACCTCGACGCCCGCGCGGCGCAGCATCTCCAGCCACAGGAGCCCTGCGAGCGATCCCATCGGGAAGAGCCGGGGACCGAGGTCGCCGCCCACGAGGGCCGCCAGCACGGACCGCGGATCCGCGGGTACGCCCGCGGGGACCAGCGCGAGCATGTTGAGGTTCGCCATCGGGTGGTTGTTCAGCACGGCCGAGCCAGCCGCCGACAGCAGCCCGATGCGCATCGGCGACGCGCCAGCGTACGCGCGAGACAGATGCTCGACGACGCCGACATTCCGGAGCCCGAGCGAGAGCACGAGCACCGCAACGAGGAACACGAGCACCTCGAAGTGAACCTCCTGGCGGACCACCGTGAGCGGCCGATGCCCCGCGCGCGCCGCGAGCCCGACCATCCCCACCGCTCCGCCCACCGCGACCATCCACACGGCCCCCCCCATCGCAGACACCACGGGATACGCGACCACCACCCCCAGCAGCCCCGCCACCACGACCTTATCGACCGCGCGTGTCTCCCTGTCGCACGTGCCCGTGCCCGTGCCCGTGCCCGACTTCTCGTCTCTCAGCTCCCTACGAAACAGCCACCGCAACGCGACAAACGTAACTCCTGCCCCCACCACCGCTGGCACGAGCATGTGCGCCGCATACTCGTTGAACCCAATCCCCGCGAACGTCGCCACCACCATGTTCATCGGATTCGACACGATGACCGGCGCAACCCCCGCCGACAGGAACACCGCAAACGCGAGGGGCACGACGAGCTTTGGGTGATGCCGCTTCGCGAGCACGACGACGAGCGGCGTGAGCAGTAACACCGCCGAGTCGTTGTTGAGGATCGCCGCCGTCAGCGCGCCGAACACGAACACGAGCCCGAAGAGCTTCTTCGCGTCGCCGCCCGCGCGCCGGAACACGAGCTCCGCGGCACCTTCCAGCACGCCGGTGCGGCGCGCGACGCCGGTCATCACCATGATCGCGACGATGCCTAGGAGCGGGCGCCACATCGTGCGCGCGGCCCACGCCACGTCGCCGAAGCGCACGCTGCCGAAGGCTGCGAGGACGGCGACGCCGGCGAGCGCGGCCATCGCGGGCGTCAGCCGCAAGCCCTTCGCCAGGCGCGGTCGCGCCACGACGAGCCCCAGCGTCAGGGCAACGGCTCCGTAGGTCTCGGCAACCACGCCGGCGATGATGCACCATGCGTACCGGCCACGTCACCCCCGAGGTGCCTATATTTTCGGCATTCTAGCGAATCCGTTGTCACACGCATGTGTCACGGTCGCGGGATGGACGGCTCGATGGATCGCCCGCGACTCAGCGACGATGCAGCGGACCACGCGCGACCGAGCCGCGTCCGTCAGTAGCCCCACATGTATTCGAAGCGCAGCATCAGCGTCGTGTACGACGGGTAGTCGCTCATCTTCGTCACGAGGAAGTGCTGCTGCGCCGCGCCGCCGACCGCCCACTGGCGAGAGAGCTGGTAATCGAGCCCGACCTGCACCGCCCCGCCGATGACGACGAGCTGGTTGTCGAGCGTGCCGCCCGCGAGGCGATAGCCCCCCGCGAGGATCCCGAAGTACGGGACCCAGCGGAGGATGTCGATCACGTAGCCGACGCCGACGAGCGCGTGGCCGATCTGCGTCGGCCGCGTGTGCGGCGTGGTCGCGTCCGCGAGCTTCTCGCCCTCCAGCATGAACGAGGCGTTCAGCTCGGCCATGAAGTTGAACTGATCGTTCAGACCATACGTGTAATGTGCACCCAATCCGAGGGCCGTGCTCACGGACGACTTGTCGTCGACCTTGAGGAGCGCGAGCGTCGGGTCGAGACCGAAGTGGTGCTGACGCTCGATGGCCAGCGCCTCGCGTGGCGACGCGCTGAGCGCCGCCAGGACCATCGAAGCCAGGGTGAAGGCAGCGACCTTGCGCATCTACTTGATCGACAGGAGCTCGATGTCGAAGTTGAGCGTCGACTTCGGGGGGATGACACTGCCCATGCCGCGATCACCATAGGCGAGATCGGAGGGGATGGTGAGCTTGCGCTTCCCGCCGACCTTCATGCCGAGGATGCCCTGGTCCCAGCCCTTGATGACGCGGCCCGCGCCGATCTCGACCGTGAAGGGCTGGCCGTGCTTGCGCGAGCTGTCGAACTCGCTGCCGTCGTTGAGCGTGCCGACGTAGTGCACCGTGATCGTGTCGCCCTTCTTCACGGCGGGACCGGTGCCGACCTTGGTGTCCGTCATGACGAGGCCGCCGGGTTGGATGACGGGAGCCGAGGCGGCCGCGGCGGGCGGCAGGATCGGCTGCGCGGGCTCGACGAGGACGCGGTCGACGAGCTTCTTGAACTTGGCGAGCGGCTGCGCGCCGCTCAGGTAGTACGGGCCGATCGTGAACGAGGGCGTGCCGCTGATGCCGGCGTCGTTCGCCGCCTTCGTATCGGCCTCGATGGAGGCCTTGTGCGTCCCGTCATCGAGCGCCTTGTTGAACTTCTTGAGGTCGAGCCCGACGATCGCCGCGTAGCCCTCGAGCGCGTTCCGCTTGAGGCCGTCGCGATCCTTCTGCCCCTTGAAGAGGAGCTCGCGCATCTTCGAGAAGCCGTCGTTGCCCTTCTGGACGAACGCCTCGCGGGCGGCCTCGGCGGCGAGCGGGGCGTCCGGGTGCATCGGGAGCGGGAGGTTGCGCCAGACGACCTTCACCTTGCCGGGATAGGCCTTCAGCACCTCGTCGACGGTCGGCTCGGCGCGGCTGCAGAACGGACACTGGAAGTCCGAAAACTCCTGGATGACGACCTTCGCGTTCGCCGCGCCGCGGAACGGCGACGAGCCGAGACCCGGCCCGACGGACTTACGCTCGGGATCGGGCGCGGACTTTCCGTCCTTGATGATCGTCTCGTAGAGGGCGGTCTTGGCGACTCCGCGGCGGACGAGGCTCTCGGCCTTCGCGATCTCGGCGTCGATGAGGGCCTTGAAGTTGTCGTACGGCTGCGCGCCGACGAGGCGACGACCGTTGACGAAGAAATGTGGCGTCCCGCTGGCCTGGACGTCGTCGGCGAGAGCGGCGTCCTCGTCGATGGCCTTCTGGAAGGCCTTGTTCTTGATCGCCGCGGTCGCCTTCGCGGCGTCGAGGCCCATCGCGCGCGCGACGGCCTCGAGGTCCGCGTCGTCGAGCTTGGGCTGCGCGTCGAACAGCTTGTCGTGGGCGGTCCAGAACCCGGCCTCGCCCCTCTGCGCGCGGGCGAAGCGCGCGAGCTCTGCGGCCGGCACGGCGCGCGGGTGGAACGGGGGCGGCTCGTCCTTCCACACCCAGCGGACGCGATCGCCGTACTCGTTGCGCAGGCGCTCGAGCGTCGGCTGGACGCGCTTGCAGAAGGGACACTGAAAATCGCTGAACTCGACGACGGTGACGAGCGCCGACGCAAGGCCGCGCGTGGGCGACGTGGCGACGGGGACCTTCCACACCTGCGTATCGAGCTTGTCATCGTCGTCATCGTCGTCGTCGTGTTTGGCGACCGAAGGCTCCTTGAAGTTCGCGGCGGCCATGCGGCCGTACACGCGATCGCGCGAGACGCCGCGCTGGACGAGCTCCTTCGCCTTCGCGAGCTCGGTGTCGATGACGTCTTTCCACTTCTCGTACGGCTGCGCGCCGGAGACCGACACGCCGTTGACGAACGACGCGGGTGTCCCGCTCGCGCCGAGGCGCTTCGCGAGGGCCTCGTCGCGCTCGACCTTCGGCGCCCACTTGTGGTTCGTGAGACCCTCCTCGACGTCGCGACCGTCAGCGCCGGCGGCGACGGCCCAGGCGCGGATCGAGTCCGGGCTCATGAGCTGCTGACGGCGGAACGCCATGTCGTGGTAGCGCCAGAACGCCTCGCTCCCCTTGAGCGACATGACGGCCTGACCGACCTCTGCCGCGAGACGCGCGTGCTGATGGAAGGAGAGCGGCTCCTGCTTGAAGACGAAGCGGAGATCCTCGCCGGGGTACGACTCGGCGACGCGCTCGAACGTCGTCGCGAGCTTGCTGCAGTACGGGCACTGGAAGTCGGAGAAGACGACGATCGTGACCAGCGCGCTTCGGCTGCCGCGGACCGGATCGTCGGCGCCGACGGGGACCGCGGCGTCGTCCTCACGGACGGGGTCGCTCGAGGGGTTCGTGCGAAGAACGCCGAGGGGCTGGGAGCCTGCGCCGCCGTCGCCACCGACGACCAGATCAGGAGCCTTCGTCGGCGTGGACGCGCCTCCGCAAGCGGTGAGCCATGCCGTGAGGAGCACGAGCGCCACCAAGCCGAGACGACGCAACAGAACGAGCGGCATGAATTCTCCGGGAAACAGGGGAGCGAGGCCCCCGATTCCTACCGCGCCTCGCGCGTGGGCGCGAGCACCGAGAATTCGTGTCGCTTCCGGCCCCGCTAGAGCCAGCCGCCGATGACGAGGCGCGCGCCGAAGGTCGTGGCGAGGTTGTCGACGCTGCCGGGACGCTCGTCGTGGTGCACGAGATCGCGGGCCACCGAGGGGCCGAACCCCAGGAAGAAATGCGGGCTGACGTGGAAAAGAAGCGGGGCGTAGAGGGCGACCTCGAGCCCGATCCTCGAGGTGTCCGCTGTCGCCGAGAGGCGGTTCTGGGTGAGGGTCTGGCGGGAGACACCGAGCGACGCGCGGGGATAGAACGAGAACGACGACGACAGTGGGAGATCGACGCCGACGCGGCCCGTGGCGCCGAGGCGGAGGCTCGAAGGGGCCGCGCTGTTCACCGCCCCGTCACCGCCGCGGTTCGAGTAGTCGAGCAGCGCGCCGAGCCCGAAGGAGAGGCGCGAGATCACGAAGTAGTCGACGCTCGGCCGGAGGCTCACCCGGGTGAAGGTCGAGTTGCCGCCGGTGTAGCTCGTTCGAGCGACGCTGCCGCCGACCTCGCCGGAGAGGACCCACTCGTTCCTGTCGCCGAAGCGCTCGGAGGGTGAAGGTGAGGGTGAGGCCGGAGCGCCGGACGTGTCATGGGCATCGGACGACTCGGCCGCGGGCGACTCCCCACCCCACCAGCCGCCGATCAAGATGCGACCGAACACGGACGTCCGTGGGCCGCCGACCGTGGAATCGCCGTGAGCGTCGCCCACCTCGACGAAGACGCCGGGGCCGGCGCCGATGAAGAAGTGCTCGGCGGGATGGAGGAGCAGCGGCGCGAAGACGACCGCGTAAGGGCCGCCCGCCGTGACGGAGAGCGGCATGTTGCCGACGCTCCCGACACCCCCGACGCTGACGCCGCCCTGTGGACTGAAGGGAGGGCCGGCGGGCGAACCGGAGACCTCGCGTGTGCTCGACTCGCCGCCGAGCGTGAGGCGCGGGTAGAACGAGAACGTATCGCCGAGCGGGATGTTGAAGCCGACGCGCACGCCGCCGCCGACGGTCGTCGTCTTCGCGACGACGAGGTCGCCGCTCGAGTCGAAGCCTCGCGCGTAGTCGTACCCGACATCGAGATCGACGCCGACCGATACGCCGCGCGTAAAGAAGTAGTCGAAGCCCGGCGAGAAGCCGACGGAGAAGTACTTCGCCTCCGTGAAGGAGTACTCGGTCGAGGAGAGATAGAGCGAGGAGTCCGCTGTGGTGACCCACTGCCCGGCTTCGCCGAAGCGGCGGCGTGGTGCGGCGGCGGGCGCCGTTGAGGCGGCGGTGGGAGGCGTCGTCTCGGGAGGCTCCGTGGCGGGAGGCAGTGCCGCGGGAGGCGGTGTCGCGGGTTCGGGCGAAGGCTCAGGGGCGGGGGCGTCCTGAGCACGCGCCTCGCGCACCGAGAGGACGACCGACGTTGCGAGGCCCACGGCAAGAAGCGTTCGCCCGATCGTCATGGCCGGCGAGTCCCATCGTGTCGCCCAGGCGTCCAGCGAAAAGGCCCTCCTTGCCTACGCCCGTCTCGCCGAGGACTTCGGTCGCTCCGCCGAGGTAGCGGCGGCGCTCGATCACCTGCGTGTGCGCGGCGTTCTCTGCCTCGTCGGGGCTTCAGGGTCAGGCAAGAGCAGCCTTGCGCGCGCCGCAATTTTGCCCGCGATCGAGCTCGGAAGCCTGGGCTCGTGGCCCAAGGCCTGGGACACCCTCAGCATCTCTCCGGCTCAGTGCCCGGATCTCCTCGCGTGGCTCGTGAACGCAGCCGGGCTCGCCATCGATCCGCGCTCCGACGCCGATCTCATCCTCTCGACCCTCGCCAAGCGCGCGGAGCGTGAGGGCCGCGGACTCGTCGTGTTGCTGGATCAATTCGAGGAGATCGTCACTCATGCGCGCGGCGATCTCACGGGCATCGTCGACATCATCGCGCGTCTCGCCGAGCGACCCGCCCCCGGGGTTCGCTTCGTCGTCGCGGTGCGGCGTGACTTCTTCGACGCGCTGCTCGCCGTTCCTCGGCTCGGCCAGAACCTCGCGCGCTCGATGCTCGTGGTGCATCCGCTCTCCGCTGGAGGATGGATCGATGTGCTCGACCAGGCGCTCGGACGCTACGGGTACGCCTTCGACAGTTACGCCATGCGCCAGACCCTGGCGACCGAGCTTCGCGGGATGGGAGATGCGATGCCGCTCGTCCAGTTCGCCCTCGCGAAGCTCTGGGCGGAGCGGGACCAGCAGCGACGCGTCCTCACGATGCACGCGCTCGAGCGGGCAGGCGGCCGCGCTGGCCGCGATGGTCCAAGGGCGACTCGTGGTCGTAGAGGGCCCGTCGTATGTCCTCGCACACGACGCGATCGTGCGCGCGTGGGCACGACTTCGTGCGTGGACTCAGGACGTGCGCAAGTCACGCGAGCTGGCCGAGGACCTCGAGCACCGAGCGGCGGTGTGGACCCAGAAGCCGAGCGCGGATCTCCTCGTCCGAGGACGTCCCCTCGACGAGGCTCGCGACCTGATGGTACGGGGCGGCGTTCCACTCTCGTCCGCTGCGCTGCGCTTCATCGCCGCGAGCCGAGCCCGGGAGCTTCGCGCAAAGGCGGCAGGCGGCGCGCTGGTGGCCGCGCTCCTGGTGGCCGGCGGCCTCGCGTTCGGCCTCTGGCGCGAAGCCCACGGTGAGGCCGTGGAGGCGGGAAAAGCCGTCGATCGCTTCACCGAGACCGCGAAGCGCCGAGAGGCGCAGACAGCTCGCGACCTCGTCGTTCGGCTCGAGGAGGCCGAGCGCGCAAGGGACGCTTGCGAGGCGTCGAGTGCTGCGCCTGTCGGAGCTGTCCACGGGCCGGTCTCCGTTCCTCGAGACGCATCACGTCGAACCAGGGGACGAGCTGACCGACAAAACACGAAACCCCCACAGCTCACGCTGCGAGGGCTTCGTCACGATGGCCGCTCGAGAGCGGCCGCGCGAGGCTTACTTCGCCTCGTTCATCGCCTTGTCGATCAGCTTCTTGAACTTCGGGAACGGCTGCGCGCCGCTCACGTAGTAGCCGTTGACCAGGAACGCGGGCGTACCGCTGATACCGATCTCGGTGCCGGCCTTGTCATCCGCGTCGACGGCGGCCTTGTGCACGTGGTTGTCCATGGCGGCCTTCCACTTGTCCATGTCGAGGCCGATCTCCTTGGCGTAGCCGTCGAGATCTTCGCGCGCCAGCTTCTGCTGGTTCTCAAACATCTTCTTGTGCATCTTCCAGAAGCCGCCGGGGCCCTTCTGCTTCATGGCCTCGCGACCCGCCTCGGCGGCGCCCGGCGCGTTCGGGTGCATCGGGAGGGGCTTGTCGCGCCACACGATCTTCACCTTGTCGCCGTAGGTCTTCTCGATCTCGTTGATCGTCGGCTCGACGCGCGAGCAGAACGGGCACTGGAAATCGCTCCACTGCTGGATGACGACCTTCGCGTCCTTTCCGCCCTTGTAGGCGTCGCCCGCCGGAACCGGCGGCGCGACCTTCTTCTCCGGCTCGGGGGCGCCCTTCGCGTCCTTCATGATCGACGCGTAGTAGTCCTTCGCCGCGACCTTGCCCTTCTGGGCCTCGAACTTCGCGACTTCTTCGTCGATGATCTTCTGGAACTTCTCGAAGGGCTGCGCGCCCACGAGACGACGACCGTTGACGAAGAAGTGGGGCGTGCCGCTGGCGGCGACGTCTTCGCCCATCTCCATGTCGGCATCGATGTCCTTCTTGTGCTTCTTGTCCTTGATGGCCGCCTTCACCTTGGCCATGTCGAGGCCCATGTCCGAAGCGACCTTCTCGAGGTCCGCGTCGTCGAGCTTGGGCTGCGACTCGAACAGCTTGTCGTGCGCGTCCCAGAAGCCCTTGTCGCCCTTCTGCGTGCGAGCCTCGATCGCGAGCTCCGCGGCCGGCTCGGCGCGCGGGTGGAACGGGAGCGGCTCGTGCTTCCAGACGATGCGAACCTTGTCGCCGTAGGTCTCCTTGATCTTCTGCATCTGCGGCCCGACGCGCTTGCAGTACGGGCACTGGAAGTCGGAGAACTCGATGATGGTGACGGGAGCGTCCGTCTTGCCGTAGATCGGCGAGCCGTTGACCGGCACGCGCCACACGGTCTTCGTGTCTTCCTTCTCCTCTTCCTCTTCTTCGCCCTTCTTCGCGGGGGCGGCCTTGAAGTTCTCGGAGGACATCGCGACGTAGATCTTGTCCTTCGGCGTTCCCGCCTTGATCTTCGCCTCGGCCTTGCCGAGCTCCTTGTCGATCGTCTCCTTGAACTTGTCGAAGGGCTGCGCGCCCGAGAGCTCGACGCCGTTGATGCGGAACGCGGGGGTGCCGTTGGCGCCGACCTTGTTACCGATCTGCGAGTCCTCTTCGACCTTCTTCGCGGCCTTGTGCGTGGCGTAGGCGGCCTTGAACGCGGCGAGGTCGACGCCCGAGGCGACGGCCCACTTCTCGTAGCTCTCGGGAGAGAGCTGCGCCTGGTTCTTGAACGCGGTGTCGTGGAACGTCCAGAACGCGTCCGAGCCCTTGAGCGCGAACACGGTCTGCGCGGCTTCCGCGGCCGGCTTCGCCTTGTCGTGGAAGGGCAGCGGCTGGTTCTTCCAGACGATGCGGACCTTGTCCTTGCCGTAGGTGGTCTTGACCTGGTCGAGCGTCGGCTCGACGCGCGAGCAGAACGGGCACTGGAAGTCCGAGAACGTGACGATGGTGACGGGCGCGTTGCGATTGCCCCAGACGGGGTCCTCGCTCGTGACCGGAATCGGAGAGTCCGAGTCCGCCCACTTCGCACCCGTGCTGCCGCTGCTGCTCGAGTCGGCCATGATGCCGCCCGCCGTCTTCAAGCGGTGGCTGTCGTAGCCCCACATGACGGCTCCTCCGGCGAGGAAGCAGAGAATGAATCCGATGATGGCGACTCCGGTGCTCATGCCCCCGCCGTCCATGGGAGGCGTGCGCAAGTCAGCCGAGTGGCCCTTGTGGTCTTTGTCTTTAGCCATGATGGCTCCTTATTTACGTAGTTCGAGACGACGACGATGCCGCTTTGCGCACGCCCTTGAGAGACGTGCGCGCGCGCGATTTGCCTGTTCCGAGGGGATGGAAGCTCTTGCGAGCTTCGTCAGGCGCGCGGCGGTCGGTCGACTGTGCTGCGAATACCGGGACGTGGGCACGACGTGCTCGCGACCGGAACGGGCAAGAGCTCGCGCGCGCAGGCGGCGAGCATGACGGCGGTGGCGAGGACCGCTGCGTCGGAGGACGCGCTGGATGCGTCGAAGGGGGGAGGTGCGCGACCGGGAGCGGCGCGCTTCACGTCGTCGTGCGAATTTCTGCCGAGGCTCGCGAGGCACTCCTCGAGCGTGAGCCCGGAGTCGAGCGAGACCTCGACGTCCTGCATCTGCGGAGGGGGCGCGAAGGTGGTGGCACCGCGCGGGTCGCAGAGAGGAGCGCGATCCGTCGGTGCGATCCGTTCGAGCTGGAGGCGCTCCGTGAGTGGCGCTGGCACCGGCGCAAACGACGCGGCGAACGAGGCGCTGGCCATCGGGTCACCTGCGAAAGCGGCCTTCGGCGCCAGCCAGACGAGCGCCGTCACGACGAGCGTCGTGAGCGCAAGCAGGAGGGACGAGGACCGAGACCGCATCGAGCGGCATAGTTTGGATCTCTTCGGCCCCAAAAGGCAAGCAGAGCCATGGCGACACTCGAGCTAAGTGCCCGAAACTGCGTGTCAGGTCGACAAAATGCGAAAACGGCGGGCGCGGCGAGAGCGACCTCCGTTTCACATTCAGGGCTCCGCGACCGCGCGGAGGAATTCACCTCACTGCGGGGTGCAGCTCTTGTTCTGAGCGAAGTCGACCGACTTGTTCACGTTGTTCGCCGTGTTCGGCTCCGAGGGCGAGTTGGTGGCGTTGGCGGTTGCCTGGAGGTAGTCGGCGCCGGCGCGCGCGGCGGGGATGGTCAGCGTGATCGACTGGCCCTTCGCGATGGCGGCGGTCGGCGCGTCCTGCGTGCTCACCTGAGTCGAGAAGCACTTCATGCGCTGGAGGCGGAGCGTCGTCGCGCCGACGTCGCGCCACGGGCTCGTGTTCTGGACGACGACGGTGGCCGTCGTGTCGTTCGACCACGCGACGCTCTTGAGGACGAGGTCGGCCGACGGGGGAACGAAGGTCGCGGTGCAGGTGTAGCCGTTGGTCTGGCCGCCCTCGTAGACGTCGACGCTGGCGTTCGGGGCGAGGTCGCTGGTCAGCGTGACGTTGCCCGAGCCCGAGTTGCTCGCGACCCAGTGGGCAACGACGCCCTTCGGGATCGTGTGGCCGGTGTTGTTCGTGATCGAGTGCTTGCGCGACGCGACGTCCGACGCGCCACTGCCCGAGCAAGCGAGCGGAACGGTGAGGAGCGCGATGCGGTACTGCGACTGCACGGTCGGGGTCGGCGTGGGCGAGAGGATCGGCGTGTTGTCGGCCGAAGCCGCGCCCGGGACGAGGAAGCCTGCACCTGCGAGAAGGGCGATTGCGAGAGCCGACGAAACGTTCTTCATGACCATGTTCTCCTGGACCCCGCGTGGGGGTCCGTAGCTGCCGAATTCCGTGTAAGGGTTCTGACGCAGCTGGAGCGCAATGCTTCATGAGCGCTCAATGAGCGTTCGGTGAACCTCCGATCATGAAGCGCTCAGGTAACGCTCAGAGACGAGACGGCGCGATATCTCGTAAGATGCAGAGCTGCGCGCGCCGTGCGTTGTCCGGCGTTTGCGCAAAGCGAAAGGCCTCGAGGCCACGACGCGCATAGCGAGAGGCCGCCTCGTGGTCCCCGGCCGCGTTGGCGAGCTCCGCGGCACGAATCGAGCAGTCGACGGCCGCGTTGACGTCGCCGACCGCCGCGGCCTCGACGAGGTGATCGGCGATCTCGGCGACGCGCTTGTGGTCCGCCGAGTCGCCGACGTGCTTCTCGAGCGCGCTCGCGGCACGGCCATGAAGGCGTGCGCGCTCCGACGAGAGCAGGCGCTTGTAGAGGACATCGCGAACGAGCGGGTAGGTGAACCGATAGCTCGCCGGCCCCATGCGCGTGACGACGCGGGCGACGTCGGCGGCGTCGAGCTCGCCGAGGACGGAGTCGTTCGTGCGATCCAGAGCGGCCGCGAGCGGCGCAAGCGGGAACGTCGTCCCGAACACGGCAGCGACGTCGAGGACGCGGTTGGCGGACTCGGGCAGCGCTGCGAGCATCCCCATGATCGTGTCGCGGATGCCGTCACCACCGACGAGAACGCTCGTCGCCATGCCGCCGCCGGGGCCAACGCGCTCCTCGGCCTTGAAGACGTGGACGAGCTGGGTGACGAGCAGCGGGTTCCCCTTCGTCTTCTCGAAGAGCTTGTCGACGAGCGCATCACTCAGCGCGCGACCGTTCGCCTGCACGACGAGCGCGGCGACGTCGTTGCGCGTGAGGGCCTCGAGCCGGAGCACCGAGGTCGAAGGCTCCTGCGCGAGCGCGCTCATGGCGGCGCGGAAGCTCGGCAGACGCGGTGTCGTCGAGCTGTAGGCCGCCACCAGGAGCATCTGCGCCGACTTGAGCTGCGGTGAGAGGAGCGCGAGGAGTCGCAGCGTCTCGAGATCGGCGAGGTGGAGGTCGTCGACGACGAGGAGCAGCGGCCGAGTCTTCGCGGCGGACGTGAGCGCGCTCGCGGTCGCGTCGAAGAGGGTGAAGCGTGCCTGCGGGTCGGAGAGGGTGCTCGCGGGAACGCGCCCGTCCGCCAGCGCATCGAGCTCGGGACCGAGCACCGCGCCCGAGATCCGGAGCATCCGCAAGGCCTGGATGAACGGCCACAGGTCCGGAGCGCCGTCGGGGCCAGCGCAGCTGACGAGGACCGAATGGACGCCCTCGGTGACGGCGCAGAAGTCCTCGACGAGGCGTGTCTTGCCGATGCCCGTCTCGCCCGTGACGAGGCAAAGACCACCGCGACCGAGGCGCGCGGCGTCGAGCGCGTCACGCAACGCGGCCAGGCTCGAGGCGCGCCCGATGAGGGACGGCGGCGCAGGCGCGGCGCCGACACCCGCGTCGGCGCGGGCGGGCTCGGCGCGCTCGTTCGTCGCGACGGGGCCTACGAATCGGTACCCGCGCCCGCGGACGGTATGGATGAACGTCGGCTCCTCGCCGTCGTCGCCGATCGCGGCTCTCGCCGCCATGATGGCCTGGGCAAGCGAGTCGTTCGTGACGACGACGCCGGGCCAGACCTTGGCCATCAGCTCGGCGCGTGAGACCACCACATCGTGCCTGTCCAACAGGGAGCTCAGGATGTCGAAGGCCTTGGGCTGGATCGGGATGATCTCGCGCCCCTTACGGAGCTCGAAGAGCTGATCGTCGAGCTCGAGATCGCCGAACCGGTAAATCATCGGGAGGTCGATTGTCGCTCACGTTGGACAACCGAGCCAGAGAAGACCGCGTGACCACCACGCGGCGCGCGCGTCTCGGCGCTGGCTCGAGCAGGTCAGAGGAGACCGTTGAGCGGGTCGAAGGGGCTGCCGCCACGCTGGATCGGCTCCGACTTGATGAACGAAGGTCGAACCGGAATCGGCGGCGTGACGGGCGTGCGTGAGGTCATGCGACCGGGCCGAGGCTTGTCGTCGCCGCGCATGCGGCGCGCGAGGTCGAGCTCGCGCAGATGGCGGATCTCCTGCTTGGCGAAGCGCTCCGCGCCGCGCGGAGACGCCTGCTCGCTCTCGCGAAGAACGCGCGGAAACGTCTGCGGGACGACGAAGACGGGCGCGCCGTCGGGCTCGCTCGCGCCCTGCGCCATCGCTCGCGATCGGGTGCTGAAGTCGATGCCTGTCGCGGCGGAGAAGCGAAGCCCGAGCGCGAGCACACAGCCGATTGCGGCGACGGCGGCGAGGGAGGCAAGCGGACGCCCAACGCCGCTCTTGAACGCCTTGGCGTCACCGAAGTTGCGGACGTGCCAGGGCATGTCGATGTCGGTCTGGGGCAGCGCCACGTCGATCTCGTCCATCGCGACGGGCGAGAGGCTCGCGGCGCTCGAGAGCGAGCCCGACGCGCCATCCTTGATCTCCGCGGCCACGCCGAGGGTCGTCCACACATGTGTGCCGACGGCACGAACCTGCGTCCTCGCGTCCATGAGACCGCAGTGGAAGGAGCGCTCGAGCTCGCTCGCCGTGGCGGATTCGATCTCGCCGCTCGAGAGACGCACGAACCAGGTCTGACCCTTGAAGCTGCGCGGAAACGCCATGCCTAGAGAACGGGCACGAGCGGCGCGGATGAAGGGCCGGCGCGAACGAATCAGCCCGCGCGGGCCGCGTTCCGCCGGAGGTGCCAGTGGGCGCCCAGCGCCCCAAAAGTCGAGCCGAGCAGCGCGCCCGCGAGGATGTCGAGGGGGAAGTGGACGCCGAGCACGCAGCGCGACATCGCGATGCCCAGCGCGGCGGTCAGCGCGACCGCGGAGAGCGCGATGCGACGCTTCTTCTTCGTCGGCTCGTAGAGGGAATGCCTGACGAGCACGACGGCCACGAACATCGCAAACGCGAAGCTGCCCGCCGCATGGCCGCTCGGGAACGAGAAGTCGGTCGGCGCCTCGAAGACCCGCGGGTGAACGCCGGGCACGACGAGGTACGGGCGCTTGCGCTGGACGATCGCCTTGAGCACGAACACGACGATCGCGGTCGTGCCGAGCACCGCCGTGAGCGACGCGGCGAATCGCCTCGTGCGTGGCGCAGCGAAGAGCGGGAGCGCCATGAGCGCGCCCCAGCCACTCCCGACGACGGAGAGAACGGTCATCAGAGCGAGCCATCCACCCTCACCGAAGGTCGTGTGGAGGTAGAGGAAGACGCGAACGTCGAGGGCAATCACCTCGGGCTAGTCGTCGCCCCACGAGCCGCCGCCTACGTCGTCGATGACATTCGAGACATCGAAGGTGTCGTTCGTCGACGGCGGCGAGTAATCGTCGCTCGACGAGTAGTACTCGTGGTGGTGATGCGAACCGCCGATCGAGGCACCGACGGCGGCTCCCGCGAACGCCGCGGCGACGTGACCCCACGTGCCGACCGCCTGCATGTTCTGCTGGTGCGACTGCTGCTGCTGCATCGCGGCCTTGCGCTGCGGTGCCCCCGCGAACGCCTCGTTGCAGCGGAGGCAGTTCGAGCAGTTGTGCGGGGAGATCGAGCCGCAGAAGATGCAGCTGACGACGAGCCACGCCTGGCATGCGGCGCACTTCTGCTTGCCCCAGCGACACCCCATCTTGCACGCCGGGTTCGGGCACGGGATGGCCTTCGCGAGCGCGTCCGCAGAGACCGCGCATTTGCAGTACTTGCAGTTGACGAACTCGCCGTCATCCGGTCCGCCACAAGAGGAGCAAGTCGCGGACGGCCCTGTCGTCTGGCTCATGCTGCAAGGATGCCACAGGAGGCGCCAAGGCGAAATTCCCGAGGAGGTCGCGTACAGTAGGGCGGAATGTCGTCCAAGCCTGCGCCCGAGCTCGCGGCCATCCGCGACGAGCTCGCGAAGACCGATCAAGACCTCGTCGGGCTCCTCGCCACTCGGATGCGCCTGATCCGCGAGGTCGCGCGCGTGAAGGCCGAGAAGGATCTCCCGTCGTTCGACCGCGAGCGCGAGGGCGCTCACATGGACGATCTCCTTGTCCGCGCGAAGGAGGCCAACGTGCCCGAAGACGTCGTTCGCGACGTGTACGCGCGGCTCTTCGCGGCGTCGCGGCTCGAGCAGCGGCGCTTTCTTCAGGCGCGGGCCGAGCACTTCTCGATCGGGATCATCGGCGGCACGCAAGGCATGGGCGCCTTCCTCGCGCGTGTGTTCGCCGACGCCGGCTTCGCCGTCGACGCGATGGGCCTCGGCCAGGGAGCCCTCAGCCACAGCGGAGCGGCTGCGATCGAGGTCGCGGGGCGGAACGACCTGGTGGTGATCGCGGTGCCGATCGACGCGACGGTCCGGGTGATCAAGGAGGTCGCGCCGCACGTCCGCAAGGGCGCGTGCCTGATGGACATCACGTCGATCAAGCGCGCGCCGCTCGAGGCGATGCTCGAGGTCGCGCCGGAGGGCGTCGACGTGGTCGGGACGCACCCGATGTTCGGTCCGCACGGCGTCGATTTCGATCGCCAGAAGGTCGTCCTCTGCCGCGGGCGCGGCGAGGGCGGCTTCTCGCGCGTAAAGCGCCTCTACGAGGGCTTCGGAGCAGAGACCATCGAGGCGACTGCGGAGGAGCACGACGCGCAGATGGCGCTCATCCAGGTGCTGGTTCACGAGAAGACCATGGTGCTCGGCTCCGTGCTCGAGCGCCTGAAGGCCGACCTCGGTCGCAGCCTCCAGTTCGCGAGCCCGATCTACCGCACCGAGCTTGCGATGATCGGCCGCATGTTCTCGCAGCGCGCCGAGCTGTATGCCGACATCCTAACCGTGAACCCGGAAGCGCCGCGGCTCTCGCACGTGTTCGAGCAAGAGGCGGCGTTCTTCGCGCGCTCGGTCGCGATGGCCGATCGCGACGCGGTCGTGAATCGCTTCCGGCAGATCGCCGACTACATGAAGGACTTCGCGGCGTGGGCGAAGAAGCAGTCCGACGCGATCCTCGACGACCTCGTACGCCATGGCTAGAGGCTCGCACTTCGCGCTCGGCGCGTAGCGTCTCTCAGGACTTGATCACGCCGAGTCGCTTGCCGACCGTCGCGAACGCGGTGATGGCCCGGTCGACCTGCTCCTCGGTGTGCTGTGCGGAGAGCTGCACGCGGATGCGCGCCTCGCCCTTCGGCACGACGGGGAACGAGAAGCCGATGACGTAGATGCCCTCGTCGAGCAGGCCCTTCGCGAGATCGCCGGCGAGGCGCGCATCGCCGAGCATGACGGGGACGATCGGCGTGACGCCCTCCTTGATGCCGAAGCCTGCCTTCGTCATGCCGGTGCGGAAGCGCATCGCGTTGCTCATGAGCTGATCGCGGAGCTTCGTCGTGGTGGAGAGTAGATCGAGGATCGCGACGGACGCGCCGGCGATCGCGGGCGGGATCGAGTTCGAGAAGAGATACGGGCGCGAGCGCTGGCGGAGCAGCTCGACGATCTCCTTCTTGCCGGTGGTGAACCCGCCGGCGGCGCCGCCGAGGGCCTTGCCGAGCGTCGAGGTCATGATGTCGACGCGGCTCTGCACCGCGAAGTGCTCGGGCGTCCCGCGGCCCGTCTTGCCGATGAAGCCGCTCGCGTGCGAGTCGTCGACCATGACCATCGCCTGGTACTTGTCGGCGAGGTCGCAGATGACGTCGAGCTTCGCGAGGTAGCCGTCCATGGAGAAGACGCCGTCGGTGGCGATCATGCGCAGGCGCTTGCCCTGCGTCTCCTTCAGCGCCTCCTCGAGCGCGGACATGTCGCCGTTCGGGTAGCGCTTGCGCTCGGCCTTGCAGAGCCGGACGCCGTCGATGATCGAGGCATGGTTCAGCGCGTCGGAGATGATCGCGTCCTCCTCGCCGAGGAGCGTCTCGAAGAGGCCGCCGTTCGCGTCGAAGCAGGAGGAATAGAGGATGGTGTCCTCGGTGCCGAAGAAGGTCGCGATCTTCTTCTCGAGGCTCTTGTGGAGGTCCTGGGTGCCACAGATGAAGCGGACGGAGCTCATGCCGAAGCCGTGCGTGTCGATCGCCTCGTGGGCGGCCTTGATGACCGCCGGATGCGAGGAGAGCCCAAGGTAGTTGTTTGCGCAGAAGTTGAGGACCGTGCGCTTTGCCTCGCCCGCGCCGACGCCGATCTCGGCGGACTGCGGCGTGGTGATGACGCGCTCCTCCTTGTAGAGGCCGGCCTCCCGGATCTCGCGCACCGTGGTTTCGTAGGCTTCCTTGGCTCGGCCGAACATGGGCCCCCTTCTAGCGCTCTTCCGGCCAGAGGAAAACGGGGAGCCTGCGGCCACAGGGGCCCTCTGGATCATGCGTCCCCCCGCTCGGTGCTCGATGCCACGACCGCTTATCGAAGTTCTGCGTCGTTCACTTCATTAAGCGCGTTCGCGATCGCGCGAGAAAACAGTGGATCGACCTATTTTGCGACCTCGAGACAGCCGCGGATCGGTGCTTGCAGACTGCATTGTTGTGGATTACACGCATCCCGAGTTCACCACACGGTGAGCCCCTTCATCGGAGACCTTCCCATGACCTCGCTCGATACCAAGTCCATCGCCGCTCACGTCGTCGTCACGCTCGCCCACGCTCAGGAGCTGGGCCGCGTCGTCCGCCTCGACGAGCTCGCCTCCGACATCGGCGTCCGCAAGGCTGACGTGCGCGACGTCGTCACCCGTCTCCACGCCGAGGGCCACGTCGACGCGCTCCGGCTGCGCCTCACACTCTCTGGCTTCACGCTCGCGACGTCGCTCGCGAGCTGCAAGCTGCGCGACCCGCGCCACCACGAAGAGCCGATCGCGCGCGTGGCCTGAGCTCGCACGCGTGGCCTCGGCGCGCGGCTGAGCGACCCTACCGCTGGCACAGGCGCTGCACTGCGGGGCTCCGTCCGGGCGCTTTCTTCCTCGATTTGCCGCAAAGGCGACCGCGCATTGCCTGGGCCTCTGACGACGCGGTCATAGCCGGTGTGGCTTTCGTTTCACACGGAGCCTGCAAATGACCTTCCTTAGAAGCGTCGTGAGGAGCGGTGCGTCCGCGGCCACGGTCGCGACGATCGCCCTCACGCTCACCCAAACACGCGACGCGACCGCATGCGGCGGCTGCTTTCATCCCGCTGACGACGTTGGCGGAAGTGTGGTCACCGATCATCGAATGGTGTTCGAGATCACGAGTCAGGAGACGATCCTCTGGGACCAGGTGCGCTACGCGGGCGACCCGAAGGAGTTCGCGTGGGTGCTGCCCGTTCGCGCGGGGGCGCGGGTCGAGCTCTCGCGGGGCGAGTGGATCGCCGCGCTCGATGCCGCGACACTGACGACGGTCGACGGGCCGCGGCCCGTGTGTCCGCCGGTAAAGCCGGCGACGAGCTCAGGATCGCGGACGACGTCGTCGTCGAGCGGCTCGAGCAGCTCGAGCGGCGGTGGCGGGTGCGGTGGCGGTGGGTACACCGCGAGCAGCGAGACGGCGCCCGGGGTCGGGAGCGGAGGGACGACGGACGACACGTCGTCGAGCAGCGGCACGAGCCCGACGTTCACGGGAAACGAGGACGTCGAGGTGGTGGCGCAATCGTCGATCGGTCCGTACCAAGCGGTGACGATCCGAGCGTCGGGGACGACCGGGATCGCCGAGTGGCTGACGGCGAACGGCTTCTCGATCCCGCCGGCGATTGCTCCGGTCATCGACGGCTACACGGCGCAGAAGCTCGATTTCATCGCGCTGCGGCTGCGGCCCAACGTTGGGGTGCAGGCGATGCGGCCAATCCGCATCGTGACGCCCGGCGCGGACACGACATTGCCGCTGCGCATGGTCGCGGCGGGCGTCGGCGCGAGAGTGGGGCTCACGCTCTGGGTGATCGGCGAGGGCCGTTACCACACGCAGAACTTCCCGGACGCGCCGGTCGACTGGACGCAGCTCGCGTGGGACGTGAACCAGAGGCGGTCGAACCGGAGCCTCCTCGAGGCGAACGCGCTAGCGTCGAACAGCGGGCGCAGCTGGATCACGGAGGCCGCCGTGCGGACGAGCCTGACCGAGTCGAAGGTGGGCGTCGGTCTGCCGAACGTCTTCGATGCATACACGCAGCAGTGCCTGATCCGACCGAAGCGGGTCGTGCCGTGCAACGAGCAGGCGCTACCGCCCGAGGATGGTCGGCCGGGGGACGTTGGCTCCACCGATCCGGATGCGGGCGACGGCGACGGCGGTGACGCGGGGAGTGACGGCGGCGTCGGCGACGGCGGCGCGGTGGCGTGCACCAAGGTCGTGTCGGGGTGTGACGGCTTCGACGACCTCGACGTGGGATCGCGCACGCTTCACGCGGGTGACGTGTGGGTCACCCGATTGCGAGCGGACCTGCCGGTGAGCGCGCTGGCGGCGGATCTGCAGCTGGCAGCGGCGGCGGATCAGAGCGAGCTGTCGCCGGCGCACAAGACGTCGAAGTTCACGGACCCGACGTTCGATCCGTGCGCGACGGGGCGGGTGACGGCGAGCTCGTCGGGCTCGGCGTCGACCTCGGCGCCCTTCACGCCGAGGGACGGAGCCGACGGCTGCACGTGCCGGACGACTCCGATCAAGGAGGGGCTCGGCACCTGGGTGCTCATCGGGTTGACGATGATCGCGCTGCCATTGGTGGCCCGGCGACGGCGTCGCGACTGAGTCCGGAGTGACGTGCTTGCCGGCGGGAGCCCGGGCGCCTAGCTTGGCGCGCGATGAGCAAGCCCGTGGTCCTCGTGACGGGAGCGAACGGCGAGATCGGTCGGACGCTCCTGCAGCGAATGCATACCGATGGTCGCTACCGAGTCGTGACCGTCGACCTCACACCGCTGCCGGAAAAGTATCGCGGCTTTTGCCTCGAGACTTATGCGGGCAACATCATGGATCGCTATCTGCTGGACCAGATCGCGGCGCACCACGAGATCGAGGTGGTGTTCCACCTCGCGGCGCTGCTGTCGACGCGCGGAGAGCGTGATCCGGAGCTGGCGCATCAGGTGAACGTGGAAGGCACGCTTCACCTGCTGCGTATGGCGCAGAACCAGTCGGCGCGGCTCGGCCGTCCGGTGCGGTTCATCTTCCCGAGCTCGATCGCCGTCTACGGGATGCCGTCGGTCGATGAGAAGAAGAAGGTGGGTCGCGTTCGCGAGCAGGACTGGAATGTCCCGATCACGATGTACGGCTGCAACAAGCTGTACTGCGAGCATCTCGGTCGATACTTCACGCAGTATTTCCGGCAGCTGAGCGCGTTGTCTTCAGCGGCACGTCTCGACTTCCGCTCGCTGCGCTTCCCGGGGCTCATCTCGGCGGAGACGGTGCCGACGGGCGGCACGAGCGACTTCGGGCCCGAGATGCTCCATGCGGCGGCGCAGGGTCAGCCGTACGAGTGCTTCGTGGGACCGGACGCGAAGATCCCGTTCATGGCGATGCCCGACGCGGTGACCGCGCTCGTGCACTTGCTCGAGGCGGATCGTTCGAAGCTGACGGAGACGGTCTACAACGTGAGCTCGTTCAGCGAGAGCGCGGGGCAGATCGCTGACCGGGTGCGCGCGAGCTTCCCGGGCGCGCAGATCTCCTTCAAGCCGGACGCGGTGCGCTCGAAGATCGTCGACTCATGGCCGGAAGACATGGACGATTCGCGCGCGCGTGCGGACTGGGGCTGGAAGCCTGCGTACGATGTGGAGCGAGCCTTCGCGGAGTATCTTATCCCGACGATCCGCAAGCGTTACGGCGCGCGTTCGGCGTAGGGGTACCAACCGTCGAGGATGACGGGGTGCAGGAGAGACTCGTCGACGCAGCCGACCCTCCATGGGTGCTCGAAGCGTGGGTAGTCGCCGTACGCCTTGCGTATGCGGGTGAGGAAGCGCTGGAGCAGGTCGCGGTCGGGGCGGGCAGTCCGGGGATTCGAGCCGAGGCCGCGGAGGGAGAATTGCTCCGCAATGCCGGTGTCGATGAGCGTCGCGCGAGCGAAGCGAACGACCTCTCGGCCTCGCTTGGTGAGGCGGACGTAGAGGCTGCGCCTGTCGCGTTCCCACGGTGTGCGAACGATCATCCCGAGCAGTTCGAGTGACCTGAGCATGCGGCTGACGGTCGGCGCCGACACACCGAGCAAGTACTGGATGTTTCGCTGCGGGATCCCCTCGGTGTGGATCTCGACGATGCGAATCATATCGAACCGTGCCGGCGTGAGCGGCACCCTCTTACCGAGCAGCGCCCGCGAAACCGCGAGCGTGCGCAGATGCACCCTCTTGATCCCAAAAAACATCTGGTGCATCGCCCGCCCTCCCGCCGCTCACCACCGAGCTCCCCCTCCCCCAAGCACGCCCAATGCCACCCTCCCCGCCCCTCCCCCACCGCGCGAATCGTTAGCAAGCTCACATACCGCGCGCCGCGAGGGGGTGGCGCGGACGGGGGATGGGGTGGCCTGGGACAGGGGCGGAGGGTCAGGGGCCCGCGAGGGTGACGTAGAGGACGGGGACAGCGATGCCGAGGGCGACCAGGACTACACCGCGGCCGAGGATGCCTTTGCGGCCCGCGATCATGAACATGCCGCTGAGGGCGAGAACCAGGAGGCCCGCCGCATAGGCGTCGGCAAAGTACGTCCAGGCCTTCTTGCCTCGGTTCAGGTGGAGCCAGTTGGCGACACGCAGGATGAAACGCGGCTTCTGACCTTCGTCCAGCACGTGGCCCGTCGCGGTGTTTACGTGGAGCGAGCGCTTGTCGAAGATCACCTCGAGCTCGTCGGGTGTCGGGCGATAGAGCTCCCGCGGCACCTCCTTGATCGCGAGGCGCTTACGAAGATCGTCCGCGATGGCTTGATCCTCACCCTTTAGCGGGCCGAGCTCGTGGCTCGTCGAGTACGTCTTGAAGCTCGCGTCGCCGTCGCTCCAGTCCGTCAGGTGATTCACCGCCAGACCCGACAGCGCATAGACGAACGTGAGCCCTACCGCGACGTAGCCGATGTCACGATGCATCGCCCGCAACCAGGGACGCCAGTACTGCGGTTTCTTCTTCGTCGGCTTCGCGGCGGCGGCGCAGGCCGCCGCCGAGGCAGAGGCCGCCGCCGAGGCAGAGGCAGGCGCCGAGGCGGGGGCAGGCGCCGGGGCGGCGTCAGCCATACCGCTCCTCTTTCCAGGGGTCGGCATGATTGTGGTACCCGCGCGTCTCCCAGTAGCCCGGCTTGTCGCTCGCGACGAAGCGCACGCCCGTGATCCACTTCGAGCTCTTCCAGAAATAGAGATCAGGAACGATGATCCGCGCGGGTGCGCCGTGGGCGCGCGCGAGCGGCTGCCCCTCGTACTTGTGCGCGAGCATCACATTCGGCGCCAGCGCCTCCGCGAGGCGCACGTTCGACGTGTAACCACCGTATCCCTCGAAGATGACATGCCGCGCGGAGGGCTTCACCTTCGCTCGTGCTGCAAGCTCCGAGAGCTTCACCCCCGTCCACTTGGCATCGAGAACCGTCCACTTCGTGACGCAATGGACGTCGCAGATCTGATCGACCTGCTGCATCTTGAGGAGCTCCGCCATGTCGAGCGAGAAGGGCTGCTCCACTTCACCGGACACCGAAAGACGCCAGCCACTCGGGCTCGCGTCGCCCTCGACGCCGCCCATCGGACGGATGCGGTTCAGCAAGTACTGGCTCGGCGGCAGCTTCGCGCGCCCATCCGGACGGCTCGTCGCACGCGCCTTCTTCTCTTCCTCTTCGCTCGCCATGCAGTAGCCCGCGCCGCCGAGCGCAATCACCACCGTACCGACCGTCGCGGAGCGCACGAAGGCCCGCCGGCTCATCGACGGCGTGAAGGCATCGGCAAGGCGAGGGTCCATGAAAGGGTCTTTACGGGTCACGTTGTCTCCTCACAGTAGAGTACGCGCCAGGTGGGCCCACGGTTACGCGCGCGCTCGAAGTCGTGTAAACCATGGGGATCATGGCGTCTTCCCCTGGCGCGTCCGCCGCCCTGGCCGTCCGCGTCCGGGACCCGGGCTACACCCCCGGCATCCGCGACCTCGACAACCTCCTCGATCTCTTCGCCGAAGAGGACGAAGAGCTCGCGAAGGCCACCGAACGTGCCGTCCTTCGCATCGAGCCGCGCCACACCGCGCGCGTCGTCACCCGGGTCATCGTACGCCTCGGCGCCGCGACCCGCCCCGCACGTGGACGCCTCGCGCGCCTCATCGGTCGCATCCCCGCAGACGCCCCGGACACCTCCGTCACCGAGGCGCGCGACTGCCTCGTCAACGCTCTCGTCGACCCCGACCCGAAGACTCGCCACACAGCAGCGCGCGCGCTAGGCAAGCTCAAACCCGGCGACGACGAACAGCGGGCGCTCGTCGAGCGCGCGCTGCTCGCGGCCTGGGACGCCGCCGCGGCCGACGACGACCGCCGCGCGATCGCCGAGGCGCTCGGCAAGGTCGGCTCCAAGGCCGCACGCGACCGCCTCGCCCACGAAGCCACCGACGGCATCTCACAGACCACCACCCGCGCAGCGTTGATGATCGAGCGCTCCGCCGCCCGCCTGCGCCCCGGCGCGATCGACACCAGCCGCGCCGCGACAGGCCCACTCGCCGTGCGCTTCCATGCGCGCGCCGGGCTCGAGAAGATCGTGTCTGCCGAGCTCGGCGAAGCATGGCGACCGCGCGTCGCCGGCCCAGGCCTCGTCGATGCCCGCCTCGAAGGACCGCTCGCACGAGCGACCGCGATACGCACCGCGCTGCACTTTGGGTTTCCGCTCGACCCGGTGCCCGTGCGCGAAGACCTCGCGGAGGCGATCGTCCGCGCCATCACCGACCCTCGCGCGCTCGCGATCGTCCGCGCGTTCACGCGCACCGACGGCGATGCGAGCGCGCCGGGCCCGATCCGCTTCCGCCTCGCATGGACCCACGGCGGCCACCGCCGCGCGCTCGCCTGGAAGTGCGCCGAGCTCGTCAGCCTCGCAACCAAGGAGCTCGTCAACGATCCCACCGAGAGCACATGGGAGCTCATCGTCGATGACCAGCCCGGCCGCGTCTCGCTCGAGCTCGTGCCGCGCGGCTTCGCGGACGAGCGCTTCAGCTATCGCACCGCCACCGTCCCCGCGTCGTCCCACCCGACCCTCGCGGCTGCGCTCGTTCGCCTCGTTCCGCCACGCCCCGACGACGTCGTCTGGGATCCGTTCGTCGGCGCCGGGGCCGAGCTCGTCGAGCGCGCTCGCCTCGGGCCCTACAGATCGCTCCTCGGCACCGACATCGAGCCAGCTGCGCTCGAGGCCGCTCGCGAGAACCTTGCGCACGCCGGCGTCACCGATGCCAACCTCGTCCTCGCGGATGCCCTCACCCACGAGCCGCGCGGCGTGACCGTCATCGTGACGAACCCTCCCATGGGCCGCCGCGTCCAGCGCGGGACCCATGGCGAGCTGCTCGAGCGTTTCGTCGATCACGCCGCGAAGGTGCTCGTCCCGGGCGGCGTCCTCGTATGGGCCGTCCCCGACCCCCGCAAGCTGCACGCGCGCGCAGAGCGGGCCGGCCTCGTCCTCGACCACGCCTTCACCGTCGACATGGGAGGCTTCCCCGCAGAGCTCTCGGTCCACCGGAAGCGCGCGATTTGACGCGCCACTTCTTGTATCGCCCGCGCAGGTGACTGAACATAGGAAGGCAGTCATGGTTCATTGCGCGAAGTGCGGCGCCGAGCTCATCGGCTCGCAGAAGTTCTGTGCGGCATGCGGAACGCCCTCGGGCGATCCGCGCTCGCCCGCCGCCTCCACGGGTCAGACGCCCGCCACGTCGGGCAAAGCGCCGGGCGCTCCGGGATCCGATCACGCCTCGTCTCCCGCTTCCGCTCCCGGCAACAGCGGGCCGTCGATCCAGTACGCGCCCGCACCGACGTCGAAGGTCAATCCCTTCGCGCAGACCGCGGGCCCCGCCCAGACCGTACGCGCGTCCGACTACGGCCCGCCGCCCGCGTCGCTCTCCGCGGAGCTCGGCAGCACCACGCCCGGCGTCGGCAATCCGCTCTCTGCTCCGCAAGTGTCGCCGCTCGCGGTCAGCAACGCGCTCTCGCAGCGCGGCGCCTTCGAGAATGCGATGACCGCCGGGCCCGCAGAGGCTGCCGCGGCGGCCGTCGGCCTGTTCCCGGTTCCTGCGCAGCCTCCGTCGGCCCCCGCGCAGAGCAGCCTGCGGAGCGGTGTCCCAGGCACGCAACTGATGCCCAGCATGGCGAACCCGCCGTCGCACGGCGACGCGCCCGCGGGAGCGACGCCTGCGAGCGGTGCACCCGGCCCCGTCGGCTCGAAGCGACCCGACCGCACGCAGCTGCTCGGCGCGATCCCGGCCGGTACGATCCCGCGCCCGGGCGCTCCGGCTCCCGCGCCCACTCCGTTTCCCGCGCCTTCCTCCGGCATGGCCTCAGCAGTCGCCGCGCCCAGGAGCGCTCCCTCGGCCTCCCGGCAGCCCGTCATGCAACCGCTGCCGCAGCCAGTGCCGCCCCAGATGCCGGTGCCGCCGCAGCCGCCGCCACCCGTTGCGGCGCCGCAACACTTCCAAGCACCAGTGCCTCCCTGGAACCCTCCGCCCCCGCAGCCGTTCCCGCAACATGCCCCGCCCGCGCCGGCTGCGATGCCGTACGCGGCCGCGCCCTACCCACTGCAGCCGCCGCAGCAACCCACCGCACCGCCGATGCAAGGCCAGCCTCCGCAGGCGGCGGGCGGCTACGTCTTCGGCTACGTCCCAGGCTCGCGTGTCACCGTGACGTGGTCGAACGGTCAGCGCTACCCCGGCACCGTGCAACAGGTGAGCGGGTCGCAATGCCTCGTCGCGTTCCCGGACGGTCAGCACCACTGGGTCGACATGCAGTACGTCGCGCCCGCATGAGGGCGTCATGACCCCCGACGTCCTGCGCCAGGTGATGGAGGAGATGATCCCCTTCAACCGCTACCTCGGCGTGAAGCTCACCGAGGTGCGCAAGGGCTTCGCGCGGCTCGAGGTCCCGTACCGCGAGGAGCTCGTCGGCGATCCGATGCGACCCGCGCTCCACGGTGGGGTGCTCTCCGCGCTGGCCGACACCGCGGGCGGCGCCGCGGTCTGGGCAGGCCTCGACGACGACATGGCGCGCGTGTCGACGATCGATCTGCGGATCGACTACCTCCGCCCCGCGCGCCTCGTGACGGTCATCGCGGAGGCCACGGTCGTGCGCCTCGGAAACCGCGTCGGCGTCGCCGACGTACGCATGTTCAACGTCGACGCGCCCAACGACACCATCGCCACGGGCAAAGGCGTCTACAACATCATGAAGAAGAAGGACTCACTCGGCTTCGGCCTGTGACTCCCGACGCAGTCTCACCCCCGTGCGTGAGACCGCGCGCCGTTCTTCGACGCTTTCTTCTTCGCCTTCACGGCCTTTGGCTTCGGTAGCGCGATCGCCTCGGCGCTCTTCTTGGAGAGATACTCGATGAGATCGATCTTCGTGAGGATGCCCACGACGGTCTCGCCATCCATGACAATCGCGGCGCGCGCATCGGCGAGAACGCCCTGCAAGAGCTCGATCTTGGTGTCCGGAGTGACCGTCGCGTAGTCGCTCTCGACGAGCGCCGCGATCGTCGAGCCCGAAGCCTTCTGTCCGCCGGAGACGAGATGGCGAAGGAGGTCGATCTCCCCGATCACGCCGCGCAGCTTGCCCTTCTCGACCACCGGAAGCTGGCTGATGCCGAGCTGCTTCAGGGTCGCGATGACGTCCTTCACCTTCGCGGTCGAGGTCGTCGTCACGATCTTCCGCTTGCCGCGCATCTGCAGCACGTCGGCGACGACGCCGAGGCCAGGCTCCTCGTCGAGGAAGCCGTTCTCACGCATCCAGTCGTCGTTGAAGATCTTCGAGACGTACTTCTGCCCGGCGTCACACAGGAACACGAGGATCTTGAGCGGGCCCTTCTTGGTCTTCGCCCACTTGATCGCGCCAGCGACCGCGGCGCCGCCCGAGCCGCCGACGAAGAGTCCCTCGAGCCGCGTCATGTCGCGCGTCATGAGGAAGCATTCCTTGTCGTCGACGCGAACGATGTCGTCGAGGATCTTCAGGTTCATCGTCGTCGGGAAGAAGTCCTCGCCGATGCCCTCGACCTTGTAGGAAAACGGCTTGGTGATGCGGCCCGTCTTCACGAAGTCGTAGTAGAGCGAGCCGACCGGGTCGACGCCGAGGATCTGGATCTCGGGCTTCTGCTCCTTCAGGTACTTGCCGCAGCCGCTCACCGTGCCGCCCGTGCCCATGCCCGCGACGAACACGTCGAAGTCACCCTTCGTCTGCTTCCAGATCTCGGGGCCGGTCCAGAGGTAGTGAGCCTCGGGATTCGCGGGGTTGTGGTACTGGTTCGCGTAGAACGAGCCAGGGATCTCGTCGGCGATGCGGCGCGACACCTTGTAGTAGCTGCGCGGATCGTCAGCATCGACCGCGGTCGGGCACATGACGACCTTCGCCCCGAAGGCCCGGAGGTTCGAGACCTTCTCCTGGCTCATCTTGTCGGGCATCACGAAGATGCACTTGTAGCCGCGGATGGCCGCGAGCAGCGCGAGCGACGCACCGGTGTTACCGCTGGTCGCCTCGACGATGGTGCCACCAGGCTCGAGTCCCGCCTCCTCGGCGCGACGAAGGAGATTCCACGCGAGGCGGTCCTTGTGGCTACCGCCTGGGTTCAAGTACTCGCACTTGACGTAGATCTCGACGCCCGGCGGCAAGCCCGTCGTCACGCGGTTCAAGCGGACGATCGGCGTGTTGCCGACTGCCTTGGTGATGTCCTCGAGCGCGCCGTGCATCATGGGTGGGTGAAAGGGGATACGATGCGAGGCTCGCTCGGCGCAAGCGATACCGCGCGCTCGCGCTCGCCGGATGCGCTCATGCCGCGCCACGTCATCCGCCCGAAGCCGCACGCCGCGGGCCTTGCGGACGTGCTCCCGCCCGTGGCAAGACCGGCCCCGTGAGCGCGCGCGAGGAGGGAATCGAGGTGCTCGTCGCGCGTGCGCGCGGGCTCGTCGGCATGCGCGTCGGCGACCTCGCGAGGTCGCTCGGGCTGTCCTCCGAAGGCGATGCGGTTCGCACCAAGGGAACGCCCGGCGCGATCCTCGAGCTCGCGCTCGGCGCGACGGGTGGTTCGTCGAAGGTCCATGATTTTCCCGAGCTTGGCGTGGAGCTCAAGACGATCCCGGTCGATCTCCGCGGTGTGCCGGCCGAGTCGACGTACGTCTGCACGCTCTCGCTCGCCGACGCCGAGATGCAGGAATGGGACGACTCGTGGGTGCGCGCCAAGCTGTCGCACGTTCTCTTCATTCCGCTCGTGGCGAGCGACGAAGAGCCCTGGCCCGCGCGTCGCGTCGCCGCGCCCGTGCTCTGGTCGCCGACGCCCGAGCAAGACGCGATCTTGCGTTCCGATTTCGACGACGTCGTCGGGCTCATCGGCGTCGGCCGCATCGAGGAGCTCACCGCGCATCGCGGTCGGTGGCTGCAGGTCCGCCCGAAGGCGGCGCACGGACGCGTGCGGACGACCGCCTACGGCGCGGACGGCGAGCACATCGCGACCATCCCGCGGGGCTTCTACCTGCGCCCGCGCTTCACCGGCGCAATCCTCGCGGATCCGAGCGCACTCCCGGACTGAGCGGCCGGCTCACTACGGCTGGCCGGCGCCGAACGTGTCGCACGCCTCGATGTTGCCTCGCTGGTATCCGCGCTTGAACCAGCTCGAGCGCTCTGCGGACGAGCCGTGCGTCCACGACTCCGGATGCACCCGACCGCCCGCCTGCTTCTGCAAGCGATCGTCACCGATCGCTGCGGCCGCGCCGAGCACCTCGTCGACGTCGCCCGGATCGAGGAGCTTCTTCTCGTCGCTCGCGTGCGCCCAGATGCCCGCGAAGCAGTCGGCCTGGAGCTCGAGCACGTCGGGGCTCTCGTGTCCTTGGTCCCATTTCATGGCGCCGCGAGTGGCAAGGCCCCTGCCAAGCTCGACGGACGACGGGTCAACGCGCGACGATGACCGCGATCAGCCGGCCGCTCGCGTCGCCGTCGCGGCGGTACGAGTAGAACCGCTTCGCGTCGCATCGCGTGCAACCCGCGCTCGTGCGCTCGGGCACATCCTCGATCGCGGCGGCAGAGAGCCCGAGCCCGAGTAGCTGTGAACGCACGGCGGCGCGGAGATCGACGAAGACCTTGCCGCGGGCCTCCTCACGACGCGCGATGGCGCTCGGCGTCGTCGCGCGCGCGATCGTCTCACCGACGTCGGCGCTCACCTCGAAGCAGCACGAGCCGATACACGGCCCGATCGCTGCGAGCAGCTCGCTCGGGACACCTCCGCTCGCGCCGAGGTGCCGCACGGCGGCGCCGACCACGTCCGCGACGACACCACGCCAGCCTGCATGCACCGCCGCGACGCGCCCGGAGGTCGGGTCCGCGAGGAGCACGGGCACGCAGTCGGCGATGCGGATCGCAACGGCGTGACCGGAGCCAGGCTCCGCGACGAGGGCGTCGGCCTGCTGCTGAAGCACCTGCGCCGGAGCCCCCGCTGCCACGACGAGCGCCGGACCGTGCACCTGATGCACCTGGAACAGGCTCGCGGGGTCGAAGCCGACCGCCGCCGCGAGGCGCCGCTGGTTCTCCCGCAACGCGACCGGATCGCGCAGCGTCGCGAAGTCGAGACTGTCGTACGGAGGGTCGCTCACGCCCCCCGCGCGTGTGGAGAAACCATGCGCAAAATGCGCCTTTCGGAGCGTTTCGGAGAGGAGCAAGGGGATCGGTTCTGCCACGGGGTTTCGTGGTATCCATCGTAGCGCTATGGCCCGGCAGCAGGATCCGTTCATCGGCCGTGACGTGCTGAACGGCCAGTTCCAGATCCTGCAGAAGATCGGGTCGGGCGGGATGGGGTCGGTCTACAAGGCCCTCCAGCCGGCGATGAACCGGATGGTGGCGATCAAGATCCTCCATCCGAAGCTCGCGAGCCGCAAGGACCTCGTGTCGCGCTTCCGCCGCGAGGCGCGCGCGATGAGCCACCTCACGCACCCGAACACGGTGAAGGTGTACCTCTACGGCGAGCTCGAGGACGGCTCGCTCTACATCGTCATGGAGTACCTCGAGGGGAAGAACCTGAACCAGACGGTCAGGTCCGAGGGACCGATGACGATCGAGCGCGGCCTGCCGATCCTCATCCAGGCGTGCAACGCGCTCGACGAGGCGCATCGCGCCGGCATCATCCACCGCGACCTCAAGCCGGAGAACATCTTCGTCACGAGCCAGGGCGGGATGAAGGACTTCGCGAAGGTCCTCGACTTCGGTCTCGCGAAGGTCACCGAGCGCGAGATGCGCCCGGGCTCGATCATCCTCACGCAGGAGGGCATGGTCTTCGGGACGCCCGAGTTCATGAGCCCCGAGCAGGCG
>JANXVA010000252.1 GCA_025351875.1 Myxococcales bacterium | reverse complement strand
CACGCGATGTTGATGCACGCGCTCGCGGTGGGAGCGAGGGACGAACGCGAACCCTCAGGGCCGGCGCCCGCGCAACCGAAGCTCACGGGGTACGAGTCGACGGCGGAGAGGCGCGTCTCCGGGCAGGTCTCCGAGAGGCTGCCGCTCGTCGCCACACAGCCATCTCCGGTAGCGCCGGTGGCCGCGGTGCGTGGCGGCGCAGCCGCTCGAGCGGAGGCGGTGTCCGAGCCGCCGATCGAGCCCGGCGTCGATCGCTCGGCGATGACGGCGGCGCCCGCAACGCCGGGCGGCGCAGGAGCGGGACCGGGTTCGATTCAGTACCTGTCTCAGCCGCGCCCTCGACCGGACGGCGCCCGTCCGGCGGCAAAGATCCAGCACACCGCGCCGTTGGTAGGCCGCAGAGCCGTGCAGCAGCACTTCACGGTGCCGATGGCGGGCAGGCCATCGCGCGAGGCGGCCACGCCGGAGCCGCAGGAGCTGGCGGCGCGCCCCACGAGCAAACCGGCGCGCGCGTCGAGTCGGTCGACCCTGGGTCGTTTGCGGCGGCTCGTCGAGCCGAGAGCGTTGCCGCTCGCCGTCGCCGTCGCGGCGGGCATCGTGGCGCTCGTGCTGTTCGTTGCAGGAAAGCGTGGCACGGGGGAGAGGACATCGAGTCCTGCGCGACCAGCACCCAGAGCCTGGCCGTTGCTCCTCCGTCTCTCGTCGCGTCCTCCGCGCTCAACGTATCCGGGTCGTCGCCGGTTGCGCAGGCGCCGGCGGTTCCGTCCGTTGTTCCCTCATCCGCGGGCGGGTTCGAGGATGATGCCGGTCCTGCGCGCACCAGCACGACCGCGGCCGCACAGGCATCCGCCGCGCCGAAGATCGCGGTGACGGCAACCGCGAGGCCGGCGCCCGCACGCGCTCCCGCGAGCTCGACCAAGAGTCGTCCAGTTCTCAGCCCCTCAGACGTGAAGTTCGAGTGACCGACATGAGCAAGCGCCCCACCGAACTGACCGACCCCGGACCGCCGCCCGAAGACGTCCTGGATGCGACGCTCCGCGCGCTCGGCAAGCCCGTTCGTCCGCCGCCGCGACAGACGGCCGAGTCCGCGGGCGTGGACGCCGCGCAGTATCAAGCGGACGCGCATCATCCTCCCAAGGCACACCGGCCCAATGGCGCGGCCGACACCATTCTGATGCTGCGCCCGACGACCGAGAGCGAGGGCGTCGAGACGGTCCATGAACCTCGTTCCAATCCTGCCCGAGGTTCGGACCTGACGACCGTGGCGCGTGGCATTCCACGCGGCAGCAAGTCGGCGACGTTCGTCGCGGCGCTGCTCGTTGTGCTCGTCGTGGTCGGCGGAGCGACTTGGTTCTTCATGCGCGCGCAAGGCGACGAGCGGCATGGTGGGGATCACGCTGTGAGCCAGGTGATCGCGCCGCCGAGCACAGGCGCGATCGCGACGACGAGCGCGAGCGAGCCCCCCAAGGCAGGTGCGCTTGCACCAAGCGCCGTCCCGGCGCCGTCTTCAACGCCGTCGGTGCTCGTGAAGCCGGCGGTCGAGCCGAGCGCGAGCTCGACGCCGCCGCGCGCCGCCGGCACGCGACCGCCTGTCGAGCCACGACCGACCGCTGCTACTGCCTCGGCGTCGTCGCGCGTCGCTCCTTCTCTCACTGTCGAGAAACCTGCTCCGCCTCCGCCCGTCGCTTCACCCGCCCGCCCTTCTGCTTCGTCCAGAGACGATATTCCGAAAGATCCGCTATGACCGCCTCGTGGTCTCGAAACCTTCTCGCGCCTTTGATCTTCCTGAGCGTGACGTCCTTCAACGCGCGCGCCCTCGCAGAGGACCCGCGCATCGCTCGCGCGCAGGCGATCTACGCGGAGGGAGTACGCGCCGCGAACGAGCATCGCGATGCTGAGGCGCTTCAGAAGTTCAAGGACGCCTACGCGATCTACCCCGGCCCCAACATCCTCGCGGCGATCGGGCGAGAGAAGCAGGTCCTTGGTCAGGACCTCGAAGCGATCCGCGACCTGCGCG
>JANXVA010000235.1 GCA_025351875.1 Myxococcales bacterium | reverse complement strand
GCCGAGCACGATCATCGCGGCGGGGCCGCCGACCATCGAGCCGAGGTGACCTCCCTCGAGCACGTTTCCGAGGAGGATCGCGACGAGCGCGACGACGATGCCGATGGCGGGGCCGTTCACCGGACACCTCCTTCACGGTCGCCGTCGTCGTCATCGCGATGACGAAGCGTCACCGCGCCAACGGCCAGAGCGTCATGGCCACCGCAGATTCGCTGGCGATATGCGACGACCTTGGCGATCAGCTCGTCGAGGGTCTCTTTCACGATGATCCTCTCGCCGTTCACGAGCCTCAGCGTCGTGTCGGGGTTCGCGTCGGCCTCGTAGATATGGTCGGGATTCACGACCAGAACCTGATTGTGGAGTCGAGTGAGCTTGATCATCGCGAACCACGGGCTCAGCAAGCCCTGGGCCACCGCGAGCGCGCGCTTGGCACGTTCCGTGGAGGTGTGAGCGTCGAGCAAGCCCGATGTCCACGCCCATCTCTCCTTCACTCCTCGACGGGGTCGAGCGCCTTCGAACGGGGCTCGACTACCACCTCCAGCGCCACAACGTCCTCGTGTCGAACCTCGCGCAGGCGGAGACGCCGGGCTATCGCCCCGTCGACCTCACGCGCACCAACTTCGACGAGAAGATGAGCGTCGCGCTGCAGGCGACCGACTCGTCGCATCTCTCGGCAGGCACGACCGATCAGGGGTTCCGCGTCACCGAGGACACCGAGGCGAAGGCCGGCGCGGACGGCAACGCGGTCGACATCGACCGCGAGGCCGTGAAGATCTCCACGAACCAGATGCGCTACGACATGCTCGCGCAGCTCGCGTCGTCGGAGCTCTCCGGTCTCGAATGGGCCGCAAACGACGGGAAGTCCGGATGAGCCGCATCGAGGCAACGGGACCGGGCGTCTTCTCGGCGATGGAGGTCGCGGCCTCCGGCCTCACGGCCGAGCGCAGCCGCATGAACATCATCGCGGGAAACCTCGCGAACGCCCGCACCACCAAGACCGAGGACGGCACGCCCTACAAGCGGCTCGACCCCATCTTCGTCGCGAAGCCCATGGGCGGCGGGAGCTCCGACCCCGTGATGAACGCGGTCCAGAAGGTGGAGCTCAGCGAGGTCCGCGCGGACACGAGCCCCGGACAGCAGGTCTACGATCCCGGCCACCCCGACGCGAACGCGCAGGGTTACGTCGAGTATCCGAACGTCAACGTCGTCAGCGAGATGGTCAACATGATGTCGGCCTCGCGTGCATACGAGGCAGGTGTCACCTCCATCGAGTCGCTCAAGGCCATGGCAAGGTCGGCGATCAAGATCGGTCGATGAGCGCGGCACGGATCGAGCAAGGCGTGGGGCAGGCAGCTGGGGTTGGGCTCAGGCCCGCCGAGAGCACCACCCCGGAGCTGTCGATCGACACGGGCGCGGCGGAGGCTGGGGCTCCGGACTTCGAGCAGATCCTCGTCGGTCAGGTGAACGACGCGAGCCGGCTCGACCACGTGGCGCAGGTGAAGGCCGACTCGCTCGCTCGCGGCGCGACCGACGATCTCCACGGAACGATGATCTCGCTCAAGGAAGCCGACATCTCGATGAAGCTGGTCGGCACTGTACGAAACCGCCTGTTGGACGCTTTCCATGAGCTCTGGCGCATCAACCTCTGATCCCGTAGCCAAGACCCTCGCGTTCGTGCGCGGGGCCCTCCATCGCGTCCGCGCCAAGCTCGGGGCGATGACGAAGCCCGCGCGCGTCATGCTGCTGTCGACGGTGGCCGCCGCCGTCCTCATCACGGCGTTCTTCGGGTACCGCTCGACGGAGACGACGTGGGGGACGCTCTTCTCGAACCTCGATCGCGACGATGCGTCGGCGGTCGTCGCGAAGCTGAAGGAGATGAAGGTTCCCTACCGCCTCGAGGGCGAAGGGGGCAGCATCGAGGTCCCGCAGGCGCGCGTGCGCGAGCTGCGCCTCGAGCTCGCCGGCGGCGGCCTCCCGCGCGGCGGCGGCATCGGCTTCGAGAGCTTCGACAAGATGCGCCTAGGCGCGACGGAGTTCGAGCAGCGCGTGCTCTACAGGCGCTCGCTCGAGGGAGAGCTCTCGCGCACCATCGACACGATCGCCTCCGTCCAGTCTTCGCGCGTTCACCTCGTGCTCCCGGAGCGCTCCGTCTTCGTCGGTCGCGCCGAGCCTGCGTCGGCCTCGATCGTGCTGAAATTGCGGCCTGGGCGCGTCCTCGGGGCGTCCGAGATCGCGGGCGTCGTCCACCTCGTGTCGTCGTCCGTCGGTGCGCTGACGCCCGAGCGCGTCGCGGTCGTGACGACGGACGGAACGGTGCTCCACAAGCCTCGCCGCGAGGGCGAAGTCGCCGGCGACGGCGAGGACCAGGTCACGGCGACCCGGTCGCTCGAGTCGACGCTCGAGGAGCGGACGCGCTCGATGCTCGAGAAGGTGCTCGGCTCGGGGCATGTGGATGTGCGCGTCAGCGCAGACCTCGACCGCTCGCG
>JANXVA010000020.1 GCA_025351875.1 Myxococcales bacterium | reverse complement strand
GCTCGAGGTCCGCGAGCTCCATCGCGCGCGTGGAGGCGAGCCCTTCGCTCACGAGCGCGCGCTGCCGATCGTTGTTGAGCCGCGCCGTCTCTACCGCTTGATCGGCCGCGTGCGTGGCGCGCTCTGCGGCGACGACGCGCTCGCGCGCCATCCGCGACCGGCCGTCGCCTGCCTTCATGGCGGACTCGCGCGACGAGGAGAGAGAGCTCACGCGACCCTCGACGGCTGCCGCGCGCGCCTTCGCGGCCGCGATGCGCGAGCTCTGCGCGTCGCGCTCCTGCCCGAGGCGCGCAAGGATGTTCGGGTCCACGTCGACGACCTCTACCAGCGGATCGCCAAGCTCCACGTGATCGCCTTCCGACACGTGCCAGTGGGTCACCCTCCCGGAGACGGGAGCCTCGATGGCCTGCTGGCGCTCGAGCGGCGCGTACGCGATCACGCGACCAGTGCCGCGCGAGCTCTGTTGCCATGGCGCGCAAGACATGGCGAGGACCACCGCGGCGAGGAAGAGGACGAGCAGGCGACCAATGGTCCGCGTCGCGCGCGGCCGTCGGACCAGGCGAAGGAGCTCGACGTCATCGATGGAGGACGCATCGCTGTAAGGCATGCTCGTCATGGTCAGACCTCCACAGTCGGTCCGATGCCGCTCCTCCGCACGGAGGTGAGTGCCCCGTCGTCGAGCTCGTAGGCATCGTCGCACCACGCGAGGAGGTCGGGGCGAGCCGTCGTCATCAGCACGGACCAGGGCCGGTCGGGCGCGAGGACCGCGGCGCGCACCGCTTCGCACGTCCGGGGCTCGAGACCGTCGACGATGCCGTCGAGGACGATGAGGCGCGGACGATGGGCGAGCGCCCGCGCGACGGCGACCCGCCGCGCGAGGTCTCCGGAGAGGCCTGCGCCGTGCGAGCCGATCCAGGTGTCGATCCCGTCCGGAAGCGCAGCGACGGCCTCCCAGGCGCCGACGCGCTCGAGCGCGAGCCGCGCGTCGTGCCTCGACACGTCCTCGCGTCCGAGGCGGACGTTGTCGTCGACCGTGCCCGCGAAGAGGCTGTCGTGACGCACGAACGCGATGTCTCGGCGCAGAGGGGAGGGCGCGAGCTCCGCGAGGTGGATGCCGTCGATGTCCACGCGTCCAGCGCCGGCGCTTCGCAGACCGGTGAGCACCTCGACCAGCGCGGACTTGCCGCTGCCGCTCGGACCCAGGATGCCGACCGCACCGTTCGCCTTCAGCTCCAGCTCGATCCCCGCGAGCGGTGTGCCCGAGCCGGGGTGTACACCTAGCGTCGTGGACCGGAGCGTGAGCCCGCGCTCAGCGCTCGGGAGCCGGATGCCGTCGCTCCGCTCGACGGGGAGGTCCGTCATCTGCCCGAGCTTCTCGACCGCGGCGACGAGGTCGTAGAAGCTCTCGAAGTGCTTCCCGAGCTTCGAGAAGCCCGCGACGACGGCGGTGACGATCAGCTCCGCGGCGACGAGCTGGCCGAGCGTGAGCTGGCGCGCGATGACGAGCCAACCGCCGACGGCGAGGAGCACGGCGCTCGCAGCGACCTCGATGGTGAGGACGCCGACGAACTGACGGAACACGATGCTGAAGTGCTTTCGCCTCGCGGCGACGTAGTCGCGCGTCAGGGCCTCGGCGCGAGCGCGCGCCAGCTCGTCTGCGTGCTGGAATTTGAAGGTCTCTGCGTGCCGCGCAGTCTCCTGGAGCCACGCTGCCAGTGCGTACTTGGCCTTCGACTCCTTGAGCGCGGTCGGTGTTGCGCCGCGCCCGAGGACGAACACGACGAGGGTGATCGTGCAAAGCAGCACGACGTCGAAAGCGAGGAGGAACGGGTGGTAGAACGCGAGGAGCAGCATTCCCACGAGCGTCTGGAGGGCTACGGAGATGCCATCGACGAGGAGGGTAGCGGCTGCCTTCTGGACGGTCATCACGTCGAAGAAGCGGTTCACCAACTCGGGCGCGTGCAAGCCATCCATCGCCTCGCGTCGAACGCGCGGGAGGCGGTGGGCGAGATCGAGCGCAACCCGCACGAAGACGCGCTGCTGCAGGCCCTCGACGACGTACGACTGGAGCCCGCGCAACGTCGCGGCGAACACCAGACCCGCGAGGACCATCGTCGACAGAACGAGGAGCGGCTGTACGAGCGCACCGAACGCGACCGTGTTGACGAGGAACTGAACGCCGAGCGGCGTGGCAAGAGAGAGCAGCCCGACGCCTACTGCGTAGACCACGGCGAGCCACACGTCGTCCCGCTCCAGCTTCACGAGATCGAAGAGGCGTCGGAGCGGCGATCGCTCGGGATGCGAGGCATCGCCGATGGCGTCGAGGCTGGTCTCCGGATCGGCGACCAGCCACTCGAGCTCCTCCGTCGGCGAGCCCGCGCCCGCGAGCCGGGCGAGCGCCGCGGCGTCCACGACCTGCCGGTCATGACCGCTGAGGACGCGGGCTCGCCCGCGGCCTGCAGAGACGACGACCATTGCGGCCGTCGCCGCGGGAAGGCTGCGCCGGTGCGTACCACGAGTCACGGCCTCGCACGTCATGCGGACCGCGCGAATGCGCAGCCCTAGGCCCTCTCCAGCGGTGCGAAGGCGACGCAGCGCGTGCTCGTCCCGTGCCGAGGCCTCGCGTAGCTCGCGCTCGATGTCAGTGGCGGTGACGGCGGAGCCAGCGGCATGGGCAAGCACGGCGAGGGTCATTTCCTCGACGGCGGAGGTGGGGTCGTGCACCGGGCCAACCTAACGCTGCTTCATATCTAGACAAGGAAGACCGGACAAAAAGGACAAGAATTGCAGCGAACGTTGCGTTGTGGGGCACCCGTGGTGAAGTGCATCGCCCCCGTTGTTCGAGCAAAGGTGTCGAGTTAGCCTCTTCTTCCAAGAAACCGTCATGGTCAAACGAACGACGAAACCGCAATCCGCTCCTGCCCAGGCGAGTTGGACCTTCCTCACGAATCACGCCCACGTGCTTCTCTGCATCGCGCGAGATCCGGAGATCCGGTTGCGTGAGCTTTCGGGGCTCGTCGGGATCACCGAGCGAGCCGCCCATCGCATCGTCGTGGACCTCGAGGCCGGCGGTTACCTTTCTCGCGAGCGCAACGGCCGCCGCACACACTACGAGCTGCACGAGGACGTCCCGCTCCGCCATTCGATCGAGCGCCATCGCACGGCCGCGAGCCTGATCGCGCTCCTGCGTGCCGAGCGCCGCAAAGAGCACTGACCGCGCGCCTTTCGACGCTGACCGCGTGATCTGACGCGGATCTGTGACGGGCGAGTCCGCCCGACCCTGCGCGGGTCGGATGGCCTCGCTCCGTTCTCTCGTTGACTCTTCGTGCATGGCATGTCATTTAAAACATGACACAGACGTCATGCAATACACGTCATGTGAACAGGGAGAAGCTCGATGGCTATGGACGACGTGATGATGGATCGCCGCCACGCGGCGCTGCGTGAGTATCGGGCGAGATCGCTGGCCGAACGGCCTTTCCCGGGGCTCACCGCGACCGCCGTGGCGACCTGCGCGGACGCATGCTCGACCGCAGCTCTCTTCGCGGCGCTGGAGCCGACCTTCATGTTCCAGTTCCCGCGCGCCAAGGAAGCGCAGCATGCACAGCGTCTCGTCGAAGCCCTGCGCGGAGCCGTCGTGAGCGGGTCGGTTCGTGCGCTCGTCGTCTGCGGCCATGTCGACTGCCAGCTCTCGCTCGAGTGTACCGAGGAGCGTGTCGAGGCCGGGCGACGGTCGCTGCTCGTGCAGTGTGCCGCTCTCTACGAGGACGCCTCGCTCGGTCCGCTCTTGCGCAGCGGCCGAGTCTCGCTGCAGCCGCTCCTCTTCGACGAGGATGCCGGCGACGTCTTCTCGCTCCATCCGGTCAGCCGCGCGCTCGTCTTGATGTCCGATCCCGAAGTCCTCGCCGCGCTCGCGCGGTGATGGTCGTCGTCACACCGCAGGAGACTCTCAATGAACTATCGAACGAACGACAAGGGACAGAAACGCGTGACGGTGATCGGCGGCGACGGCATCGGGCCGGAGGTGGTGAGTGCCACCAGGCGCATCATCGACGCCGCGGGCGTGCGGATCGCCTGGGAAGAGGTCGAGGCCGGTGCGGAGGTCTTCAAGCGCGGTCTGCCGAGCGGCGTGCCGCCGGAGACGATCGCGTCGATCTCCGAGACGCGCGTGGCGCTCAAGGGACCCCTCGAGACTCCGATCGGCTACGGCGAGAAGAGCGCGAACGTCACGCTTCGCAAGCTCTTCGAGACCTTCGGCAACATCCGTCCGGTGCGGGAGCTTCCTGGCGTGAAGACGCCGTTCTCGGGCCGCGGCATCGACCTCGTGATCGTCCGCGAGAACGTCGAGGACCTCTACGCGGGCATCGAGCACCAGCAGACGCCAGGGGTCGCTCAGTGCCTCAAGATCATGACGCGGAAGGGGTGCGAGAAGATCGTGCGGCTCGCCTTCGAGGTCGCCGTCGCGGAGGGGCGCAAGAAGGTTCACTGCGCGACGAAGTCGAACATCATGAAGCTCACCGAGGGCCTGATGAAGAAGGTCTTCGAGGAGGTGGCCCCCGAGTATCCCTCGATCGAAGCGAGCCACATCATCATCGACAACTGCGCCCATCAGCTCGTGAGGACTCCGGAGCAGTTCGACGTCATCGTGACGAGCAACATGAACGGCGACATCCTCTCCGATCTCACGTCGGGGCTCGTCGGAGGGCTCGGCTTCGCGCCCGGCGCGAACATCGGCAACGACGTGTCCATCTTCGAGGCCGTCCACGGGAGCGCGCCGAAGTACGCGGGCAAGAACGTGATCAATCCGACCGCCGTTCTTCTCTCGGGCGTCATGATGCTACGCCACATCGACGAGCTCGCAGCCGCGCAGGCGATCGAGAATGCCGTGCTCGTCACGCTCGAACAGGGCGTCTTCACGCGCGACGTCGTGGGGGACAGGAACAATCCTGCCTCGACCACGAAGTTCACGGATGCCGTCATCTCGAACCTCGGCAAGAAGCCGGAGCACACTCGCGCTCGCGATCATCGTCCCGTGAAGGTCCCGAGAATCTCGGGCGCAGCGGACTATGTGAGGGCGACGGCGAAGACGATCGGCGTCGACGTGTTCGTCGAGTCGCCGCTCGACGCGGAGTCGCTCGGAAGGAGCCTCGACGAGATCGCGTCAGCGCTGCCGGTCCGCCTCAAGATGATCTCGAACCGAGGCACGAAGGTGTACCCGGCGATGGGCGGCATCACGGACTGCGTCGATCACTGGCGATGCCGCTTCGTGGCGCGCGATGAGGTGAGGCTCATCGACGACGCGGCCGTGCACGCCCTCCTCTCCGCGGTCGAGACGACGCACGGATGGATGCACATCGAGAAGCTCAGGGAGTTCGACGGTGTCGCCGGCTTTACCAAGGCGCAGGGCGAGGACTGACCCTCAGATCCCCGCGTCGCGCTCGGCGGTGCGCAGCCCGTCCGCCGAGCGCGCGAGCGCCGCGAGCTCGTCCGGGGCGAGCGCGGGCACGACGCGAACGAGGACTCCGCTCCGTCCGAGGACGCACGGGATGCTGAGGCAAACGTCAGCGAGGCCGTACTCGCCTTCGAGCGGCACGCTCAGCGGTTGTACCGAGCGCTCGTCGCCGAGAACCGCGACTGTCAAGTGAGCGATCACGGTTCCGATCGCGAGATCGGTGCGCCCCTTGCGCTCGATGATCGCCCGCGCGGCACCGCGCGTTCGGTCGTCGATCTCCTTGCGCTGGGCCTGGTCGAGACGGCGCCCGCATGCGGCTTCATCGTCGAGGCTCGCGCCTCCGATCCGTGCCGTGCTCCACACCGGCACCTGAGATTCACCGTGCTCGCCGAGGACGTGTGCATGGATCGAGCGGGGGCTGACACCGAACGCTTCGCCGAGTAGGGCGCGGAAGCGTGCGCTGTCGAGTGTCGTTCCCGTTCCGAAGATGCGCCCCGGTGCGCGCGTGCTCGCGCGGATGGCGAGACGCGTCAGCAGATCCACGGGGTTGGTCGCGATGATGACGATCGCGTCCGGTGCGTGGAGGTCGAGCTCGCGCATCACCTCGCGCACGATCTCTGCGTTCCCGCGGAGGAGGTCGAGCCGACTCTCGCCTCGCTTCTGGTTGCGACCGGCGGTGACGACGACGACGCTCGCGTGCCCGAGCTCCTCGTAGCGCGCCGCACGCACGCTGATGCGCCCGACGAGCGCCTGGCCGTGCATGAGATCCATGGCCTCGCCTTCTGCCTTCGCCGTCGCCTTGTCGACGAGCAGGAGCTCGGAGACGGCGCGGCGCGTGAAGAGGGCGTACGCCGCGGCGACGCCGACGCTTCCCACGCCGACGATGGCGACGGTGCGGCTCTGGCTCACGGCTCAGATCGCCGTGCGGGCAACCAGCACGGAGCGTTCGCAGTGGTTCACGACCTTGGCGGCCGTCGTGCCGAGGACGCGGTCCATGGTCGAGTAACCGTGGGACCCGAGGATGACGAGGTCGCAGTCGCGCGCCTTCGCCTCGCGGCAGATGGTGTCCCAGGGGGTGCCGATGTGGACGTCGTATCCCTCGACCAGCCCGGCCGGCAGATCCTTGGAGAGGGCGTCGAGCTCCTGCTTCGCCTTGCCGACGAGGAGATCGGTCATGCTCTCCGCCGCGTGCACGTAAAACTCCTGGTCGATCTCGGCCGGCAACCCGACCGACCTGAGGAGGACGAGCTTCGCGCCCGTCTTCTGGGCCAGGTCCGAGGCGGTCTTCAGGACGAACGTGGCGCGCGGGGAGGCGTCGAGGCAGACGAGGATGCGCTTCATGGTTCCGCCAGGATACACGGGCCCAGGGGCAAGGCGCGGGCCCACGCCTGAGCATGTAGCTTCCGCCGGCTTTCATGGACTACCCTAAGCCCGCGAATGTCCGTGGCGCGACCAGAGACCTCCGACCCTGAGGGGACATCCCCCGAAGAGGGCTCTCCCGCGTCGTCCGACGTGCCGCCCCCGTCCTCGTCCGGGCCCGACATGGACACCCATGCATCCAAGACGAAGTCTCATAAGCCTCCTCCGCCGCCCAGCGTGAATACGAGGGTTTCGGACGCGTCAAACGCCAAGCAGGCACGGATACGTGAGGCAGAAGAAGACCGTGGACTCATTGCAAAGGCGCAAAAAGGCGACAAGGCGGCGTTCCGGTCGCTCGTGGAGCGTCATCAGCGCAGAGCCTTTGCGATCGCTCTCGCCCTCGTGCGCGACGAGAACGACGCCCGCGAGCTTGTTCAAGACGCTTTTCTCCGGGTCTACAAGGGGCTCGAGAACTTCCAGGGTGGCTCCTCCTTCTTCACTTGGCTCTACCGGATCATCACGAACCTCAGCATTGACCTCATCCGCAAGCCGGGTCGCCAGCTCGTGGACATCGATGAGTCGCGGTTCGAGTCCGACGAGAGCACCGAAGCGGAGTTTCCCCTGCTCAGTCGCGTCGACGGGTCTGACCCCGCCGACGTCGTCCGTCGGCGAGAGATCGCCGCTCGCCTCCAGGTCGCGCTCGACGCGCTACCGCCCTACCACCGCGGCGTCATCGTCATGCGAGAGATTGAAGGACTCAGTTATGAAGAGATGGCTCAAGCCATGGCCGTTTCGAAGGGAACGATCATGAGCCGTCTCTTCCACGCTCGCCAGAAGCTCCAGAAGGCGCTGGCGGATTGCTACGTCGAGCAGATCGGGCCGGTGCCTGACTCGGAGGCCTCTGCGAAGGACGCCCCTGAAGAAGCCAAGCAGCACGCGGACTCGGAGGATGAGTCATGAGTCTCTCTTCCGAAAACATGATGAAGCTGATGGCCTACGCCGACGGCGAGCTCGACGGCGCAGAGCGCGAGGAAGCCGAGAAGCTCCTGGCCACCGACCCGGACTCCGTTCGCTTCGTCGAGCAGCTCGGCGGCCTCGGTGAGCTCGTCGAGCTCGGGTACGCGGTCAAATCCGGCAAGGCCGTCGCGAAGTTCGACGTCGCCGACGCGGTCATGGCGCTCGCGAAGCCCGCGGAAAGAGCCGCCAGCATCACCTCGCTCGCCGCTGCGAGGGAGAAGAAGAAGAGTGGCAGCGGTGCGAGAAATCCCGCGAAGGTGGGCGTCGCCGTCGTCGCGATCCTCGCGCTCGCGGCGTCGGTCTTCCTGATCGCGCAGCACCGCACCGACGAGACGCCCATGGCGAAGGGCCCGGCCGTCCAGCAAGCGACGGCGCAGCCTGCGCCCGAGGCGACGGTTGCCAGCAATGCAGGCAGCGGCGCCGGGGTCGACGTGAGCACCGTCAATTCGCCAGGCAGCTCGGTGAGCGTGTTCTATCTTCCGACGGCCAACGAGCTGTCGACGAGCATCGTGGTCTGGGTCGACGAGACAGGAGAAAAGTGATGCGCGAGATCCCCCGCCGCAAGCTGATGCTTGCGACTGTCCTTGCAGGATGCGCGCTCTCCCTGGGGGTTCCCGGGGAGGCGGTGGCGCAGCCCGCGGTCACGCATCCGAGCGCCGAGGTGCTCGTTCTCCACGGCACGACCTGCGCGCAGCCCATCGTCGACCCGCAGATCGGCGAGATCCCGCCGCTCAAGCACAACTGCTGGAAGGTCCTGGACAAGAGGAACCTGGCGCTGACGGCCGGAGCGCCGAGCCTCATGCCGCTGGCCAACGGCCGTACGTTTCAGGTCGCGTACAACGGCGCGAGCGCCGAGAAGCCGCCTCGCTTCAAGGTCACCGCGTCGATCAGCAAGCCCGACGGCGTCGGCTTCAACCAGCTCGCCGACTTCACGGCCGAGCCAGGAAAGAAGTTCCACGTCGGCGGTTTCGCCTACCAAAACGGCTCGCTCGTGCTCGCGATCCGGATCCTTCCGTAAGTCACGCGAAGCGCCGGAACGCTGAACGGACGACTCCTCGCGGTTCGAGCGTTTGACCGAAACGCCGTGGGTATTTCGACCCCTTGCGTTCTTCTTGGTAAAACCGTGGTTCGAATGCGCAAGGACTCTCCGTTCGCGGTGGATGTGCCGACTCCGGATCGGGACAGTCCCGCCTGGGTGAAGGTCGGAGTCATCGCGGCCGTAGGTTTCGTGATCGGGGTCGCCTGGCCGCGCGTCATGGGCGTGAAGCTCGGACCGAGCGCGCCCGGCGAGGCCGCCGCTGCGGCCGCCTCCGCTGCGGCGAGCGCGAAGGCCGCGGGGCGCGCGCCCGAGGCACCTCCGGCGAGCGTCAACGCGAAGTCGGCGTCGGGGGCCCCGAGCGGGAGCGCCGTGACGATGGGCTCGAGCGCGGCAAGCGCGGTCGTCCCGTCCGGGCCGCCGCAGGTGAGTGTTCAGCGCGGCTCCGTCATCGCCTGCAAGACGAGCGACGGCGAGAGCAAGAAGGGCAAGGAGTGCGGAGCTCTTGCCGGGCTCGACAACGTCGTACCGCCCCACCTTCGCAAGCTCGCCACGTGCTCGGCTGCCGACGGCCAGACCGGCAAGCTCTCGTTCGTGGCCACCGCGATGTTCCCGTCAGGCGGCCTCAGCTGGGACGTCGGCAAGTCGTCGACCGTCGGCAACCTCGAGGGCATCACGAACTGCCTGAAGACGCACTTCTCTGGCGTCACCGCCACGGGCGTGGCTCACGAGCACAACCGCTACACGGTCGCGTACAACGTGACGTTCGCGCCCGCCGCCGTCGAGGCCGTCGCGCCGACGAAGTCGGACAAGGCCGACAAGAACGCGAAGGATGCTCCTGATTCGCCGGACAAGAACGCGAAGGAGGACAGGTCGGACGCGCCCGCGGCAGCGGCTGGCGGCGAAGCGAGCGTCGGCTGGGAGGTCGCGCTCGTGCGTGACGTCCCGAAGACGGGCGCCGTCGTGGCGCGCCTCCCGCGCGGCAGCAAGGTGAAGCTCGGCGCGATGAAGGACGGCTGGTACGCGATCAAGTACGGCGACGCCTTCGCGAGCGACGGCTTCGTGTACCGCGGCGCGATCGGCCGCTGAGAAGGCGCCTTCTGCTAGACCCGCGAGGTCATTCGACCAGCACGGTTCCGTACATCGTCGACGGGTGCTGCGTGCAGTGGAAGCTGAACTTTCCCTTGTTGGGGAACACGATCTGCCCGGAGTCGTTGCCGGTCGTCACGCTCGGGATGGGTGTGCCAGGCTCGCCGTTGTTCGCGAGCGGGTGCATCGTGAAGTCGCCGTACCAGCCGACACCCTGACCCTGCGGGATGCGCACGCAGTTGTTGTCGTACTTGAGCGCGCCGCCGTCGACGCCGGCCGTGAAGAAGCTGACGTCCGAGCCGTTCGTCGCGAGGGTCGCCGCGGCGAGCTCGGCGTCGGTGCAAGTCTTGAACTGAACGCTGGAGTCGACGCCCGCATCCGGCGTCGACTCGACGTGATCGGTGCCTGCGTCCGCTGGCGTCACGGATGCGTCGGTGCCCGCGTCGGTGCCGCTGGAGGTGCTCGTGGAGTCGGAGCTGCAGGCGACGAATCCGCTCAGGCCGAGGGCAACGCCGACAGACCCAACGAAGAAGCTCTTTTTCATGGCTCGAGGAGAGCAGTGAACCTCCGCCGAGGGCAAGCGTGCTCGCACGTCCCGGATCAGCGTCGTGAGCTACCTTGCGTCGAACGTGACGGGGATCGAGAGGGTCGCGTGGCCCTCTCTCGGCGGCGGGAACGCGCTGGCCAGGACCTCCTTCTGGAGGCACGCGTTCAGCTCGGCGGGGAGCGAGCCGCTTGCCGTCGCGGCGCTCACCTTCCCGGTGCCGTCGATCTCGGCGAGGACCATGCTGCTCCCACGAAGCTTCGGATTCGCCGCGAGCCCCTTGTCGAGGCATCTCTTGAATCCGCTGCGCATCGCGGTGACGACCCGCTTCGTGCTCGGCGCGTCGGCGTAGGCGAGCGCGGGTTCGATCGGCACGAGCGTGATCGGCGGTGGCGTCGCGGTCGTGGCTAGAGGACGGGACGCGAGACGCCCCTCTTCGGTCTTCATCACCGCGAATACGAAGAGCCCGGCAATGCCCAAGACACCGACGGTCAGCCCGATCAGGAGCGGCGTCTTGCTCGTGCTCGCCGCCGCGTGTGACGCGGCCTGTTGCGCCCGCGGATAGCTCTCGGGACAGAACCCGTCCCAAACGCCGACGAGCATCGACATCGTCCCTCGGCCGTTGGGCCGCGCGAGCGCCTGCTGCAGCGCCGCGACGGCCTCGGAGGTCCGCCCGAGCCTCTCGAGCGCGTTCGCGCGGAAGAGCACGCAGACGTCCCACAGCGCTTGCTGGATCGGGACGGTGTCGTTATGAGCGCCGAGGACCTCGAGCACGCGATCGTACGCGCGGGCGTGGGTGTGGATCGTCGCCCACGCTTGCCGGTACTCCGAGTCGCTCTCGATGTCGTCCGAGTGCGCATCACAGAGGCGCAGCCACTCCTCTGCGCTCTCGCGGTCCTTCGCGGCGATTGCGCCGCGCGAAAGACCACACAGGATGACCTGCCTGTGACGTGGAAGCGTGAACGCGTCGAGCGAGCTCTCGAAGATCGCACGATGGCGGAGCGGGTCTCGTTTCGCTCCGTAGGTTTGCGCGAGGATGACCGTCAGGACGAGCAGACGCTCGGCGGCCTCGTGATCGTTCGTCGATTCGACGGTCGCGCGCGTCTGCTTCCAGACCGCGAGTGCCTCGTCCATCTTCCAGTCCGGGACGGCGCCGTTCTCGTAGAACGGCTTGAGGCTCTCGGGGATCCTCCACGGGCGATCGCATTGCGCCCGTAGGCGCGAGAAGCGCTCCTGCTCGGAGATCTCCTCGCGTGCCGGAGCGACGCCCGCCTCGCTTCGCCCGACGATGCGGTTCTGCGCTTCGCAGAAGGAGCACGGGCTCAGGCCCCCGGCGTTCGCCACCTCGATGGGCGCTCCGCAGTGCTGGCACAAGAGAACACGCGCTTGCGTGCTGAACGCCGTCTTGTGAGACATCCGCGAAGCCTATGTCACGTACGGGGGTGACGCATGCAAAATGCATCTAGTTCTCCAGCATTCCAAACGGCGCGCAAGCGGTTTCGGAGCGCGCGCATCGACTTCTCGAAGTGAGACGGTGCATCGCGCATGCCGCGCGTGCGTTGCGCAGGTGCGAAAAATCGGACGCACTGCACCTCCGGTTTCGTTGCGGCGCGCAATGCAGAATCTACGTTGTGCTTCACAACCAAGGAGGTCGCCGTGCGTCGTTTCCGGCTGACGAACACGGCCAAAGCTTTCAGCGCTTTGGTCGTGGCGGGCGTCGTGTCTCTCACGTTCTATTGCAACCCTGGGCTCCTGAGGAAGGTCGCCCCGAGCGCCTCAGGCACTCAACAGAGCAACGTGCCAATCGTCGGCGCGCTGCCTGGCGAGGCCGCGAGCGGCTCGTTTCCGACGGCCGTCGAGGGAGCTCCCGGCTGCGTCGACAAACCCGAAGTGCGCTTCTACCACTGGGCATGGAACGCCCAGATGGGGATGATGCTCGCGACCGGCGGCAAGCAGGCCCAGAAGGACAGCCTGATGTGCAAGCACGGCGTGAACCTCGTGCTCGTGCGCGAGGACAACACCGACCAAATGCAGAACCAGCTCGTGACCTTCGCGGAAGGCGTGAAGAAGGGCGAGAGCAACCCGAAGGACGGCGGGCACTTCGTCGCCATCATGGGAGACGGCTCTGCGCAGTTCCTGAAGGGCGTCGATGACCGGCTCGGCAAGCTCGGTCCCGACTACATGGCGGTCGTCGTCGGCTCCGCGGGCTACTCGCGCGGCGAGGACAAGCTCATGGGCCCGCAGACCTGGCGAGAGAACCCGCAGCGCGCGAAGGGCGGCGTCGTCGCCGGAGTCCTCCGCGACGGCGACTGGAACATCGCCCTCAAATGGATGGGCGACAACAAGATCGCCAACAACCCCGACGAGAAGACCTACGACCCAGACGCGGTCAACTGGGTCAACGCGCCCGACTACATCGACGCCGCTCAGAAGTACGTGAGCGGCTACTGCGCCGAGATGAAGAACGTGAAGACGGGCAAGACGGAGAAGCACTGCGTCGACGCCGTCGTCACGTGGACGCCCGGCGATGTCACCGTCGCCGAGCAGAAAGGCGGTCTGGTGTCGATCGTGTCGACCCGTGAATACCGCTCTCAGATGCCAAACGTCATCATCGGAAACAAGAAATGGATGTCCACTCACCGCGAGATCACCAAGGGTATGCTCTCGGCGATCTTCGAGGCCGGCGACCGCGTCAAGACTGATGACGGCGCGCTCCGCCAGGCCGCCGCCGTCAGCGCGCTCGTCTACAAGGAGCGCGACGCGGCCTACTGGTACCGCTACTTCAAGGTCCAGAAGGAGAACGACAAGCAAGGTGTCGCCGTCGAGCTCGGCGGGTCGAGCGTGAACAACCTCGCCGACAACGCGCAGCTCTTCGGCATCGCGCCGGGCTCCGTCGATGCGTTCGGCGCCACGTACACCGTCTTCGGCAACGTGGTGAAGGCGCAGTACCCCGAGCTCGTCCCGAGCTTCTACCCGGCCGCGCAGATCACCGATCTGTCGTACGTGAAGGAGCTCTACGGCGAGCAGGGCCCGAAGACGAGCGCCGACAACGCCTCGTTTGCGGGGGACGCGAAGATGAAGCAGGTCGTCAGCAAGAAGGCCTGGGACATCCAGTTCCAGACCGGAAGCGCGACGTTCACGAAGGACACCGCCGTTCAGCTCGACTCGCTCCAGAACGATCTGGTCGTCGCGAGCGGCACGATGGTGGAGATCCACGGCCACACGGACGCCGCGGGCAATGCGGACGCGAACATGGCTCTCTCGGAGCAGCGCGCGTTCGCCGTGAAGAAGTGGCTCGAGAGCCGTGCCCCCGCGAGCTTCCCCGAGGGACGCGTCAAGGTGGTCGCGCACGGGCAGAACGAGCCCGTCGCGCCCAACGGCACGGCCGACGGGCGCGCAAAGAACCGTCGCGTCGTCATCGTCCTCGGTACGTCGGACTCGACGTAGTCATGGTCAGTCGCGTTCTGCGCCCAAACAGGGCAGTGGACGCGCGCACAAGCGGCGTCCTCATCCTCGGATGGTGCGCCGCAGCGCTAGCGGTGTGGGCATTGTCGCCGGTCTCGACGCTGCCCGCCCCGCGCGAAGTAGTGGGCGCGCTCACGGATCTCTGGTGGCAGGGCGGGCTAGGTCCCGAGCTCTACACAACGCTGAAGCTCATCGCAGCGGCGCTCGCATGCAGTGTCGTGCTGTCCCTCGCGCTCGCGTGGGGCAGCGTGATTCCTGCGGTGAAGCCGATCACTGCGGGCGTCTCGAAGCTCCGCTTCCTTGGGCTGACCGGGCTCTTGTTCCCGTTCACGCTCGCGACGGGCGGCGGCTTCGCGCTCAAGGTGGCGCTGCTCACGTTCGGGATGACGACCTTCCTCGTCACGTCGCTCGCGCGCATCGTCGCCGAGATCCCTCGTTCGCAGATCGACTACGTGCGCTCGCTCGGTGCCAGCGAGCCGCGCGTGATCTGGGAGACGGTCGTACGCGGCACGCTCGACCGCACCATCGACGCAGTTCGGCAGAACGTCGCGATGGGTTGGTCGATGATCACGATGGTGGAGGGCATCGCCCGCTCCGACGGAGGCGTCGGCGCGCTGCTCTTGAACCAGAACAAGCACTTCCGGCTCGCCGAGGTCTATGCCGTCCTCGTCGTCATCCTGCTGGTGGGGCTCGTAATCGACTACGGCATGGGCGCGCTCGCGAGCCTCGTCTGCCCGCACGCGCGCTTCGAGAGCAGCGACAAGAGCGAGAGGAGCTCGTCATGATTCCGGGCGCGTCGGTTGGTGAGGTCGTCCTTCGCGTGAGCGACGTCTCGCTGAGGCGAGGCGGCACGCGCGTGCTCGAACGCGTCAGCTTCGCGGTCGTCGATCGCATTCGGGAGGGTGCGGTCACCGGCCAGGTGGTCTCGCTCCTGGGGCCTTCGGGTATCGGGAAGACGTCGCTCTTGCGCGTCCTTGCCGGGCTCGAGCAGCCCGAGCGCGGCGAGGTGATCGGCGCGGCGGGTGCCAAGCTCGATGCGCGGACCGTCGGGCTCGTGTTTCAGCACTATCCGCTGCTCGCGCATCGCACGATCGAGGACAACCTCGTGGTAGCGGGGCGCATCGGCGGACTCGACGAGCCGCGAGCGAAGCGTCGTGCGCGCGAGCTCATGGAGCGCGTCGGAATCGACGAGCGCGCCCGCTACTACCCGGCGCAGCTCTCCGGCGGCCAGCGGCAGCGCGCCGCCGTCGCACAGCAGCTGGTGCTGCCGCGGCGCGTTCTCCTCCTCGACGAGCCGTTCAGCGGCCTCGACCCGGCGGCGCTCTCCGATGTGACTGCGCTCGTCACGGAGGTCGCGAACGAGCACGAGCTCAACACGGTGGTGATCGTGACGCACGACGTGCGCGCGGCGCTCCGCGTGAGCGACACGATCGTCCTGCTCGGGAGGAGCGCGAACGACAGCGGCATGGGGGCGAGCGTCCGAGCGACCTTCGACCTGGTCGACCTCGGGCTCGCCTGGGAGCACGGCGCGAAGGCGCCCCACGCCGTGGCCGAGCTCGAGCACGAGATCGAGCTGCGTTTCAGGGAGCCTTCAGCCCGTCGGCCGCTTCTGTGAAGGAACACGAACATGGGCATCGCGAACCACACTTCAGGCGGAACGAAACGGCGGAGCGTCGACGACGGCGCGCCGTACGCCCGCTACGCGTTCTGGAACCCGTACAACATCTCGCTCTTTCTCGGCGGCGTCATCCTCGGCGTCGCAACGGGGCACGAGTGGATCTCGGTCCTCACGTGCGCGGCGGAGGTCCTCTGGATGATCTTCGCGCCGGATTCGAGGCTGCTGCGCGGGCTCTGGTTCGATCGCCTCTTCGAGGCGGAGAAGAAGGAACGTGACTCGGATCGCCGTCAGGAGCGCATCGGGCTCATGGCGCCGAACGACAGCATGCGTTTGTCCTACCTCTGCGGGCAGAAACAGGTGATCGAGCGGCTCGCCAGGGAGAACCCCTCGCTCACCGTCGAGCTCCTCCACGACGAGCTGGCAAAGCTGGACGAGCTGCTCGACGACTTCATCGAGCTCGGGGTCACGGCGACGCGCGCCGAGCAGCACACGATGACCTTCGATTTTCCGGCGATGCGGAGGAGCTGGCACGTCTACCAGGAGCTGCTCGGCAAGCACGCCGTCGGCGACCCGCGTCGCGAGGTGGCCGCGAAGAACATGGAGGTCCTTCGCCAGCGCCGCGCTCGATACGAGGACCTGTGTCGAACCATCCAGGTGACGCGTGGGCAGATCGAGCTCATCGAGCAGACGTTCCGCTTGCTCGGCGACGAGATCATGACGATGGCGAGCCCGCGTGAGCTCGGCGGGCGGATCGACGAGCTGAGGCTGGCCGTCGATGCCGTCCGCGAGACCGCAGAGGAGTCGTCGTTCCCCGTGGCGGCGGACGAGATTGAAGACGTGTTCGAGGAAGTGGAAGGGAATCGGAGGCAGGTGTCATGAAGAAGGGAATCGGAGACAAGGTGCTCGGGTGGTTCGTCGTTCGAGAGGACTCCGAGCCGAATGCGGACATCCAAGCGGACGAGGACGCGCACGCGGAGGAGCACGCGCCTCCGCCGGCTCCGCGGCGTGTCCCGCCTCGCGCGCCGGCGAGCGCTCCAGTGGTCGCTCCGGGAAACGTGCATGATGCACGGGCCTTCGGCGCGGTCTATCGGGCTGCGGGCGTCGCCGACGAAGAGCGTGACCGCCTCACCAAGGTTCTCTCTCTCCTCGCGTCGCTACCCGAGGAGGCAAGCATCGACGTGAAGCGTGCGATCGTCGGAGCGTCGCTCGAGGCGTTCGGTGTCTCCATCGACCGGATCCTCGTGACCGGCGAGGGCGCGCTGTCGGCGCTCGACGGTCACGTGGTCGATGGCCAGAGCCGCACGCGCGAAGTGCTCACCCAGGCCGAGTCGCGCATTGCGAAGCTCACCTCCGAGATCGAGGAGGTGAGGAGGCTCATGGACGTGCAGGTCGCCGCGCAGCAAGAGCTCTCGCGCGCGGCGATCACGGAGAAGGCGCGGGTCCAGACGGTCGTCGATTTCTTCGGGACGAGCTCGAAGGAGCGTGCCGCGATCGCCCCGCCGAGGCTCTTGCGGCTGAAATAGACAATGTTTCAATCGGTTACGGCGTGAAGAGCGTCGCGTCGAGGTTTCGAGGGAAGATTGAGGCGACGCATTGCGTATCCTCTGGCGCACGACGACACACAGTGTCATACAACGTGCGCGCAGACACCCCGACCACCCCGGTCGGAGGTGCAAATATGGAGAATCGCAAATGAACTTCAAGCTCGCCCTCTCGGCCATCTTTGTCGCCTCTGCCTTCGCGATCGTCCCCGGCTGCGCTGCTGATGCGCCCCAGGACGAGGCCGACGCCGAGGAGTCCACCGCCTCGGAGAGCGAGCTCAGCACCAACGCCGCCAAGCTGGTCGGCGCCTTCCACAGCGCGCAGGGCTCCGTGCACCCGCCGACGTTCGAGGGCCTCGTCTTCAAGCAGGACGGCACGTTCTTCGGCGACGTCGACACCGGCATCCGCTGCTTCCGCGCCCCGTGCCCCTCGGGCGCGCACGTCGAAGGAAAGTTCAGCGCGACGAAGAACTACCTGCGCCTCTCGCCGAAGAGCGGGCCGGCCACGCAGTTCTACGGCCGCTACCGCTACACGATCGTCGGCGACAAGCTCTCGCTCTCGAGCAGCACCCTCGGCGCGACGTGGGCGAACACGCTGAACAAGGAAGCTTCGTACTGCGCGCAGCCGTCCGACTGCGCCGCGCAGGGCCTCATTCATCCGATGTGCGTCGGCTCGTTCACCTGCGGCGTATCGAAGGCCAACGTGTGCGGCTACAAGTGCGGCATCATCCTGCCGCCCGCGAGCGAGATCTGGCCGGCGAGCGCGACCAAGCTCGTTGCCTTGAACTCGGGCGGAGGCTTCCGCCCGCCGCCCCCCGCTGGCTCGACGTGCGCGATCGGTCGCGCGACATACACGCTCGACCGCACCACGCGCCTACTCTCGTGGGAGACGTGCGAGTCGCCTGACAACGTCACGCCGGCGCACATGACGACCGGCTCGACCACGATCACGCTCGCCGAGCTCGCCGCGGTCAACACCGCCATGAACGGCGTCTCGATCGCGACGAACGAGACGTGCGGTGCGGACAAGCCGCTCTACCAGATCAAGGTCACGACGCCCGAGGGTGAGAAGACCTTCACCGACAGCTTCTACAAGTGCCAGGGCGGCAGCCGCACGTACGTCGACGGGATCAACGAGGTCTTCAGCGCGCTTCGCACCGCCGCCGAGTGATCGGCGCGCGCTACTCGCGCTCGCCGCGTACTTCGAAGTCCTTCGTGCGCGGCTTGCCGTCGCGCTCGAAGCCCAGCAGCTCCTCGACCCGCTTCTGCGCGGAGTCGAGGCGCTCCTGCGACGCGCGCGAGAGCCCGACGCCCTCCTCGAACAGACGGAGCGACTCCTCGAGTGGGAGATCACCACGCTCGAGCGTCTGGACGATCTCGGAGAGCCGCTTGATGCCGTCCTCGAACGAGACGGGGGCATCCGAGACAGGGGCGCCCTCGACTGCGGTTGCGCGCTTCGACTCACTCATGGCTTCGAAGCCTTGTACGAAGGCAGCCGCGGCGCAAGCACGAGCCGCGATTCGCCTGGCGGAAGCCCCGGGACGATCGCGAAGCCATCCTCGTCGAAGGCGATCGGAACGGCCACTCCGTCCGACCGGACGACCGACCCGAGGAACACCTCACCGGGAGGCGCCCCGCTGTCGAGGGTGATGCGTAGCCACGCGGCATCGTTCGCGAAGGCCGGAGCGAGTGGGGTCGCGACGCCCGCGAGCCCGAGGCGTGCCGTCTGTCGGATCGGCCCGTCAGGGTCGAGCTGAGCTGCCGCTTCGAGCGTCGACCGACGAGCTGGAGCGGTCGCATCACCGCTGCGCGCGACGAGCGCGGCGACGAGCGAGCGCCTCACGACCACGTCCGTCTCGTAGGCGTAGGCATCTGCGAGTCGTCCCGAGGCGTCGGCAAGTGCGCCGAACGCGAGGCCGCGTGCCGCGTGCGCACGAAGGACGGCGTCCTTCGAGGCGAGGAGCTGCCCGACCCTGCGCTGGATCGGCTCATCGGCGCGGCGGGTGAGCGCGTACGCCGAGAGCGCGGCATCGGCGCCGCCCGCCTCGGAACGATCGACGAGCCACGTCGTCGTGAGGAGGCCGCCGGCGTCGCCGTCGAGCAGACCGAGCGCGAGGACCTGCCGCGTGGGCTCGTCACGCTCTCTGGCGAGCTGGCGGAGGAGCGCGTGCGAAGTGCCCGAAGTCGGGCGCGCGAGGCTGGCCATCGCCGCGGCGCGACGCACGCGCGGGTCGGTGTCGGTCACCGCTCCGTCGAGCGAGAGATCGCCGAGCGCGATACGACCGAACGTGCCGATCGCGCGCTCGCGTCCATCCTTCGAGGACGCGAGCCGCTGGAGGAGGCTCTCTCCGGCGTCGCTGCGCTCTCCTCGGACGAGCGCTCGCAGCACATAGGCTCGCAGGCCGAGCGCTGCGGTGCGCGGTGCGCTCGCGAGCGTGAGAATGACCTGCATCGCGTTGGGCGCAGGCGACCGCGCGAGAGCGAGGGCCGCGAAGTAGCCGAAGGAGGCGTCGGCCGTGATCGCCGGGGCGGCGAGCGCCGTGGCGGCTCCGGGCTCCGGCGAGCGGCCCAGAGCGCGAATCGATGCGGCGCGGAGCTCGCGATCGGGGTGGTCGATCGCGCGTGCGGCGAGCAGCTTCGTTATCTCTGCATTATACACGCGTTCAGCGAGGCGTATGCCGATCGCCGCGGTCGCTTCGTCGGAGACGAGCGCGGCCACTGCCTTGAAGCGTTCCGGCGCGGAGAGCAGGACGAAGGCCTCGCCAGCGGCGGCGCGCAGCCGCGCGTCGGACTCCGCGATGGCCGCGCGCGCGAGCGCAATGGCGCGTTCGTCGCCGAGCTCCGCGAGCGCGACGAGGGCGGCGCCGCGCACGCTGACGTCGCTCGTGCGCGTCGCGGCGTGGAGGATTTCGAGGGCGCGGAGGTCACCGAGTTGACCGAGCATCCGCACCACGCTCGCCGGCATCGTGGTCCCCGCCGTCCCGAAGAACCCAGCCCCCGGCGGCGGCTGGAGCATGAGCGCGACCATCGCGGCGCCCTGTCCGCTGCCACCACCACGGGCCACGCCGTAGAGCTGCTCGAGCGCGCGGTCGACGCCGGAGCGCGCGAGGGCGATCGCTGCGATCTGTCGTGCGAGCTCGGCGCGTGCGACCGGATCGCCCTCCTCCAGGGAGAGCGCGTCCGTGCTCGCGCGGCTGGGTTGCGGGAGACGCCCGGCGATGCCACCCGGACTGCCCGTGTTGACGATCGCGAGGAGCGCGCCCCGCGCGCGCTCCTGATCCGAGAAACGTGCGAGCGCGCGAGCGAGCTCGATGAGCGCGCGTGGATCCGAACGGACGGCCGGCCCGGCCTCCGTGGCCTGCACGAGGAGCGTGATCGTCTCGGCCGTCCCGATGCTCGCGGCTCTCTGGATGCCGCGGATGCGCTCCTCCGGATCACTCGATCGGAGGAGGCGAGCAGCGTAGTCGGAGCCGACGTGTGCGCGAACGTTCGTCGGCACGGACGGAGCAGGCGCCGCAGAGCTCGACGGCGCCAGCGGGCGGGGTGACATGCGCGAGGGCTGCGCCGACGCGCCGAGCGTGAAGCCGGTCGCGAGAGACGCCGCCACGAAGACGAGCGCCGCGCGCCCGCGCAATCTCATGGCCGCTTGGGGGCGGGGTTGGGGGCAGGGGCCGGCGTCGAGCTGAGGACGAGGAACGCGATCCCCGACTCGGCCTGTGGCTGCTTCTTAACGGCGTCCCACGACACCGACTCGGCCACGCCGTCGCGATGCGAGTACGACGCGAGCACGCGAACGACCGCAAACGATCGGGCGAGCGCGTCCATCTGCGCGGCGCTCGTGTCCCCGCTGGGACGCACGCCGACGGCAAGCGTCCAGTCACGGTGGCGATTGAGCTCCTGCGCGAGGGCGCGCACGCTGTTCAGGCTCGCCGCGTCGACGTCGAGCGCGTCGGCAGATCCGCTGATCTTGATCGGCGTCACGAAGCGCACGAGGCGCTTGTCGTCGACGGTGACGAGCGGCTTGCCGCCCTCGTCGGGGCAGCCGTCGTCGTCGGCGACGCCGTTCCAGGTCTCGGCGCTGTCGGGACACTTGTCGACGTCGTTCTCGAACGTGTCGCCGTCGCGGTCGGTGTTGGGACAGCCGTTGCGCGTCGGATCCGTCGAGGGCTCGCCGGCGACGTTGGGGCACGCGTCATCGCGGTCGGCGATGCCGTCCTTGTCGTTGTCCGGATCGGGGCAGCCGTCGTCGTCCTGGAAGCCGTCCTTGTCCTCGGCCTGCGTCGGACACTTGTCGATCGCGTCCGGGATGCCGTCGCCGTCGCTGTCGGTCGCCGGGCAGCCGTTGCTGCGCGGGTCCTTCGAGGCAACGCCTTTGACCTTCGGGCACGCGTCGATCTTGTCCTCGACGCCATCGCCGTCGGCGTCGGCGAGCGGGCAGCCGTTCTTCTTCGGATCGGAGGAGGGCTCGCCCTTCACGTTCGGGCAGGCGTCCTCCTTGTCGATGACGCCGTCGTCGTCGTTGTCGATCTCGGGGCAGCCGTCTGCGTCCTCGAAGCCGTCGCGATCCTCGGGGATCTCGGGGCAGCCGTCGATGTCGTCGCGGATTCCGTCGTGGTCGAGGTCGTGCTCGCGCGGGGCCCAGCCGAGGCCGATGACGCCGCGGAACGCAGGGACCCCGACCGCGGAGTCGAGGCCGACCTCGCCGCCGAGCATGATGAACGAATCCCGGTAGTGCCCGAGCTCGATGCGATTGCTCGCCGTGAGCATCACGGGTGTCAGCGCTGCGCTGCCTGGGTCGCCGCTCCCGAAAGGACCGACCGGACCCGCGGGGAACCAGCCATGCGCGGCGAGCTCCCAGCGCTGGCGGTTGCCCGAATCGACGCCGAGGATGCCGGGGCGCATCGTCATGCCGATCGTCCACGGGATCTCGTCGCCGAAACGGTAACCTCCCGCCTGCTCGGCGGGCCACGTGCGGTGCTCGGTGCGCAGCTTGTATCCAAGGCTCGCCTGGACCGCCGCGACCAAGAGCGTGTACTCTACAAGTACGCGGGCACCTGCGGTCACCGAGCCCTCGCCCACGAAGCTGGCGCGATCGCCGGTGGGGAGCGTGAAGTTACCGAGCGCCGCGATGCCGAGGCCGCCGCCTTCGTTGCGGACGAGCGCGCCCTTCATCGTGATGCCGATGTCGCCGATTCCCGAGCTCGGAGTCGCGTCGACCTGTGAGACGGTGGGCGGGAGCGGGCGCGAGCCGTCCTGATAGAGGACGAGCGGGAGGTTGGCGCCGATCGCGAAGCGCTGCCCGATCCCGAGGTTCATCACGCCGTCGAGGCCGAGCTGGTGCTCGACCGGCCGGAGCGCGACGTCGTCCGTCCCGGTCTTGCGCAGGGTGATCGGCCGATACGCGTAGCTCGCGAAGGCTCCGACGCTGAAGACGGCTGGACCGGGCGTGGCCGCGGGCTCGACGACGAGCGAAGCGTTGGGGTCGGTCGGCGCTCGCCACGTCCGAGCATCGATGGAGGGCCGTGCCTGGGCCCCGGCGCGCGCACTGAGGGCGACGACCGTGGCAGCAGCAGCGGTCCCGAGGGCAGTCCTGAAATGGCGTCGGATCGTGAGCATCGCGCTCCTCGCACATTACGCGACGCCGACGCGCGATGGGAAGCCGCGAAGCGCGGCGGGAGACGATGGGAGACGGGTTACTCGGCTTCGCCGACGGCGACGGTGGCCGGGAGCTCGTGGGCCATGCGCGCGCGCTTGGTCTCGAGGTAGCCCGCGGAGAAGCGATTCGGGGCCACGACGACCGGGAGGCGCCCGGTGACCTCGACGCCGAGCGCGCGGAGAGCATCGACCTTCGCCGGGTTGTTGGTCATGACCTGCACGCTCTGGACGTCGAAGTGCTCCAGCATGTGCGCGGCCGCGTGGTATTCGCGGGCGTCGTCCGGCAGGCCGAGCATGCGGTTGGCGTCGACCGTGTCGGCGCCCTGTTCCTGCAGCCCGTACGCGCGGATCTTGTTGGCGAGGCCGATCCCGCGGCCCTCCTGGCGGAGGTAGAGGATGGCGCCCCTTCCTCGACGCGCGACCTCTCCGAAGGCGGCATCGAGCTGCTCCTTGCAATCGCACTTGAGCGAGCCGAAGACCTCGCTGGTCATGCACTCGGAGTGCATGCGGATCGGCAGGGCCACAGCCCCGCGGATGTCGCCGTAGACCAGCGCGACGTGCTCCTTGTAGCAGGCGCCGTCCCCCGGCTCGGTCGTCCGGAAGACGTGCGTTCGGAACACCCCGAACCGGGTCGGGACGTCGGCGGCGGCGAGCCACTCGGTCTTGGGGGTTGCCGCGTGAGGCCGGATCACCCTGACGGGGACGTGCATCTCAATCATCTCCTGCGTGTTTCTCTGTACTTACGAGGCTCGGGGCAGCGGCCCCTCGAAAACCGTAAGGCTGGCGGGGCGTTCTGTCATCCATGGGACCCTGGCGCAAGTCCGACAAGGGCCCGCGAGGGCTGCTGAGCTCGGGCCACCCCCCGTTTTTCAGATGTCCGTCTTCGTGAAGGGGTCGCGGACGAACGTGCTTCGCGGGGCACTGTCGCAGGAGCCGCTCGAGGCGACGCCGCAGAAGGGCTTGGTCGACCACGCGTCGGCACCCTCGTATCCGAAACGCGACCAGTCACTGTCGCGCGGGTGAGCGGGCTCGCCGGCATTCAAGAGGAGCGGAAGGCGCCGGTAGTCGTTGCGGTTCGGCTTGTTGCTCGACGCGCAATAGTCGGCGATGCACGGGAGCTTCTTCGACTCGCACGTCCGCTTGTTCGCATACGTGCCGTGCTTGTTCCTCGATGTGTAGAGGAGCCAGCGAGGCGCGCCGTTCTCGGAGACCAGCTCGAGCTCGGTCGCGAGGCGTTCACCCTCGTAGACGTGGCTCGCGTCGGTGACGTCTCCCTCGTGCGCGGCCGTGAACGCCTTGATCATTCGCACGTCGCCGTTCGTCCCGGCGGTTCGCTCGAGCTCGATCACCGCGCGCTCCACGTCGCCGTGATGCTCGGTGAACGTGCACGAGCCGTAGTCCTCGCTGAAGGCGAAGCCGTAGAAGACGACCACGTGCGAGGGATCGCCTCGGCGCGCGACGACGCGACCGGCGGTGCCGACGCGGAACCTCGGGTCGGTGAGGCCACGCTCCTGTTCGTCGAGCTCGAGGCGTGGCTGGAAGTGCGCAAGCACCGTGTCCTCCCAGGCGTCGGTGAGGCCGTCGCGATCGACGTCGGCGCAGTCGCTGCGTCCGAGGGCCGAGCACCTCGTGACCTCCGCGACGCGCGACGTGGTGAACGAGAGCGACGCGACGGACTGGACGAGCGCCTCCTCGCTGACGACCGGTTCCGCGTCGGCCTCCTCGCTCGCGCCCGTGCACGCGCCGCAGGCGAGGAGAAGGAAGAGCGTCGAGACGGGGAGACCACGCGCGTTCATGAGCCTTCTCACGCACCTCGCGTGCCAGGCCGCGCGATCGCAGAGCGCCTGGAATCCCACGATGGACTGGCCCTTCGTCCCAGATCCGGGACAGCTCGCGCCGGCGATGATCCATCCCTCTCGGGGGTCGTCGCTAGGCGGCCTTCTTGCACATGCGCGTGAACATCTCT
>JANXVA010000137.1 GCA_025351875.1 Myxococcales bacterium | reverse complement strand
CGATCCAGAGCCTCATCGAGAACCTCGACGACGACGCGCCTGGCCGAGCCGCGGCCGCGCATGCGATCGCCACCATCGACGAATCACGTATCGTCGTCCGCGTTCGCGGCAGCGATCCGGCGCGTTACCAGTTCGATCGGTGACCCTTCACGGAGCGCCGCAGGCGAGCCACTCGGCGAGCTCGTGGCGGGCAGCGGCAGGCGGGTCGTCGGGGCCGGGTGGCATCGTGACGTTCTCGGCGGCCGCGCGCGCGAAGATGCGCGCCTTGTGCGCCCGTACGTCAGCGATCGTCCCGAAGTCGAAGCTGGAGGGCGCCCCCTTCCGTTCGCTCGACTGCCGCCCGTGGCAGGTCTGGCAGTTCTCCGCGAGGAAGCTGCTCCCGAACGAGTCGTAGGTCAGCTTCGTGCCGGTCGGCGGGCACGGGTAGTCGTCGATCGAGCTCTCGGCCTTGCAGCCCAGGAGGAGGAGGAGCAGCAAGGCATACATCTGCAATCTACACATGATCAAATCCCGAAGTTGACGCCGAGCCACAGCGAGCCGCCCGCGTAGAGCGCGGGACCGCGCGGATCGGGGAACCACACACCGGACGTCTCGATGCCCAGCGTCATCTCCGTCTGGTTCTTGCGGAAGATCGGGTAGTCGACCCCGAGGCTCGAGCCGAACCCCGCGCGATGCCGGATGCCGTCGCCCACGCCGAAAACCGCGCCGAACGGGTCGTCGCGAACGCCGGGCGTCGGCTCCTCGTGCTGGTGAACGAATGCCCCGCGCACGTAGGGGCGAAGCTTCCAGATCCGGCCGTAGAGCGTGCCGCCCAGCGACAGGTACGTGATCACGCGGTCGTCGACCGAGCCGTACCCAAGCCGACCGATACCGTCGACCGCGAAGATGTCGCCTAATCGGTAGCCGAGGCGGAGCGCCTGACCGAAACTACTGTCGCCCCGCCACGACGAGCCGTAGACGCCAGGGCCCGACGCGAGCTGGATCTCTCCGGCGGTCGCGATCCGTGACGGCGGCAAGAGCGTGGCGGCGACAAGAGCAAGACAGCCCACGAGCACGCGGGACGACGAAGGCCTCATGCTCGTGGGTGGGCGCGGGGCGCGCGGATTATGAACGCGCGGACGTCGGCGATGTCGATCCGGTCCTCAGGAGCCCGTGCGCCGCCTTCCGCTTGGCCTCCTCGATCCGCGCTGCGACGAGCTTTGCCGTCTTGCCGGCGTGCCACCGCAGGGTCTCCTTGTCCTGACGGTGCAGGGCGACGAGCCCCTTCGGCGCGTCGACGACCACCGCGGAGAGCTCTTCCCAGGCGATCGTCGTCTCCTTGCCGTCCTCGTGGACGAGCAGGCCATCGTCGCGAATCGCGAGATAGATGTTCTCGAACATCATCATCGCCAGCGTGCCGAACGCGAGCACGAGCCCGCCGACGACCGCCGCCGCACCGATCAAGCTCACGAGCCGACTGACGTCGTCGGGGAGCCGCCGCACGAGGTGAGCGCCGACTGCGAGGGCGCCGCAGGTCACGAGGACGCCACCGGTGATCAGCACGCGCGCCGTAGCGGCCGACCGATCGACGCGAAAGAAGTCGACGCCCGGCGTGGTCATGGCGACCGCGCTCGGATCACTTCATCGAGCGCGGACCGTGGCTCGGTGCGGGCGCCCAGTTGCCACCGACACCCGGGGTGTGGCCTGGAGCCGCCGTACGCTGGGCGCCTTCCCAGCCCGTCGGCGCGTAGGCGCCCGCGCGCGAGGTCGAGGAGCCGCCGCGACCGTAGTCGCGCGCGCCCGCGCCGCCGTAACCACCACCGTAGCCGTACCCGTACCCGCCGTAGACCGCGGGGCTACCCACGACCGTGATGTTGTTGTTCACGACGACGTTGGGCCCACCGCCGGTCATGCCCTGCGCCTGCTGGGGGGCAGCACCTGCGTAGACCGCCTCGGAGCCGCCCTGCCCGAGGGTCAACGTCTGGGCGAGCCGCGGGCGCTGAGGCGCGGCCTCGGGGGCGATCGGCTGGACCGCCTCGGTCAACTCCACCACCTCGCTCGAGGTCCGTGTCGACGGCGCATCGACGGCGACGGCGACCCGCTCGTTCCCGGCCGTCGCCGCACAGCCCGTGACGAGCGCCAGAGAAACGGACCCGATGACGAGCGTGAGACGCATGGCCCCTCATCATGGGTCCTCCGGCTGCTCTTCACCAGAGGGGGAGCGAAAAAAGCCATTATCCCTGGATAATGAGGCCAAAATCGTTGCACTTTCCCACGATCGTCATGCCCGCCGACCGCCCACGCCTGGCACGCCTGACCGCCGCCGGTCTCCTCGCGCTCACCGCCCTCAATCACGCGCGTCTGGCCTCGGCCGGAGGGGCGCACGCGCTGCGCTGCGTGACGGCTCTTCGTCGGCCTCAACCTCGCGCTCGCCACGCTCCTCGTCCTGCGGCCCCGCTGGGCGCTCCCCGCCGCTGTCCTCCTTTCCCTTTCCGGCCCTGCTCACGCTGCTCGTCGTCGAGCGACGAACAGCAGGTACACCGGTGCGCCCGCAAGCAAGACGCCCAGGCTCGTGAGGCACTCGACGGGCTTCGCGCGGACCATCGAGAACGCGATGGCGAGGTTGGCGAGGATGTAGAGCGCGGGGACCCAGGGGTAGCCCGCGGCGCGATACGGACGCGCGCGGTCGGGATCGCGGAACCGGAGCACGTAGAGCGCGGACGTGTCGGCGATGGTCGCCACGACGATCGCGAACGTCGTGTAGTCGAGCGCGTCCTTGAACTTGTTGAACACGAGGACGAGCACGGTCGCCATCGTGGCTTGCACCACGACCGCGATCCACGGCGTTTGTGAGGTCGCGCTCAGGTGGGCCGCGCCTCGGAAGAAGAGCCCGTCGGTCGCCATCGCGTAGGCGATGCGCGGTCCGACGAGAACGTTCGCGTTGAGGCAGCCGAAGATCGACACGAGCATGATGCCGGCGACCACGTCACTGCCGCTCGGCCCGAAGAGCACCCTGCCTGCCGCGAAGCCGACCGGCGGTCCCGCGTCGCTCGAGAGCGTCTGCATTCCGAGCGCGTAGATATAGGTGCCGTTCACGAGCAGGTAGAACGCGGTGCAGATGCCGAGGCCGAGGAAGAGCGACCGCGGGAGGTTCTTTCCCGGCGACTCGATCTCCCCCGCCACGTACACGCTGGCGTTCCACCCGAGGTACGAGAAGAGCACCGGGGAGAGCGCGACTCCGAAGCCGCTGAGCGTCGCGGTCCCCGTGCTCTCGAGCGGCGACGGCGCGGCGCGGCCGTGGCCGATGATCGGGCCGACGAACACGATGACGATGAGCGCGGCGACCTTGAGGTAACCCGTGATCGTGTTGAGACGTGCGCCAGCCTTCGTCGCGTAGGCGTTGACGAGCGTCGCGGTCCAGATCACGAGGATGGCGACGACGATCTTCGAAGTGGGGCCGAGCGTGATGAAGCTACCAAGCGAGATCGTGAAGCCGAGCGCGAGCGTCGCGACCGTCCCCGCGAAGATCGCGAAGAAGGACAGCCAGCCGACGAGGAAGCCCGCCATCGGGTGGTAGGCGGCGCGCAGGTAGACGTAGTTGCCGCCCGCCCGCGGGAACATCGCGCCGAGCTCGGCGTTGGCGAGCGCGCCGGCGAGCGCGAGCACGCCTCCCGCGAGCCACGCCGCACAGAACCAGCCCGGTTGCGGCAGGAGCTTCGCGACGCCTCCGGGCGTGAGGAAGATGCCGACACCGATGACCGAGGAGACGACGAGCATCGTCGCATCACGCAGCGAAAGGACACGCGGCAGCTCGGTCGGTCGGTCGCTCGCCATCGGCGGGACCACTGTAGGTGGTCCCTTCGAAAGGCAAAAGGACGCCGATCAGATCCGGCCACGGGCTCGTCCGTAGGAAGCGCTACCCCGATGTCAACGAACGGATCGAACGTCCAGAAGGTGCTCAGCGCGCTCGTGATCGTCTTCGTGCTCGTGGCGCCGGCCTTCGCGCTGGCCTGAGAGCGCCTACCAGAGGACGTCCTGGTCCTCGACGACCCCGGGCAACGCCTCGACGCTGATCTCCCGACCCGCCACGCGGAGCGTGCCGCGGAACGTCCCGACCGGCTGGACGAAGCGTGATTTCACGATGACCAGGTTCGTGTGCTGCGCGTGGACGCCGCCGGGGCGAAACGCGAGATCGATCCCGTCGCCGATCAGCCGCCACGGCTTCATCGGCTCGGCGGCGTCGAATTCGAACCTCGGCTCCGCCATCGGGACCACCTCGGACCCGAGGAACGCCGCGCACTCGGCCTCGCCTACGAACCCCTGCACGACGTTGAAGCCGAACGGCTCGCCCGTGGTCGTCTTGCCGAGCGCGAAGGCCCAGCGCCACTGCGTGTGGCGCGGCATCAGGCCATGGGTGTAGTCGTAGCCTGCGGTCCCGGCGTCGAGGGTGACCTCGCGCTGTCCCACGCGCGCTCGGCCGCGGACATCGAGCAGCGCGCGCTTCTCGGTTCCGTTCACGAGGCCTTCGCCGACCCGTACGATCGCGCTGACCGCCGGCGGCCCCGTCCGCCCGTCGACGGCGGCGTCGAGCTCGAGGTCCCCCATCTTGACGTGGAGATGGAGCGTGGTCCCACGCCGGATCACGGAGAGCCTCGTGCCTCCCATCGCAAAGCGCGCGACCTCGCCCTGTTGGTGAAAATCGTCGCTCACCCGCGCCACGCCGGCCGGCCCGAGCGCCGTACGGTCGAGCATCATCCGGTTGCCCTGGAGATCGTAGGCAAAGGCGAACGCCGTGGCGGCGTAGCCGGTCCGCACGATCGCGAGAGAGAACCACATTTCATCGGTGGCCACGGCGGCGTAGACCCAGCGCTTCCGGCGGGCGATGCGGTCACGAAGCCCGAGCGCGCCGAGCGAAACGGGCGGAAGGGGCCCGTAGAACGCGCCGCACGAAGGCTCGCCGGTGCTCGCGTCGAGAAACGCCGCGGGCGCGGCGACGAGGGGGGAACGGGTCACGGGGCGATGATCGCACGGCTCCCCCGTTCGATGCCGACTTCCCGCATCGACGGTTTCGGAGGTAGAAGCAGACGTGCACCGAAATTCCCCCCCGAGGCCCTCGGCCCCCTCCCCTCTTCTCCGCTCACTGGCCTCCCTGGGCGCAGCGTCGCTCACCGCGCTCTCCATGGCCGCTTGCGGCGGCCCCGCGCCCGCTCAGAACGGCACGTCGACGGCGAAGACGTCGGTCGGCGCCGTTTCATCGACGAAGGTCGTCTCGTTCTCGGTATCCCCCGAGAACCTCAACGTCGACAGGGTCGGCCTGCGCGACGGCTTCATGAAGCCCGACGGCAACCGGGACCTCGCGTTCACCGCGAGCATCGACGGACCGTTCGAGGCCCTGTTCGTCGTCTCGACGAACGCCAAGGGGGAACCCGGTTACGGCCTCCGAGCCGACACCCTGATCGGGAACGAGGAGGTCCCGACCGAGCTCGGCGGCGTCATCGACACCGGCAAGATGACCGTCGGGGTCGGCGTCGTCGAGGGTGGCAAGTTCATCAACGGTGAGAGCGGGTCGGCGCGCGCGGGCTCCGGGCTCCACAGCCTCACGCTCTACGTCCCGAACACGGCCACCCTCCAGGCCGGGACCTTCGTACGGATGTACGTGAGGGTGCCAGGCGGCGCGCTCCTGCGGGGCCCGGTCACGCCATATTGACGAGAGATCGGCCAGGTGCCACGCGACGAGTGCTTCGCGCGGGGCACTCTGTGGTCTAGACTCCTCCCCATGACGATTCGCGGGTGGAACGACTCCTGGCAGGCAATGTTCGAAGGCCTCGGACGCATGAAGGCGTCTTGGCCGACGCGCGGCTGGAGCTGGGACCCGCGCCTTCTATGCTGCACCTCGTCCTTCACGACGGAGCAGGAGCCCGCCGCCCGCACGTCCGTTGCGATCGCGCTGCCGAACGAGTGGACCTCCGCGACGATGGTGCGCGCACCGCAGCAGCTCCGCGACATCGTCGAGCGCGCGGGAGGTGTTCGCGCGGGACAGCTCGTCCTCTCGAACGGGCCGCTCAACGGCCTGCTCATTTACGGCCTCTGGTGGCCCTGGGGCGACGCCGAGACCGTCTCGCTCCGCGTCGGTCTCGGGGACGTCGACCCGAATCGCGAGCCGTCGCTCAAGTTCCGCGACGTCTTCGGCGTCCAGTTGTAGGCGACCCTCGACCTTCGGGTCAGGCGCTCGCGTCGCGAGATGCAAAGCGAATGGGCCGCGAGCGGAGATCGCGCGAGTCGAGCTGCGTGCATAGTGTATCGAACGACTCGCGCGGCACGCCGCGGTGCGCGAGGTCGTCGAGCGATTCGCGAAGGGGCACGTCCGTCACCAGCGTCGCGAGCCTCTTGTAGAGCAGCGCGTCCTGGCGCTCGGCCGCGAGCGTTGCCGCGAGGCGCGGAGCACCCGTGACCCTCACGTCCCACGCCGCCGCGTCGTCCGGGATGCGCTCGATCGTTCCCCAACGCGCGAGCACGGCCGCGGCCGACTTCGCGCCGAACCCCGCGATGCCCGGGATCCCGTCCGCGGTATCCCCAACGAGGCCGAGCAGATCGGGAATACTCGACGGCGGGACGCCACGAACGGCGCGCACCGTCGCCTCATCGATGAGCTTCTTGCGCATCCGGTCGACCTGGACGATCCGCGTACCCTGCACGCACTGCCCTAGGTCCTTGTCCGGCGTGAGGATCCGGACCTGGTCTACCTCCGGGGCGAAGCGGGTCGCCGCAGTGGCGAGGGCGTCGTCCGCTTCCCAGCGGTCCATCGACCAGACGACGATCCCGAGGGCGCGCATGGCAATCTCGACGAGATCGAACTGCGCGAGGATCGCGGACGGCACCCCCTCGTCCGTCTTGTAGCCATCGAAGAGCTCGTTCCGGAACGAGAGGATCGGATTGTCGAATGCGATCGCGAGATGCGTGACCGCCTCGTCCGGATCGTGGAGGAGTGAAAGCATGGACGCGACCAGGCCAGTGGTCGCCTTCACGTCGGTCGACCGACCGGCGAGGGTCACCGTCTTCGACGGGCGGTGGGAAAAATGGGCCCGGAAGAGCTCGTAGGTTCCGTCGACGAGGTGCACACGCATGCGAGCCCGCATGGTACGCTTTCCTAGCCAAAGGAGGGCTCGGGTTGGCGGACGCGTCGCATCCGAAGACGGGCGCCTCGCACAAGCGCGTAGGTTCCGTGGTTCGCGGGAAGTACCGCGTCGAAGCGTTCCTCGCGACCGGAACGATGGGAAACGTGTATTCGGCGACCCATCGAAACGGGTCTCGGGTCGCGCTCAAGATCCTCCACGCCCAGCTCGCCGAGGACCCGTCGCTCTGCGAGCGCTTCAGGCGCGAGGGGTACTTTGCGAACTCGATCGGGCACCCGGGCATCGTTCGCGCGATCGACGACGACCTCACCGAGGACGGCTGCCCGTTCCTCGTGATGGAGCTGCTCGAGGGCGAGACGCTCGAGGGCCGCAGACGTCGAAAGGGCGGCAAGCTCCCGCTCTCGTGGGTGCTGCCGGTCGCCGAGTCGCTCCTCGAGATCCTCGCTGCGGCGCACGCGCGCGAGGTCGTCCACCGCGACCTCAAGCCGGACAACGTCTTCATCACGAAGACCGGTGACGTGAAGGTGCTCGATTTCGGCGTCGCTCGCTGGAACGACGGGAAGAGCTCGAGCGACATGACGGGCGTAGGCATGGTGCTCGGGACGCCCGCGTACATGCCTCCGGAGCAGGCGCTCGGGCGCCGCGAGGAAGTCGACGCGCAGAGCGACCTCTGGGCCGTCGGCGCGACGCTCTTCGTCGTCCTCTCGGGTGAGTCGGTCCACGCGGGCGGCGACGCGAAGGCCAAGCTCATCGCGACTGCGCGCACGGCGGCTCGGCCGCTACGCGAGGCCGCACCCGAGATGCCGCGCTCCGTCGCTACCGTGGTCGACCGCGCGCTCGCGTTCCACAAGCAGGAGCGATGGCCCGACGCGATGTCGATGCGCGAAGCGCTTCGCTGGGCCCGCATGTCGCTCGACGAGCGACCGAGCCAGGCGCTCGCGGCGACCAGCGAAACGGCAATCGAGGCGATCCCTGCGCCGGTGCCGACGCGACGCGGAACGGATGACGAACCCACCGTGATGCGGATCGCGCGCCCCGACGAGGTGCCGCCGCAATCGAAGGATTTTCTCACCAGCGCCCCGCCGATCACACTGCGCGACATTCCCGGCGCGCGAACGACCGACATCGGCGGCCTCGCCGGCCCCACAATGCCGAGCAATGAGCCGGTCTTCTCGCTGAGGCGCGTGAAGGAGGAGGCGCCGTCGACCGAGCGACTCCCTAACGCCGAGGACCTCCGCGCCGTCGCGAGCGACCGCATGGGCGCCGCCGACATCGCGCACGCGAGGGCGATGCCGAGCTACGATCCGACGGACGCGATGGGCGACGACATGCCCGCGAGCGCTCCAACACAAGTGGCGAAGTCGGTCGACGTGAACATGAGCTTCACGCGTCCGATGGCGGCGATGGTGATCGGCGCAGAGTTCGAGTCGCCGCGCCCGGCGGCCGGCGCGCCACCGCCGGCGTTCACGCCCGCGGACGGCACCCCTGCCCATCTCACGTCGGCGCCCTTCGGCTCGGCGCCGCCGCAGGCGTACGCCGAGGTCTACGGCTCGGCACCGCCAATGGCGGGAGCGCCCGCGGGACCGCCTCCGTACGGCTTCAACTCGCTCGCACCACCGGGCGGGATGGCGGCACCGGCCGGGACCCTGCCGGCGATGCGCCCGCTGGCTGCGGCCTCGTCCGGCTCCTTGCCGCAAGACTTCCCGGAGATGCCCGGTCCTCTGCTCTCGCAGATCGTGAAGCCGCGGAGCCGGCTCGCGCGCATCGTCATTCCGCTCATGCTGGCGCTCCTCGCGGTCGGCGCCGGCGTGCTCGCCATGCGCGCACGCGCGGCGAGCGTTCGCGGTGCTGCGGCGGCGCGGCTCGCTGCTGCCAAGCCGGCGAGCGCGCCGATGCAACCGGCCGCGTCGGCCTCGGCAGGGCCTTCGGGCGCGACGCCAGCAACGTCCGCCGTCGCTGTCGCCTCCCTACCCGACTCCAGGCCGGGCGATGCGAAGCCCGCGTCGAGCGTCGCCGCTGCGACCCTCGCCGTGGATCCGCCAAAGAAGCCGAGGCCGAAGAAGAAGAAGCCCGTCGTGAAGCCGCCGGTCGAGCCCGCCGCAGATACGACGAGCGAGGCCGCTCCGCCTGCGGAGGCACCCGCGCCGAAGGAGCCCGATCCCACACCCGCGCCGGCACCGCTCGGCGGCGAGAGCTCGGGCAACTGATGCGCTCCGCTCCATCAGCGCCACTTGAAGAGGCGTAGCGCGAGCGCGAAGCAACCGAGGCCCCAGGCCGCGCAGATCGCGAGCTCACGTCCGACGGAGACGAGCGACGCGCCCTCGATCATCACGGCACGAAGCGCGTCGTTCAGCGCCGTCAACGGCAGGGCCCTGATGAAGGGCTGCATCACGTCCGGGAATTTCGACGACGAAAAGAAGACGCCCGAGCAGAGGTACATCGGAAACGAAGCGACGTTGATGAGGCCGCTCACGACCTGTGGGTTCTCCGCGCGCGACGCGAGCAAGAGGCCCATCACGGCGAACGTGAGGCCCCCGAGGAGCGCGATGAGGACGAGCGACACGAGCGAGCCCGCGATGCGCACGTCGAACACGAAGTGCGCAAAGAGCAGCAGCGGAGGCAGCTCCGTGAGCAGCAGCACGGCGCGTACGACGAGAAACGCGAACAAGAAGTCGGTCCGGCGCATCGGCGTCGCCATCAGCCTCTTGAGGAGCTTCTTCGTGCGCATCTCGGCGAGCGAAAATCCGATGCCCCACAGCCCCGTCGACATGAGCCCGAAGCCGATCAAACCAGGGACGAGGAAATCGATGTATCGCGCCCCACGCGCGGTCACCGTCCGCAGCTCGGGCTGGAACGTGTCCGTCCTTCCGTCGGCGCGTTGAAGCAAATTGTCGGTCACGGCCCGTGCGAGTCGGCTGTCGGGGCGCGTGGGATCGAACCGATACGCGTAGCCGGTCGACGTCGGCACGACGACGAGGCTCACCTTGCCCGTGCGCAACGCGATCTCCGCATCCGGAGGCGACATGCGCCTTGCGACGACGTCGGTGCCAGCCGAGAGAATCGCGTGGGCCTGCTCGGCGCGCGCCAGCGGAACGTCCGCGGGCGCCTCGACGGCGACGACGACGGGCTCCGGCCCGCGACTCCGAAACGCGATGCCGAGCACGAACGAGAGCACGAGCGGAAAGCCGAACGTCCAGAACATCGCGCCGGGCTCGCGATAGAAGAGCCGAAGGCGCATCAGCGCGATCTGCCGGATGGCGCTCAGCCGCGTCGTGCGCGACTCACTCACGGAGCGCTCTCCCCGTGAGGGTGACGAACACGTCCTCGAGCGTCGCGTGGTGCGTCGAGAGGTTCGTGAGATCCTGACCGCGTGTACGAAGCTCGGCGAGCACGGCAGGCAGCGCGACGTGCAACTCCGTCACCGTGAGCACGACGCGACCGACCTGCGCGCGCGCATGCTGCACGCCTGGCGCCGACCGGAGCGCGGCTGCGACCGCCGCGAGCGTCTCCTCGGCGTCGGTCGCGAGCGTGATCTCGACGATCTGGCTGCCGCCGAGCGAGTCGATGAGCTCCTTCGGCGTGCCGAGCGCGATCATCTTGCCATGGTCGACGACGCCGACACGATCGCAGAGGCGCTCGGCCTCGTCCATGTAGTGTGTCGTCAGCACGACGCTGCCCCCCTGCTTCTTGAACGCAAGGACGACCTCCCACAGCATTCGACGCGACTGCGGATCGAGGCCCGTCGTCGGCTCGTCGAGGAAGAGGAGCTTGGGCTCTCCCACGAGCGCGCAGGCGACGGCGAGCCGTTGCCTCTGGCCGCCGGAGAGCGCGGCATAGCGAGCATGCTCCTTCTCGCGGAGCGCGACGAGGTCGATCGCGGAGTCCACGTCTCGCCCCCGCTCGAAGAGGGAACGGAACAGCGCCAGGATCTCGCGGACGGTGAGGCGCTCGGGGAGAAATGTCTCCTGGAGCGAGACCCCGAGCTGCTGACGAAGCCATGCCTCGTCGGTCTTCCAGCGGCGCCCGAGGATCTCGACCTCGCCCGAGGTCGGCTCGAGGAGCCCCTCGAGGATCTCCACTGTGGTCGTCTTCCCTGCCCCGTTCGGCCCGAGAAGACCGAAGCACTCGCCCCGCCGGACGTCGAGGTCGAGCCCATCGACGGCTGTGACGTCGGCATAGCGCTTCACGAGACCGCGGCAGCGGACGGCGAGCTCGGGCTCATGCATCGCGGCGCCGACGAGCCTAGCACGCGGCTCACTCCTCGGATTATCCTCAGCGCCATGCCGAACCTCACGTCGTCGCCTGCCTGGGTTGCCCTCTCGAAACACAAGGACGAGATCGCGAAGACGACGATGCGCGAGCTGTTCGCAAAGGATCCCCAGCGCTTCGCGAAGATGTCCCTCGACGCGTGCGGCATCTTCGTCGACTACTCGAAGCACCGGACCACGGAGGAGACGCTGAAGCTCCTCCTCGCCCTCGCGAAGCAAGCCGACGTCGAGAGCTGGCGCGATCGCATGTTCGCCGGCGAGAAGATCAACGGCACCGAAGGGCGCGCCGTTCTCCACGTGGCGCTCCGCAACCGGTCGAGCAGCCCGATCGTCGTCGACGGCGCCGACGTGATGCCCGACGTGAACGCCGTGCTCGCGAAGATGCGTGTCTTCACCGACAAGGTCCGGTCCGGCGACTGGAAGGGACACACCGGCAAGACGATCACGGACATCGTGAACATTGGCATCGGCGGCTCGGACCTCGGACCAGTCATGGCGACCGAGGCCCTCCGCCCGTACTGGAAGGACGGCCTCGACGTCCATTTCGTCTCGAACGTCGACGGCACGCACGTCGCGGAGACGCTGAAGCACCTCGACCCGGAGCGCACGCTCTTCATCGTCGCCTCGAAGACGTTCACGACCCAGGAGACGCTGACGAACGCGAAGAGCGCGCGGACGTGGCTGCTCTCGAAGCCGGGCTTCGACCCGAGCGCCGTCGCCAAGCACTTCGTCGCGCTCTCGACGAACGCGAAGGAGGTCTCCGCGTGCGGCATCGACACCGCCAACATGTTCGGCTTCTGGGACTGGGTCGGTGGCCGCTACTCGCTATGGAGCGCGATCGGCCTCCCGATCGCGTGCGTCATCGGCATGGACAACTTCGAGGAGCTCCTCGCGGGTGGCCACGAGATGGACAAGCACTTCCGCTCGGCGCCGCTCGAGGAGAACCTGCCGGTGATTCTCGGCATGCTCGGCGTCTGGTACTCGAACTTCCACGGCGCGGAGACCCACGCAATCCTCCCGTACGATCAGTACCTCCACCGCTTCGCCGCGTACTTCCAGCAGGGCGACATGGAGTCGAACGGCAAGCGTGTCGACCGCGCGGGCCACGCCATCACCGACTACTCGACGGGACCCGTGATCTGGGGCGAGCCGGGGACGAACGGGCAGCACGCCTTCTACCAGCTGATCCACCAGGGGACCCGGCTCGTCCCGTGCGACTTTCTCGCGCCCGTCGAGACGCACAACCCGCTCGGCAACCACCACGAGATCCTCCTCGCGAACTACTTCGCGCAGACCGAGGCCCTCATGCGCGGCAAGACTCCCGACGAAGCGCGCGCCGAGCTCGAGGCCCAGAAGCTACCGAAGGAGAAGCTCGACGAGCTCTCCGTCCACAAGTCGTTCCCGGGCAACCGTCCGACCACCTCGATGCTCGTGCAGAAGATCACGCCGAGGACGCTCGGCTCGCTCATCGCGATGTACGAGCACAAGATCTTCGTCCAGGGCATCGTCTGGAACATCTACAGTTTCGATCAGTGGGGCGTCGAGCTCGGCAAACAGCTCGCGAGCAAGATCCTCCCCGAGCTCGAGGGCGCAGCGCCCGTGACGACACACGACGCCTCCACGAACGGGCTCATCAACCTGTACAAGTCGCGGCGCGGCTAGCGCCAGACGGGGCTAGACGGCGTCGAGATTCTTCGTCTTGTCGAGCAGCGAGGGCATCTCGCCCTTGAGGCGCTTCTGCCAGTCGCGACAGTCGCTCAGGTGCTCGCCTTTCGGTGCATTCTGCACGTAACGCTGGAGCAGCGAGACCCCCTTGGCGACGTCGCTCTCGGCCTCCTTGCGAGCCGCGGCGAGGAGCGCGCTGAAGTAGGCATCGTCGATCGTGAAGGGGTCGATCTCCTGCTCCGCGCCGTTCTTGGCGATCGCGGCCTCGAAGTCGGTCACGGCATCGAGGTAGCGCTCCGCGAGATCGTACGCCGTCGCGCGGTCGAACAGGGGCTCCGGGCCGGTGTCGCCGTCCTCGATGCTCTTCGTGGCAGCGGCGATCGCCTCGTCGTACTCGCCGTCCTCGATGAACTTCTTCGCGAACGACATTCCATAACGTCCAGCCATGGACGGCACGCTAGCACGGCTGCGAACGGGCTCATTACACGGCGCTCTCGAAGCGGTAACGTGGCTGGCGATGCCCATGAGCAAGACCATCTTCGTGACGGGCGCGGCCTCCGGCATCGGCAAGGCGACCTCCCTCCTGTTCGGCGCCAGGGGTTGGCGGGTTGGCTGCTACGACGTCGACGTCGACGGCGCCAGACGCGTCGCCGAGCAGCTTCCGGACGCTGCGCACGGCCGAATCGACGTCACGAGCGACGAGTCGTGGAAGACGGCGGTCGCCGATTTCAGCGGCGCGTCCGGCACGCTCGACGTCCTCTTCAACTGCGCGGGTATCCTCCGCATGGGGCGTTTCGAGGATGTGAGCCCCGCCGAGTGCCGCAAGCAGCTCGACGTCAATGTCATGGGCGTCATCCTGGGCATCCAGACGTGCCTCCCGGCGCTCGAGCGCGCGCGCGGGGCGATCGTGAACATGTCGAGCGCATCGGCCGTCTACGGGCAGCCCGAGCTCGCGGTCTACTCCGCGACGAAGTTCGCCGTGCGCGCGATCACGGAAGCGCTCGACATCGAGCTCAGGGCCCGCGGTGTGCGCGTCGCCGACGTGATGCCTGGCTACGTCGACACGCCGATGGTCAGCTCACAGACCCACAAGGCAGCGTCGCTCGCGAAGCTCGGCGTCAAGCTCACTCCGGAGAAGATCGCCGCTGTCGTCTGGGACGCCGCCCACGGCACCAAGCTGCACTACATCCCGCAGGCAGACGTCCAGCTGCTCTCGCGCATCGGCGGGCTCTTGCCCGAGCTCGGGCGCGTGATCATGCGGCGCGTCGGCAAGGCGTGACGGAGCCTGAGGTCAGGGCGCTCTCTCTCGGAGCTCTCACACAACGATGTCGAGCGCCATGCGCGTGCGCCCGACCATGACCTCGTCACCGGAGATGAGCTCCTGCTCGCCCTTGATGCGGACGAAGACGCCCGTACGCGAACCGAGGTCGGTGAGGAGAATCGCACCAGCTTGCTCCTCGACGAGGCAGTGCTGATCGTCGACGAGCGGGTCCGCGGTGAAGACGAAGTCGCCGATCGCGGAGCCGATCTGCATGGTCGTGCCGCGCGCGACGACGCAGGCGCCCTTCGCGCCGCCCTCGAAGAGCTGCACGACGCGGAACGACGAGGGCCACTTGGGTGACGAGTAGAAATACGTCGGGCCTTCGCCGGGACCGTCGTTCGGGTCGGGGTTGCGCTCGATGGTGAGCAGCTGGTCCCCGACGATGAACTCGTCGCCGATCTCGAGCTCGACGGGCTGGCGGATACGCAAGAACACGCCGTTGCCGTGCTCGAGGTCGTTGAGCCAGACGCGGCCCTTCACCCAGCGGATCTGCGCCTCACGCGGGTGGCAAAACTTCTCGTTTGCAATCGCGATGGCGCCGTCGGCCCCGATGATCGCGCCGTCGCCGAGCGGCTCGTAGTACGCGGGCCCGCCGCCGCTGCTGCGCTGGACGTTGAGCCGGAAGCGCGCCTTTCTTTCGCTCGCCGGTTTCGCGACGGCGCCGGCAGCGACCGGGAGCTCGACGGCCGCCACGGGCGCAGGCGGAGGTGGGATCGAGCGCGACGCGCCCTCCGGGGCCTCCGCGCGGGTCTCCTTCTTGGTGGCAAGCTTCTGGATCTCGAGGCGCGGCGGCGCCTCGAGCTGGTGCATCCCTCCGACGGCCCGACCGGCGATGACCTCGTCGAACGTGCCCTCGCGGAGGAGGATCGCCATCTCCATGTGCTGCCCCTTCATGAGCTGGCGAACATAGGGAGCGACGTCGTCGCGCTTCACGTGCTCCGCATACGAGCGCTTGTTGCTCTTGATGATGCGGCCGCCGTCGGCGAAGAGGTGCGTGATGATGTGCGGCCTGTCGAGGCCGGAGTCTTCCGTCTGGATGTGGAAGACATTGCCGCCGTACTTCACGTTGTTGTTGAAGCCGACCTGCGCCCGCATGAAATTCGGGCGAGCGATCTGCTTCTCGAGCTTGGCGATCTCGTCGGGGGTCCACTGGGTGATCGCGGCGTCGAGGGCGGCGTGGTCCTTGGCCTCGATGCCCTCCATCTTCTCGAAGGCGAGCTGGGCCAGCTGGGAGCCGGGGTCGAGCCGGTACGCCTCGGCGAGGAGCTCCTGGCCCTCCTTGTCGTTCGGGCCGCTCGCGGCCCAAGCACAGAGCAGAGACACCGCCTCGTCACGCTTTTCCTTGGTGACGAGCCAGCGCGCGACCTTGGCCGCGGAGCTTCGCGAAGACATGCGGGAGCCATCATCGGGGCGAGGCACCTTTCGTGCAAGCCCTTACGTAAGATTATGCGGGCTTCAGGGGCTCCTCCAGCGACCGACGGGCGCATAGAGCGAGACGCCCCTCACATTCGTGTCCACGCTGAGCGGCACTTTGATGGAAGGGAGCGCTCGCTGTTCGCAGTCGGTGCGCTCGCAGAGCCGACACGTGACTCCGACCGGGATGCAGGTGTCGGGGTTCGTGAGGTCGATGCCGTCGGAGTAGACCATCTCCTTTGCATACTGCACCTGGCAGCCGAGCCCGATCGCCTGGACGGGGTGCTGCGAGTGGTAGCCGCCCGAGTCCTTCTGGATGGTGCGCGCCAGACAGAAGTACATGAGCCCGTCCGGCATGCGGGAGACCTGGATGCGGATCATGCCCGGCGTGAGGAAGGCCGCGAAGACGTTCCAGCGCGGACACGCGCCGCTGAACCTGGCGAAGCGGATGCCCGACGCACTGAAGCGCTTGGAGATGTTCCCCGCGACGTCGATGCGGATCATGTGGAACGGCACGCCCTCGGCACCCGGCCGGCGTAGCGTCGTGAGCCGATGGCAGACCTGCTCGAACCCGACGCGGAAGCGCCGGCCGAGCACGTCGATGTCGTAACGCTCTTCCTTGGCGGCCTGGATGAACGCGCCGTAGGGCATGAGCACAGCGCCCGCGAAGTAGTTCGCGAGCGAGACCTTCGACAGCGCACGGGACTCGTCCGTCGTGAGGCGCGGATCCTGAGCGATCTGGTCGAGCGTGCGACCGTAGGCAACGAGCCCGATCTGGTGAGCGAGCTGGAACGTCCGGCTGCGCGTCGGGAGCAACTCGGAGAGGACGAGCACCTTTCGCTCCGGATCGTAGCGCCGAAGAACGCCGCGCTCCGAGCCCCAGCGCCCGATCTGCACCTGGATGCCGAGCTGCTTTTCGACGAAGCGAACGAGGCCGGTATAGAGGTCGTCACTCGTCAGCTTGGCCTTGGCGGCGAGCTCCTCGGCGGCGGCCTCGAGCTCAGGGAAATGGTTCGAGTGTCGCTGGACCATGTCGCCGACCTCCTCGCTCGGGAGGTGGCTACGATCGACACCCGCCATCTCCTCGCCGTCGGTGAGCCGCGAGGAGAGGTCGTCCGCGCTCGACCGCGCGGCCTGGTATGCCCGATAGAGCGAGAGCACGGCGCGCGCCGCGACGGGGCTCGCTGACGCCATCTCGCGGACGTCGACCGACGTGAGGTCGCGCTCCTCGAACATCGGGTCGGCGAACGCCTCGGTGAGGTCCGCGACGAGGCGCGTGTCCTCGTCGGTCGCGAACGAGCTGACGTCGACGTTGAAGAGCTGTGCAAGGCGGATGAGGAGGTTCGCCGGGAGCGGACGCCGGTTGTTCTCGATGAGGTTGAGGTAGCTGGGGGAGATCCCGAGCTTCTCCGCGAGCTGGACCTGGTTCAGGCTCTCGCGCCGCCTGAGCGCGCGGACCTTGGCCCCGTAGCGAGGCGATTCCGCGGAGCCGGAACCCGAAGACGAACCGGATTGACGCAGGGGCATTTTCGCTCTCCACCGAGGCGGAACAGGACGCCGTTATTGACAGGAATGACAACTTTACAAGGCGCCGTTGACAAGCCTGAACGACTCTTTCTTAGCCTTGTGACAACTGATGTTGACTGATGCCACGAGCGCCCGCAAGCTAATGCCGCAATGCATCAGGACTCCTCTGCGCCGGGCGGCTCGGGCGCCCACAGCGTCCTCGTGACGAACGCCCACTTCGGCCGGGAGGGCCAGGAGGGCCAGACGCCGCAAGGCGAGGCGCTCGTGCTCTCGACCGAGGCCCTCGAGTTCGTCGCGGACCTCGTTCGGACGTTCCGCCCGCGCGTACACGAGCTCCTCGCCAAGCGCGTCGAGCGGCAGGCTCGCCTCGACGCAAACGGCAGCGCCGAGCTCGACTTTCTCGCGGAGACCGCCTCGGTCCGCGACGGCGACTGGAAGTGCGCCGCGGTCCCCTCCATCCTCCTCGAGCGTCGCGTCGAGATCACGGGGCCGGTCGACCGGAAGATGATCATCAACGCGCTCAACTCCGGAGCGACGGTCTTCATGGCCGACTTCGAGGATTCGACCACCCCGACGTGGGCAAACCTGATCGACGGCCAGCAGAACCTCTACGACGCAGTGCGGAGGACGATCACGTTCGAGGCTCGAGGGCCGAACCCAAAGAAGTACGCGCTGAACGAGAGCACGGCCCTGCTCTTCGTCCGTCCTCGCGGCTGGCACCTCCCGGAGAAGCACCTCGTCGTCGACGGACAGCTCTCGCCGGGCTCGCTCGTCGACTTCGGTCTCTACTTCTTCCACAACGCCAAGGAGCTCGTGGCGCGCGGCGCTGGCCCGTTCTTCTACCTCCCGAAGCTCGAGAGCCACCTCGAGGCGCGGCTCTGGAACGACGTCTTTCTCCGCGCCCAGGACAAGCTGGGTGTGCCGCGGGGCACGATCAAGGCGACGGTCCTCGTCGAGACCCTGCCCGCCGCGTTCGAGATGGACGAGATCCTGAGCGAGCTGCGCGAGCACAGTGCGGGACTCAACTGCGGGCGCTGGGACTACATCTTCAGCTTCATCAAGAAGCGCGCGAACGACCCGAACGCCATCCTCCCCGATCGCAGCCAGGTGACGATGGACAAGGCGTTCCTCAACGCCTACGTGCAGCTCCTCATCAAGACCTGCCACCGTCGCGGCGTGCACGCGATGGGCGGCATGGCCGCTCAGATCCCGATCAAGGACGACGCCGCGAAGAACGATGAGGCTCTGGCGAAGGTCCGCGCGGACAAGATGCGCGAGGTCAAGAGCGGCCATGATGGAACCTGGGTGGCGCATCCGGGCCTCGTCCCGGTCGCCCGCGAGGTGTTCGACGCGCTCATGCTGGGCAAGAACCAGCTCGACGTGAAGCGCGACGACGTCCACGTCGGTCGTGCCGAGCTCCTCGAGGTCACGCCCGGCACACGCACCGAGAGCGGCCTCCGCCACAACGTGCGCGTCGGCATCCAGTACATCGAATCCTGGTTGCGAGGCGTCGGCTGCGTCCCCATCTACAACCTCATGGAAGACGCTGCGACCGCGGAGATCTCTCGCGCGCAGGTCTGGCAGTGGATCCGCCACCAGGCGAAGCTCGACGACGGTACGACCGTCTCGCCGGACCGCCTCCGCAGCGTCGTCGCCGAGGAAATGGATCGCGTGCACGCCGAGATCGGCGACGCGCGCTTCGCCGGCGGCAAATTCGAGGAAGCCCGCGAGCTCTTCACCCGCCTCTCCCTAGCCCCTCGCTTCGAGGAGTTCCTCACGGTCCCCGCGTACGAGCTGGTCACGAAGAACGACTAGCGACGACGCCCCTTTCCGTTTCGCCACGGCCCCCACAGGAGACACCATCATGACTGCAGCTCGCGTCGTCGACGCTCTCGATACCTCCCTGACCGACAATGGGGAGGGCGTGGCGCGTGAGTCACGCGCCCTTCTCCACGCGAAGCGCTTCGACGGCATCGTCCGTCCCTACTCCAAGGCGGACGTCGAGAAGCTGCGGGGCTCCTTCAAGATCGACTACACGATCGCGACGCTCGGCGCGAAGCGCCTCTGGGAGATGCTCCACACGGAGGACTACGTCCACGCGCTCGGGGCGCTCACCGGCAACATGGCCGTGCAGCAGGTCCGCGCCGGCCTCAAGGCCGTCTACCTCTCCGGCTGGCAGGTCGCAGCCGACGCCAACACGTCCGGCAACATGTACCCGGACCAGAGCCTCTACCCTGCCGATAGCGTTCCCCACGTCGTCAAGCGCATCAACCAGGCGCTCATGCGCGCCGACCAGATCGAGCACGCCGAGGGCAAGCATGGGCATTACTGGCTCGCGCCGATCATGGCGGACGCCGAGGCCGGCTTCGGCGGCCCGCTCAACGCGTACGAGCTGATGAAGGCGATGATCGAAGCGGGCGCCGCCGGCGTTCACTTCGAGGACCAGCTCGCGAGCGAGAAGAAGTGCGGCCACATGGGCGGCAAGGTCCTCGTGCCCACGAGCCAATTTATCCGTACGCTCGTCGCCGCGCGCCTCTCCGCCGACGTGCTCGACGTCCCGACGATCCTCGTCGCGCGCACGGACGCGGACAGCGCGAAGCTCCTCACGAGCGACATCGACGAGCGCGATCGTCCCTTCATCGAGAAGGGCGATCGCACGCCTGAGGGCTTCTACAAGATCAAGGCGGGCGTCGACACGGCCATCGCGCGCGGCCTCGCGTACGCGCCCTACGCGGACCTCGTGTGGTGCGAGACCTCGACACCCGACCTCGCTCAAGCGAAGAAATTCGCCGAGGGGATCCGCAAGGAGTTCCCGAACAAGATGCTCGCCTACAATTGCTCGCCGTCGTTCAACTGGAAGAAGAACCTCGACGACGCGACCATCGCCAAGTTCCAGAAGGAGCTCGGGGCGATGGGCTACAAGTTCCAGTTCGTGACCCTCGCCGGGTTCCATTCGCTGAACTTCGGCATGTTCGACCTCGCGCGTCGCTACAACGCGGACGGCATGAAGGCGTACTCCGAGTTCCAGCAGACCGAGTTCGCCGCGGAGAAGGACGGCTACACGGCGACACGCCACCAGCGCGAGGTCGGTACCGGCTACTTCGATCAGGTCGCCGAGGTCATCTCCGGCGGCAAGTCGACGACCCTCGCTCTCGAGGATTCGACCGAAGCGCATCAGTTCTGAGCGACCCTTCGGGCCCCCGGCCCGGCGTCGTCGGGGGGGTCGGCTTCACGAGGGTCGGCACATCGTACCCAACGAATGGTAGGCTGACTGCGATTCGGAGGTCTGCGGTTCATGAGTGAGTCGAAGAAGCCCCCTCCCCGGCGCACTACCACGCACGAGATGGCGGAAGTTGGGACGAAGGCAGCCCCCGTAGGGAATGCCACCGTGCGCATCCCGGCTCCGCCTTCCGGACGGTGGGAGGACGACAACGATCTGGCGCGCACCGTGAAGATGACCCCGCCCACGACACCGAGCGTGCCTCGCCCGTCGCGGGTCCCCCGTCTCAGCGAGCCGCCGAAGAGCGGCGAGGTGGAGGGCATCGAGCTCATCGTCATCGACGAGCGCCAGGTCGCCGGCGGCGAGCGTCGCCCTTGGCGTGCGGCCGAGGTGTGGACCAAACGCCGGGTCTACGGCCTCGACTCGACGTTTCGCTGCGTCGAGATTCTCGACCGTGAGACCGGGCGACCCGAGCTGACGCACGAGATGCTCGGCGCCCGCCTCGGTGGCGGACGAATGCGCGACAAGGAGGGGGTCCGCTTCAGCTACCCCCTCCCGCTGCCCGGGATGGATGCGATGTTCTCCAAGGGCAAGAAGCACGGCTACACCTCCGCCGTGGAGCGGATGGTCGTACGCGTCCGCGTCCTCCACACCTCGGCCGACGAGGTCTCCCCGTCGTGGGACGACATCGCGAGCCGCTGGTCGGAGATGCCTCCTAGGCCCTGAGCGGAGCGACTGAGTGAGCCCCCTCCTTCACTGTCAGTCGCTCGTCACGCTCGTCGCGCTCGCGCTCGTCGGGTGCAGCCGCGCCGAGCCCGAGCCGAAGCCCCCGCCGATCGCCACGGAACCAGCTCCGCGTGCGTCCGCAGCGCCCACGACCAGTGGAACCACAGCGGTGGCCCTTCCCGCGGGACCTCTCGTGCTCGCGCGCGGTGTCCGGATCGTCCACGCCGGGCCCGGCCCGGACGCCGCCAAGGTCGTCGTGGAGGAGCGCACCCGCGCGAAGTCCGACGGCCGTGACCTCGTCGTCTACGTCGGCGCGAAGTGGTGCGAGCCCTGCCAGCACTTCCACAAGGCGGCGCAGAAGGGCGATCTCGACGCCGAGTTTCCGGACCTCACGCTGCTCGAGTTCGATCTCGACGAGGATCGCGACCGACTCGCGACCGCCGGTTACGTCTCTCATTTCATCCCGCTCTTCGCGATGCCGGGTCCGGACGGGACCGCCTCGAACAAGAAGTTCGAGGGCTCCGTGAAAGGCGAAGGCGCGGTCGCGAATATCGCGCCGCGCCTACGCTCGCTGCTGAAGAACTGATCTCAGGCGGCTTCGACGAGACCGAAGGCCGCAACGCCACGAGACCGAAGCTCCCGGCGCAGCGCAGTCGCGCGTGAGGGCGCACCGAGGAGCCGAGCGACCAGGTCGGCGGCCCACTCGTCGAGCATGGCAGCGCCGCACGCGCCGAAGTCGTCGCTCGTGCCGAGGAGGATCGCGCGCCAGGCATTCATCTGCCCGACGAACGCCGGCGAGAGCGCACCTCCGCTCGCGACGTTCGCATCCGCGAGCGCCTGGAGGACCTCTCCGGGCATTCCGTCCTCGAGGCGGCCCTCGAAGAGAAGCGCCGGCAGCACCGAGGCGACGTACGGGGAGCCGGCGCCGAGCGCCACGTCGACGAGCGTGCTCAGCAGGATTGTGTACGGGTCGTCGCTGGCGGCCGGCACGACCATCGACTCCGCGACCACAGCGCCTTCGACGCACGCGGCCTCGTCGAGCGGCGGGAGCTCCTCGACGACGATCTCGTCGTCGTCTTCGTCGACCGCGTGGTCCTCACCGACCGGGACCACGCAGCTGATGCGCGCTTCGGGGACCGCGTCGGGTTCGGGTTCGGGTTCGAGCGCGAGGGGGAGAGCGAGAGGGAGATCGACGTTGGCGCTCGCGGCGACCTCGATGAGGGCTGCGGCGGGCGCGAACGTCATCGCTGCGTCGATCGGAACGGGCACGGGCACGGGCACGGGCACGGGCACGGGCACGTCCGAGACGAGCTCGACCTCCAGCTCGGGTGCGGCCAGCGCCGGCTCGACGGCGATCGTCGGCTCGGGGGCGACGGCGATCACTGGCTCGGGCGCGAGCGCCACGGGTTTGGGGGGCGCGAGGCGTGGGCGCTCCTCGCAGACGGCGACCGCTGCCCCCGTCACTTCGAGGCACACCCAGATGACGCCGCAATGCAGCGCCGGATTGTCGTTCGGGAATTCCGCGGCGAGGCTAACCACATCCACCTCCACAGACCCACTTCTAGTGGGTTGCCGTGGAATGGACAAAAAACGCGATGGTTTCCGAATTCAGCGCGGCTTCGCGTCGCCGATGGCGGCGGCGGCCTTCGAGATGGTCGGGGGCGTGGGTCCGCCGTTGAGGAGCTGCTCGCCGTTCGTGAAGACGTTGTCGAACGTGATCGCCCCGTTCTCGCCCGCGAAATCGAGCCACGCGGCGGAGCCCGTCAGGTTCGACGCCTTCACGATGTTCGGCCCCGCGCCCGAACCATAGATCGTGATTCCGTAAATCGACTCGCTCGTCACGTGATCGATCTCGAACGCCTCGGACGGCTCGATGTGGATCCCGCAGTGCGAGCCCTTGAAGGTCGAGTACGAGAGCTTCACCTTCTTGGCGCCGTACGCCGAGACGAGATCGGCGCCGTTCGTTCCGTGAATGGTCGAGTCCGAGAGGTCGAGGTCGCCGCCCGGCCGCACCGAGATGCCCTCGCTGAGGTGCGCGTCGTAGTCGAGGCGGCTGGCGACGAGCGTGCCCTCGACGTCAGCCTGCGAGGTCTCGCCGGGCGCGAGCTTCTCAGGCGTCGTTGCCTTCACCTTCGTGACCGTGAGCTTCGAGCCCTTGCTCACCACGAAGGGCTTGAGCGAGTTGAGGATCGAGCCTTCACTGAAGCGTGAATCCTGCGCACCGACGGCCGTGGCGATACCGACGAGGCCGTTCTCGAGATCGACGCCCTCGAGGTCGGCGAGCCCGCCTCCGCTCACGACGAGGCCCGCCCACCTGGCGCAGCTGATCTTCGCGTGGGAAGCCGCCGCCTTCGCGCGGAGCGTGCCAGCGACGTAGAGCGTCGCGCCCTCGGCGCAGACGATCCTCGCTCCCGGGGCGATGTCGACGACGCCGTCCTTCGCGATCGTCACCGTGCCCGTGAGCACGGTGCCGTCTCTCCACGTGTCGGCCCCGTGCACCTCGCCTGCCCGCGCGAGCGGGTTGTTCGCCGTGGACCCGCTGCCGCCCCCGTCCGACGACGAGGAGCACGCGAAACCGCTGATCCCGAACGCCGGGAGAACCAAGCCGAGAAGAAGCGCGCGACGAAGCATGCCCATGACCGAAGCAAACCCGTGGCCAAGGGCGCGTGTCAACGTCGCGCTGGAATCGCGGCGGCGGCGCGCACGTCGCCCACATTGGCGCTGAGCCCGGCAGGCTCCAGGAGGCGGGCTCTTCGCCCCTCCATCCCCCTCTCGAGCTCGACCGTTTCATGACAGCCCCGTGGCAGAACCTGGCCCGACACTGCTCTAGCCTGGCGGCCGGAGCTCGTAGCTTCTTTCTCTCGGAGGTCTCTCTCGTGCCCAACGCCTACATTTCCGGTACCGGGTTCTACGTCCCCCCTCGCGTCGTCACGAACGATGACCTGCGGACGCAGTACGGCATCGACACGACGCACGAGTGGATCGTGCAGCGAACGGGCATCGAGGAGCGACGCTTCGCCGAGGAAGGCGTCGGCTCGGCCGACCTCGGAGCGTTCGCCGCCGAGAAGGCGATCGCGAACGCGGGCATCGCGAAGACCGATCTCGACATGATCATCTTCGCGACACTCTCACCGGAGCACTGTTTTCCAGGCTCCGGCGTGTACATGCAGAAGAAGCTCGGGCTCTGCGACGGGCCCGACGCGAAGTTCGTCCCGGCGCTCGACATCCGCAACCAGTGCAGCGGGTTCCTCTACGCGCTCGGCACAGCGTCCTCGATGGTGAAGTCGGGCGCGGCCAAGCATGTGCTCGTGGTGGGCGCCGAGGTCCACTCCGCGGCGCTCGACCTCTCGACGAAGGGCCGCAACGTGGCCTCGCTCTTCGGCGACGGCGCGGGCGCGGTCATCGTGAGCGCCACGGAGGAGGACCGCGGCATCCGGAACTGGAAGCTCGGCGCCGACGGTCGCTTCGCGGACGTCCTCGCGCAGCGCGTCTGGGACATCCGCAAGCGTCCGTTCATCCCGTCGAACGCGGACGGCGTCGGTCAGGTGCAGCCCGAGATGATGTGGGCTCAGATGGAAGGGAAGCTCGTCTTCAAGAACGCCGTCGAGCGGATGATGACGGTCCTCATGGAGACTTGCATCGCCAACGGCATCAGCGGCGCGGACATCGATCTCTTCTGCTTTCACCAGGCGAACCTGCGGATCAACCAGTACATCCAGAACGCGCTCGCGATCCCGGACGACAAGGTCGTCCACAACATCCAGCGCTACGGAAACACGACCGCCGCCACGATCCCCATTCTCCTCGCCGAGGCCGTGGAGAGCGGGAAGCTGAAGCGCGGAATGAAGGTCGCGTGCTGCGCCTTCGGCTCCGGCTTCACCTGGGGCGCCGCGATCATCGACTGGTGACGCAGGCTCACGGAGTGCTGCAGGTGACTCCGACGACGCGGGTGTAGAAGCTCTCGGAGAGCCCCGTCATCGCGAGCTCGGTCGGCTCCGAGCCCTTCGGGAAGCACTCGAGCGCGGGCGAGCCGGCGTTCTTGTAGCCCTGGCAAGCCGTGCTCTGCGCCGTCTCGTAGGACTTGCAGATTCCCTGCATGCCCACCTTCTTCTGGCAATCGTAGAAGAGAGGCAGGCTGTTGGCCTCCGTCACGCAGCTGATGCACGACTGTCGGCCGCACTGCACCGCAGCGTTGTAGGCCTCGCCGCAGCCGGACGCGCCGGCGTCGGTGCCTTCCTGCTCGAGCGCGATACAACCCGCGATGTTGAGCGTGAGGAACTTGCGACCTACCTGCCACTGGATGGGTCCAGACTTGTCGTCGGGCTCGGCGCAAGCTCCGCACGTCGCGTGGTCCGTCTTGAATTTCGCGCACGTCCCGTCGGCCTCGGTCTTCGCAGGGTCCTTCACGCACGCCGCGTAGTAGAGCGCGAGTTCCGGGCCAGTGCAGGCCGCGGCGTTCTTGGTCGGCGCCTTCCACGCCGGCGTGAACGGGTCCGGGAGCTTCGGCGTGCACGACGTCGCTCCTCCTTCACCGTCCGCCTTTCCACTGTCCGGGAGAAAGCTTCCGGGCGAGTCGGGCTCCGCGTCCGGTTTCGGCGGGTCGCCGGGGAACTCGCTGTCGGCCGACGAGCTGCACGCGACGACGACGAACGTCGCAGAGAGGAGAGCGGCGAGAACGAGCCCGGAAGCGGAAGAAGCTTTCACCATGTTCCGTCCATGCTGCACGTTCGACGCCACTCGTTCCTGCTTTTGGATTCGTTTTCGCTCCTGCCGAAATCCACGGGTGACCGAACCCGATTCACCGTCTCACTGTAACTGTACAAACCCGCTGAATTTCACTGCTTGCGCAACGGATCGGGGGTTGGATCGACCGGCGGTGAAATCGCGATCCAGGCTGCGGTCTCGAGCACGCATCACCTGCTTCATCCGACATCAGCTTCGTGCGGAAGAACCCAAAAAAAACCGACGGTAGGTGTTGGCCCTCTACGTGCACTAGCTCTCATCGCCCCGCCGGTCTCTCCGGCTCCCCCCTGAATGAGGTGCAGTGACATGATGAAGCGAGTTCTTGCAGCAGCGGGCCTCGGCGTCCTCGTGAGCTCTCTCGGAGCGATGGTTGCCTGTAGCAGCCCGTCCTCTGACGAGGAGAACGCGAAGTCGGCCACCGCGGCGCTCGAGTCCGCCAACGTCGCCATCGACCTCTTCGATGCCAACGGCTCGAAGGTCGGTGAGGGCGCTGGAGTGCTCATCGCGCCGAACCTGGTCCTCACCTCGGGCCACCTCATCGCCGGCAAGGCGAAGTGGACGATCACCACGGCCGACGGCAAGAAGACCGTCAACGGCACGCGCGGCCTCACGTACGACTGGATGGAGTACAACAGCCTCAAGTCGCACCCGCGCAAGACGGACATCGGCGTCATCTACCTCGACAAGCCGATCCATCTCGCGTCGTACCCGCAGCTCGCGACGGCCAAGTCGGCGACGGGCACCTCGGCGATGCGCGTTCGCCACCTGGGCGGTGCGTTCGAGCTCGTCGCTCAGAAGCTCGAAAACGTCCGCACCTTCCCGCACGCCTACGCGACGGAGATGTCGAACGGCGAGACCGTCAACACCGGCGGCGCCGTCATCAACGACAAGGGCGCGATCGTCGGCGTCGTCACCGGCCGCGGCATGCAGACGAGCAAGCTCTACATCGCCCGCACGGACGGCCTCGCGGCGTGGCTCGCTCCCAAGGTCATGTGCGCGGGCGGCACTTCGGCGGCGAGCCTCGGCGTCCGCACCTACGGCGCCCCGCCGCCGAAGCCGGGTTGTGACGCCGGCACGGGCACTTCGGGCGGCACGAGCGGCACCTCCGGCGGCACGTCGGGTTCTTCGGGCGGCACCGGCACCTGCGATGACGGCGGTGGCAGCTGCTCCGGCGACTGCAGCGGCGGCGGTGGTTCGAGCTCTGGTTCCTCCGGTTCCTCGGGCTCGAGCGGCAGCGATGGCACGACCTCGG
>JANXVA010000134.1 GCA_025351875.1 Myxococcales bacterium | reverse complement strand
CCTGGAACCACACCCACCCCCTCCCGGAAGTGCCTGGAATGCCTACGGAGAGGTTGTCCTACATCGGCGGCACGGTGCGTGCTGAAGGGTCTGGTACCAACTGCGCAGCTTCGGGGAAACGAGCTGAGCGGGTGGTTTGGGACAAGGACCCGCGCGCAGGGATGCGCCGGACAAACAAAGAGGATCACGACAATGCGCGCTCACACGTTCCTTCGCACCGCCTTCCGCTCCACCATGATGATGGTCGCCGCCACGGGCGTGACCTTCGCGGCCTCGCAGGCCCACGCTGACACGGCTGGCGCCGTCGGCGGCACGAACTCCTCGACCGGCTCCGCCGCGCTGAAGTTCGACATGGCGCAGGGCCTCGATACCCCGATTGACACGGGCTACCTCGGCCCCGCGGCCGTTCAGGTTCGCGCCGTCGTCCGGATCGACCCCGTCAAGGACGGCGGACCCCTCTACTCGATCGACATGCCGAAGGGCGCCGTCGTCGAGGCGACCTGGGCCGGCGACAAGAAGATCACCCTCAAGGCCGCGAACGGCTCGCAGACGGACGGCACCATCAAGGTCCGCCACACCCTGACGCCGTCCCTCCAGGTCAAGGTGTCGGCCTTCGGCCTCACGGCGAACTTCGCCTTCGACGCCGCGAAGCTCGTCAACAAGCTCCCGGGCGCCCGCTTCGCCTACGACTCGAAGGCGACGCAGCAGTTCGCGCCCTGGGGCTTCACCAAGGCCGACGCCAAGCTCTCTTCGCCCGACCTCGCGAACTCGGTCCTCTTCTCGGAGAGCTTCTCCAACCTCGCCCAGATCGTCACGGGCGACGCGCTCGACCCGGCCCAGTGGGCGGGCGAGATCGGGATTCGCGCGGTGACGAAGCCTGTCTTCTCGTACATGACCAAGAAGGTCATGCTCTCCGGCTCGGACACGGCGATCACCACGGGCGCCGGCGAGTCGGTCATCGACGCGACGGACGGCGACTTCATGGAGGTCATGGCGCAGGTCGAAGGCGAGATGAACATCTCCGGAACGATGGACATCCAGCCCTTCGTCTCGACGTCGATGGTCTTCGGCCACAGCCTCAGCATCAGCACGGGCATCAACGCGGTCTCGAAGCCCTACGTCGTCGCCCCCTCGAAGGTCGCGTTCCAGGCCTCGGTCGTCCACATCCCGCTCCCGAACGTGCATGCCCCCAAGGAGGGCGTGGACCTCGGCGACGTGAAGGCCGGCGGCTCGGGGAGCAAGACGGTCACCATCGAGAACACCGGTGAGATGGCCGCGACGATGAGCTTCAAGAGCTCGGACCCCGCGTTCCAGGTTCCCGGCGGCAGCGTCACCGTCGCGCCGAAGAGCAAGTACGACCTGCAGATCAAGTTCTCCTCGCAGAGCGCTGGCGCGGCTCAGTCGGACATCACCGTCCTCTCGAACGACGCGGACTCTCCCGAGCAGATGTTCAAGATCGGCGCGAACGGCGCGGACGTCGGCGGCTCGAGCGAAGGCTCGAAGGACGGCCTCCCGGGCTCGGCGCCCTCGGCGGACAGCGGCTGCGGCTGCAAGACCGCGGGCACCACGACCTCCACGGGCGGCTGGGCCGGCATCGGACTCCTCGGTCTCGGCCTCGCGGTCGCCGCGCGCCGCCGCCGCAACAGCAACGCCTGATCGCAACAGACTGGGTGTGCGCGGAGGACAACGTCCTCCTCCCAAACTCCGTGCACACCAATCGAAGGCCACATGGTTTCCCCGACCATGTGGCCTTTACCCTATTTTGGCGCATCGTTACGCTACCGGCGCGGGGCGAAGTCTTTTCGCCACGAGCCGCGGGTCCAGCGGAGCCAGTAGAGGATCGAGCCGAGCGTCGTCTCACCGACGAAGCCGATCCATCCGCCAATCGCGCCGAGGCCGCACAGCTTGCCGAGGAAGTAGGCACCCGTCGGCACGCAGAGCCAGATGACGCCGATGCCGATGAACGCCGCGACCCGCACGTCCTTCGCGCCGCGGAGCGCGCCGCGGAGAACGATCGAGACCGCATCGAGCACCTGGAACACCGCGGCGACGACGAGGAGTCGCCGCGCGATGGTCACCACCGCGGGGTCGTCCGAGAAGAACTCCGCGACGAGCCCGCCGCCGAGCGCGAAGAAGACGCCGCAGCACGCCATGAAGCCGACCGCGAGCTTCAGCGCGTTCCTCACCGCGAGGTCCGCCTCGTCGAGCCGCCGCCGGCCGAGCGCCTGACCGACGAGCACGCTCGCCGCCTCGGACACCGCGACACCGGGCAGGAACGAGACGCGGATGACCGCGAGAGCGATCTGGTGCGAGGCGACCGCGTCCTTGCCGATGGCGCCGAGGATGGCGGTCATCGTCGTGAACGCGAGCATCTCCGCGCCGAACTGGAGGCCCGTCGGGACGCCGAGCGAGGCGACCTCACGCGCCGCACCGCGGAAGGTGAGCGTCCGGCTCGTCTCCTCGGCGCCAGCGAGCTCGCGCGCGCGTCGTTCGGAGCGCGCGAGCATCACGACCATCACCGCGAGCTCGAGGGTCTCCGCCGTCGCGGTGGCGAGACCTCCGCCGCGGACTCCCAGGGCGGGGAGCCCGAAGTGCCCGTAGATGAGGCCCCACGCGAAGAGGCCGTTGAAGACGTTGCCGGCGATGCCGATCACCATCGGGGTGCGAGAGTCGCCGATCGCCTGGCGGTGCTGGATGAGCGCGGCGAGCGCGCAGGTCGACGGCGCGCCGAGCGTCACCGCGGCGAGAAAATCCCTCGCGAAAGGCACGAGCGCCTCGTCGGTGCCGAGCGCGCGCAAGGCTCCGCTGACGTCGCGGCACGCGAGCATGATCACGACGCCGAGGACGGCGCCCATGAGCAAGCCGCTCCGCGCGTAGACGAAGCTGTCGAGGGGGCGACCCTCGCCGATCGCGTGGGCGCTGCGCACCTTCACGCCGCGCATGATGCCGAAGACGACCGAGTAGCCGAGGTACATGAGCGTCGTGGCGATGCCCACGCCGCCGAGCGCACCCGGGCCGAGGCCACCTACCAGCTTCGTGTCGACGAGACCGATCGCGGTCTCCCCGAGCATCGCGGCGGCGATGGGCCATGCGAGCTGGAAGAGCTCGCGCGCGGGGCTGACGCTCCTTGCAAACAGTCCGCTCTGCGCTTCAGGTCGCCCCTCGTGCGCGCGTGCGAGTGCACACGGCTCGTGGGCGACCGATCGTTTCAACCGTCTTCCAGAGCGCTCTAGCTCGGCTAGCTCTGACCCATCCATGGCCGTCTACTCCTTCGAATCCACCTTCGGCGCCGCTCTCGCAGCACGTCCGGGATCCGGGAAGACGGGCTGACGAGTCTAGATTTGGGGATCGCGCTCCTGTCCCGCGATTGCGACAAGACCGCACGTGAAGGAAGCACACGGCTTCATCCACGAGCAGTTGTCACGGGCGCAGGAACGCTTCAGCATCGCCAGTCACAGTGACAGACGCGACCGGTCGCGTCAAACGGGCGAGCGCGCGAATCGATACACGCTCGCGGGCTTGCTCGCCGTCGCGCGCTTTCCGCGCGCCGCCTCGATGTGGCCGTCCTCGATCATCCGCAGGAATTTCTTGCGGAAGTTGCCCGGGTCGAGCGCCTCGCCGCGGATCGCCTCGTGGACGCCGCGGAGCTCCTGAATCGTGAAGGTCTCGGGCACGAGCTCGAACGCGATCGACGAACGGTCGAGATCCGCGCGCGCCTTCACGAGCGTCGCGTCGACGATCTCTGCGTGGTCGAACGCGAGCGCCGCGTCGGCCAGCTCGGCCACGCTGAACCACCGCGCCACCAGGGCGTCCCCTCCGGCCCGGATGAGCGGCACGAGCGTCGAGCGCACGAGCGCGTAATACGCGACGCTGATCACGCGCATGCGCGGATCGCGGCCGGGGCGGCCGAACGTCCGCACCTGTTCGAGGAAGAAGTCTCCCGCAGTCTCCTTCGAGAGACCGGTCTCCTCTTCCAGCTCGCGGCGTGCGGCGGCGTCGAGATCTTCCCCCTGATCCTTGCGATCATCGCTCACGCGCACGAAGCCGCCGGGGAGCGCCCAGCGGCCCTTGAACGGGTGCTCGTTGCGCTGCACGAGGAGCACCTTCAGGTCATTGTCGAGCACCGTGAGGATCACGAGGTCGACGGTGACGGACGGGCGAGCGTAGGCGCCGGCCTTGTACTTCTCGAGGAAACGCTCCTCCTCGGGATCCCGCTTGCCGCTCTTCGCCTTGGCAGTCATCGACGCGCGGCACGATATCACCGGGCCGTCGACTACGGAGAGAAGAACCCCGCGTTCGGGCCTGGTGCGATGCGGCCCTGGCTCGCGCGGATCGCGGACTGGCTCACCATGCGGAACACTTGACGGATCGCGCTCGGTGTCGCCTGCGACTGCACGGCGACGCAGCCGTCGGGCACGCCCATGTCGCGCGCGATGGTGTGAAAGTCGCCGGCACCGACGCCGACGAACGCGAGCGTGAACTGCTCGGAGGCGAGCACGATCTTGCTGATGCGCGCGCACTCGGCGGCACGGCGCTTCGAGCCGACGTCCTCGCCGTCGGTGACGACGACCACGACGCTCTTGCACGG
>JANXVA010000090.1 GCA_025351875.1 Myxococcales bacterium | reverse complement strand
AGCGACCGCGTCGCCGCCCGTGAGGCGCTCGGGATGACACCCCGCGCATGGGGCGTCGCGATCCTTCCGGGGAGTCGCCCCCACGAGGTGCGGCGGCTCCTCGGGCCCATGCTCGAGGGCTACGAGCGCGTGCGGCGCGATCACGCCAGCGTCGACGCGCGCGTGCTCCTCGCCCCGAGCCTCGACGCGACGACGCGCGCGTGGGCCATGGCCACCGCCGACGCCGCGAGGATCGACGTCGTCGAGATCGAAGCGCGGGCCGGCATGGGCGCTACCCTCCCCGCCTTCGACGCCGCGCTGTGCGCCTCCGGTACCGCGTCGCTCGAGTGTGCGCTCGCGCGCGCCGTCCCGGTCGTCTGCTACCGGGTGGGCTGGGCGACCGAGCTCGGCGCGCGCATGTTCCTCACGACACCTCACGTCGCACTTCCGAACATCCTCCTCGGCCGAGGTGCCTTTCCCGAGCTGCTCCAGCGCCAGGCGACCACGCAGCGCATGAGCGAGGAGCTCGCGCGCGTGCTCGAGAAGCGCGAGTCGTTCCTCGCGCCGTGTGCCGAGGTCGAGCACGCGCTCGGCGACAAGAAGACAGCCTCGCGCACGGTGGCGCGCATGCTCGAGCCCTGGCTGACCACGCGGGCCGCATGAGCGCCAGAGGCGCGAGGGCGAAGGCGCGCGCAGAGGCGGAGGCGCGCGCAAAGGCAAAGGCAGCGCGCGCGCATGCTCGCGCCGCGAGTGCTGCCGAAGAGGAGCTTGCTGCGCTGCCGGTCGAGCCCGAGTGGGGTCTCGCCGTCGTCTACGTGCTCGTCGCGGTCTCGGCGGCGCTGCTCGGAGTGCGGTTCTATGCGGCGTCGCGCGTGGGCTTCGGCGACAGCGAGGCGCTCTACGCCTGCTGGGCGGCTCACCCGCAGCCCGCGTTCCTCGATCACCCCGGGCTCGTCGGCCTCGTCTCGCGCTTCCTCGGCGAGGGCACGACCCCGACTGCAGTCCGCACGCACGCCGTGACTTCGATGCTCGCGACTCTCGTGCCGTGGCTGGTGTTCGTGGCGGCACGTGCGCTTGGTGCCGTCCGCGGTCGCGCGGCCCTCGCGGGCCTGATCGTCGCGGTGGTCCCGGAGACCGCGGTCGGTCTGTTCGCGCTGACCCCTGATCTGCTGCTCGCATTCGCGTGGCTCGGCACGCTCGCGCTCGCGGGCGTCGCCATGCGCGCGGCGGCGAGCAGCACGCGCTCCGCCGCGGCCTTCCTCGCCGCGGGACTGCTCGCCGGCACAGCCTCTGCGGCGAAGGTCCCGGGGCTGCTCCTGGTCGGTGCGCTCGTCGCGACCTACCTGTCCGTCGCCTTCGCGAACGCGGATGAGCGTGCGCGGAGCTCGGTGCGTACGATCTGGCCGTGGGCGGGCCTCACCGCTGGCCTCGTCGTGATCGCGCCGATCGCGCTCTACGAGTCGAAGACCGGTTGGCCAATGCTCCACCACCGCCTGGTCGCCACCCAGGGCAGCGCGGGCGTCGCCCTGCGCAACCTCGGCGCGCTCGTCGGAGGGCAGCTCGGGTACCTCTCGCCGATCTTCGCGGTGCTGGCCGTCCTCGCGGCGGTCGACCTCGTGCGCGAGCGGTCACGGGACGCCGTCTCTCGCCTGCTCTTCTTCTCGTTCGCGGTTCCGATCGTGCCGCTTGTCGCGCTCTGTCTCTGGAGCCCCGTCGCAGAGCCGCACTGGATCGCGCCGGCGTTGCTCGCCTTGCCGCTTCACGTGGCGCGCCGCGCGGGCGAGGAGCTGCGCTCGCTCGGGTCGCGCCGCGTGTTCCTGGCCGGTGCGGGCCTCGCCGCGGCGCTCACCGCGGCCGCACACGTCTGGGTGCTCGTACCCGAGACCGCGCGACTCCTCCCGAGCGACGCCGATCCGAAGCTCGACATCTCGAGCGAGCTCTACGGCTGGCCGACGACGCTCGCGGCGGTCAAGGAGCAGATGGCAACAGCGGGGACGCCGTTCGATCCCGAGGGCCGCGAGGTGGTCGTCGTCGGCCCACACTGGACGGTCTGCGCACAGCTGCAGGCCGGACTGCCGGGGATCCGCGTCGGCTGCGCAACGCCGATCCCCGACGATTTCGATGCGTGGCTTCCGCGCGGCCAGTGGCGCGACGCCGAGCACGTCCTCTTCGTGACCGACAATCGCTTCCCGGGAGACGGCGCCGAGGAGCTCCCGGCGCACGTGAGAGCCGCGCAGAGCCGCGTGCGTGTCATGCGTGGCGGTCGAACGGCGCGCGTGTTCGAGCTGTATCTGTACGAACGGCGCGCGCAGGGATCGCTCTAGTCGAGTAGGTGCGCGTAGAGGTCCTGAGCGCACGCGACCGATGGACGAAGGCGGAGGGTCGATTCGTGAGACGCTGACGGCATGGGAGATGACGAGCCGAATCCGTATGCGCCGCCGGCGGAGCCGGTCCTGGAGCGCGAGACCGGCGGCGATGGCGCACGTCGGAGCGGCGCGAGCGACTACTCGAGCGAGAGGCGGCCGGTGGTGCTCGCCATCCTGCTCACGCTCGTCACCGGCGGCATCTACCCGGCCGTCTGGGTCTACCGGCGTCGCTCGTTCCTGGACTCCCTCGACGCGTCGAAGCGGATGGGCAAGACGCTCCCGAGTTTCTTGCTCGTGGCGAGCGTCGTGAGCCTTCTCGTCGCGTTCGGCGGGAAGGAGACCGCGAGCTTGCAGGCCCTCGTCTCGACGGGAGGAACCGTCGCCGCGATCGTCGCGAACTTCCGCGTGGCGGACATCCTCCGATCGAACGCGACGCGGACGGGGCGATTCGTCCAAATCTCGTCGCTCGCGACGTTCTTCCTGGGCGTCTACTACCTGCAGTACAAGATCAACCGACTCGCCGAGATCCCCGCGCACGTCGCGAAGCAGACGAAGAAGCGGAAGCCGAGGACCGCGGACCTCGAGACCGGCGAGCCCTAGGGCCGCGTGCGGCGCGCACGAGACAGCCTCCCGAAGGTCGGTCAGGCCGAGGTCGTCGTCGGGCGAGGCGGCATCGCGGAGAGACCAGCGTCGCGGATGAGCGCCATGTCGTCCTCCTCGTCGGGGTTCGGCGTGGTGAGGAGCTTCTCGCCGTAGAAGATCGAGTTCGCCCCGGCGAGCATGCACATCAGCTGAGCCTCGCGCGAGAGCGAGGTGCGACCGGCCGAGAGGCGCACGCGAGCCTTCGGCATGAGGATGCGCGCGACGGCGATCATGCGGACGAGGTCCAGCGGGTCGACGGGAGGCATGTTCGCGAGAGGCGTGCCCTCGACGGGAACGAGCGCATTGACGGGCACGCTCTCGGGCTGCGGCTCGAGGTTGGCGAGCGTCCGGAGCATCTCGCAGCGATCGTCGATGCTCTCGCCCATGCCGATGATGCCGCCGGAGCAGACGGTGACGCCGGCCTTGCGGACGTTCTCGAGCGTGCGCAGGCGATCGTCGAACGTGCGGGTCTTGATGATCGAGCGGTAGTTCTCACGGCTCGTGTCGAGGTTGTGGTTGTAGGCGTCGAGGCCGGCAGCGGCGAGGCGCTTGGCCTGCTCCTCGGTGACCATCCCGAGCGTGACGCACGCCTCGAGACCGAGATCCTTCACGCCGCGAACCATGGTGAGGACGCGGTCGAACGCCGGACCGTCCTTCACCTCGCGCCACGCGGCGCCCATGCAGAAGCGCGTGGAGCCGAGCTCCTTGGCGCGACGGGCGCTCGCGATCACGTGCTCGACGTCGAGCATCTTCTCGGGACCGACGTTGGTGTCGTAGTGGCTCGACTGGGGGCAGTACGAGCAGTCCTCGGCGCAGCCGCCGGTCTTCACGCTGAGTAGGGTGCAGAGCTGCACCTCGTTGTCCGGGTGGTGCTGGCGGTGCACCGCGCGCGCCTCGTCGAGGAGCGGCAGGAGCGGACGGTCGTAGAGCGCACGAACCTCGGAACGCGAGAATTTCTCGGTCATTACGCGGCGCACCCTACCCGAAATCCGCAGGGGCCGCCAAGCGCGGGTGCGCGGACGCGGACGGCCGCCTTCGGCGCCCCTGGATTCCGAGCGCACGCGCCCGATGCGCACCGCCGTTCGCGCCGATCATGCGCGATTCCAGGCCATTTGCATGGGGCAAGAGACCCGAGTTGTGCGGCCGAGGCCTGGTGTCATAGGAGACGCGCATGTCCCGCGCCGCCCCCCTGCTCGCGTTCGCGCTCGCCGCGCTCCTTCCGAGCGCGGGCTGCGC
>JANXVA010000069.1 GCA_025351875.1 Myxococcales bacterium | reverse complement strand
AAGGTGATGTGCGCAGGCGGCACGTCGGGCTCTGCCCTCGGCGTCCGCACGTATGGCGCACCGCCGCCGAAGCCGGGATGTGACGCCGGCGCCGGCACCAGCTCCAGCGGCTCGTCGGGCTCCTCCTCGGGCGCGTCCGGCGGCACGTCGGGCTCCTCCGGGTCCTCCTCGGGCGCGTCGGGCGGCACGTCGGGATCCTCCGGTTCCTCGGGTGGCGGCAGCTGCGATGACGGCGGCGGCGAGTGCTCCGGCGACTGCAGCGGCAGCGGCGGCTCGTCCTCGGGCTCCTCGGGCTCTTCTTCGGGCTCCTCGGGCTCCTCGGGCAGCGACGGCACGACGTCGGGCGGCACCTCCGGCACCTCCGGCGGCACGTCGGGCGCGGGCGGCACGTCGGGCTCGTCGGGCAGCGACACCCTCCCCCCCGGCACCTCTTCCGGTTCTTCGGGCGGCGGCGGCACCGGCGACGAGGAAGTCTGCGAAGGTCCGAGCGACAACCCGAACGAGTGCCCGCCGGAGGCGGCCGGCTGCGAAGGCACCGAGTGCGGTGGCGGCGCTCCGGACAGCACGATCGACTACGGCAACTGCGCCTGCTCGTCGCCGGTCGGTTCGGGGAGCCTCCCCGTCATCCGCTGAGCCTCTGAGGCACGCGTAACGACGACCGCCGCCCGCCTCACCGCGGGCGGCGTCGTTTTGTCCTACGCCTTCATCTCCGGGTAGAGGTACTCGACGAGCGCGCTCGTCACGTCCTCGTAGATCTCCCCGCCGCCGTCGAGCTTGCGCCACTTCGTTTCGCCCGCGTCCCAGACGTAACGAACGAACGTCTTCGGCTCCCCGTGCTTCTGACAGGTGAGACCGAGCGCGCCGATGTCGCGTTCCCATTCGACCGTGATCTCCGCGTTGCGCGGGGAGCGCTGCACGCGGAACTTGTTCGCCGAGTCGCGAACCAGCTTCAGGCCCGGCAGCCCGTCGGGGCCGGTGAGCTCCTTCGCGAGATCCTCGACGATGTCGAGCCCTTGCTGCTGGAGCACGGGCGCTCCTGTCGTCGCGACCTTGTCACGGACCTGCTTCGCGAGCTCCTTGAGGCGCTTCTTGCCTTCTTCGGACATCCCGCGAGCGTATCAGAAACGACGCTCAGCCCTCGGCGAGCGCGAGGCGCTTCCAGGCGGCCGCGAGCTCGCGAAGGATACCGAGCGCGTCGACCGTGTCGTCGGGCTCGCTGACGTCTTCGACGTCTTCGACCGCGGCGAACGGCATCGCGGCACCGACCAGGAGCTGCTCCATGACGAACTGGTCCGCGAGGCGCGGGCTCTCCTCCCCACGGCGCAGCCGCGCGAGCGGTCCGCGGCGCGGCAGCGGCGGGGGCTTGCCGTGCAGATAGCCCGCCAGCGCCGCGCGAGCCGAAGGACTGATCACATCGAAGGTCACGCCGCAGGCTGCACCGTCGTCGCCCGGCCTGCGACCGTGGACGACGCGCGTGACCGACGCCTCCGCATCGATCCACATCCCGGGAATCGGGAACGAAAGGATGAGCGTGTCGCCCGTGTTCACGCGCTCGTCGTCCCCCATCGGCAGGAGCACGCCGTCGACCGAGATGTCGAGCGTGCGGTCCGCGATGAGCTTGAAGTCGCGCTCGCGCACCGCCTGACACGGCAGCATGACGCCCCGTCGCGTCGAGATGCGACGCGACGCCCGCGCGGGAACGAAGGCCGAAGAAGACGGAAAGGCAGTGACGACGTTCATCGGGTGAGGCTCCGGACGGTGGCGGTCCAATCGATGCGCTGGATGCGGCGAGGAAGCGGCGGCGGAACGCGCCGCAGGTGGCCGCGAAGGATGAGCCGCTTCACGCGATCGAGCGACGAGAACGAGAGACCGATGCCTGGCCCACGGTCGCCGGGACGGCGCCCCTTGATGACCCGCGCGACGCAGGCGTCGGTGTCGAACCAGAGACCGAGCTGCGTCGCCTTGAAGGAGACGATCAGGCCCTCACCGACCTCGAGCTCGTGGTCGCTCGAGACGAGCATGCCGTCCGGGGAGAGGTCGACCGCCTGATCGGCGATGAGGCGGAAATCACGCTCGCGCACCACCTGGCACGTCAGGCCGACCGCGCGGCGGACCTCGCGGCGGTCGTTTCTATGAACGAACTTGAGCCCCTCGACCCGACCTGGCTGAACCATGGTCAAATCGTAGTGACTGCACCTACATGTGGGCCAACATCTCAGCGCTTCGTTCGGGGTCTATGCGGGCGCGGCGGCGCCGGTGCGGCCGACACCTCGGCAGGCGCGCCGCCGGCGACATCCGCGCAGCAGCGGAAGCCGGTCGAGTAGTCGTGGTAGCGCGCCTCGTGGGCGGTCGTGAGGTAGCCGCAGCCCTCGCCGTGCCCCTTGCTCGACACGTCCTGGTAGTAGCCGCCGTAGAACGTTCCGCTCGGGTCAGAGACCCACTCGTGGAGGTTTCCGACCATGTCGAAGACGCCGTAGGCGTTCGTGCAGCCAGCGTGGTCGCCGGTCTTCGCGAGCGTCCCGTCCTGCTGGTTCAGGACTGGCTGGTTCATCGTGCTCCAGTTCCAGTGGCCACGACCGTAGAGGCTGAGCACCGGGTTCTTGCCGTTGTCGTTGCAGCGACCGGGCTCGCGGCGGTCGGCGTAGCCGAACGACCTCGGGTCCGGCCCCCGACATGCCTTGCCCCACTCAGCGACACCACACAGCCGCTTTCCCGACTCGTTGCAGGCACGTTGCGCTTCGACGGCGCTGATGTAGCCCTGCGGAAACACGGACCGAGCGCTGACGGCGCGAACGCGTGAGAGCCGGGCGACGGGGTCGAACGGCGAGTGGGCGCGCTCCTCGCCGTTGGCGAGCACGTCCATCAGCGTCGCCTCGTAGCGATCGATGCAGAAACGTCCGTCGATGTCCGCCATGCCCTCGGGACATCGTCCACGAAGCGGCTCGCGACCGCGGCCCTCCTTCGTGGTCTCGGCGATGCGCGCCTTCTGTCCGTCGACACCTCCGCCGGTCGACGAGCCCTGCGCGGAGAGAGAGCCCAGAAACGGCGACTCCCGCCGACGCGCAAGCGCGGCCTCGCTCGCGGGTGCGCTGCACGCCGTCGTGCCCACGACGACGGACAAGACCGCGAGCGCGAGCGCGGCCTGCGAGCGCTGCGTGAGCTCACCGTTCCTCGACGTCACCGTGCCCTCCAAAGCAGCGTGCGTGCCGCTTCAAGTCCTCCGAGCCAACCCCGCAAGATGACCGAACTTTCGACAAGCGCAAGCGCACCACCTGACACCTCCGGCACAGCAACGTACCGGGCTCGTGGATGACCAGAACACCACCAGCAACGGGCCCCTGCGCGACGGTCGGTGCGGTGATGCACGCTGGGCAACCGGCGATTGCAACCGCGAGCGCGAGTGCCCTCCTCGAGCGAGCGCCACGGCGCATGGCTCGGAGCTTGCGACGAACCTCTGCGGAATGCCTCGCGCCCCGCACCGACCGCCTGCCCTCGGCCCCGAGTCGGAC
>JANXVA010000065.1 GCA_025351875.1 Myxococcales bacterium | reverse complement strand
GGAAGGGCGAGAACTTCTACACGGGCAACCGGATCCCCGCGTTCGTCTCCTCCGGCGCCACGGTCCAGGCGTGGCTGCAGAAGCAGAAGGACGAGAAGGGCGCGAAGGTCATGTATTTCGTCACGGAGCACAGCCGGATCGGCGGCCTCCGCGGCGAGGTAGGCGCGAAGAGCTACAAGGAGCTCACCGACAAGACGCTCTGCAACAAGTTCGTGCTCGTCCGCGCCGAGCTCTGACTCAGGTTTCGCCGTTCACTTTCGATCGAGGATCAGCGCGGGCGCGGAGGCAGGCGCTGCCGCCGTCGCCGTGCTCACCATGTGCTGGACCGCGGCGGCCTCGCGGTCCGCGCGCTTGTCCTTGCGCGCCTCGCCGAGCGCGACGCCGAACTCGGCCCACGCCGTCGCTGTCTTGCCCTGGCCTTCATGGCAGAGCGCGATGACGAGCAACGTACCGCCCGCGGGATCGAGGCGCCGCATCCTGACCGGAGGGCTGCTGCGCGAGGGCTCTCGCACTGGAAAACAGCGTCGGAGTAGCGACGAACGCGAGCGCACAAACGGCCGAACGAGCGCGCATCGGCGCCGAGAGTATTCGGCAATGGGCCATGTTGCCAGATGAGAGCTACCTCTTACGCGGCGGCCCGGCCGGCCGTTCATGGAGGGCAATGGCTGTCGAATCCGGTGCCCGACCGTCCAGGACCCTTTGCGGCGAGCTGCGTGGGAGACCCCTCGCGGTGCTCCTCGCGGGCGCCTCCGAGCGTGCCACGTCCGGGACCTTCACGTTCACCCACGGCACGCGCCGCGACACGCTGACGATGCGGCTCGGCAAGATCGCGGTCGTGCGCACCTCCGAGCCCGTGACCTACCTCGGCGGTGTGCCCCACGACCTCGGCGTCATCGACGTGACGACGCTCGATTCGACCCTTCGGGAGGTGGTGAGCACGAAGCGACTCCACGGCGACGTCCTCGTCGCCTGCGGAGCGCTCCCCCGCGAGCGCGTGGAGGAGGGGCTTGGCGAGCAGACGGTACGAAACGTCGTTCACCTCTTCACGCTGCCCGAGGCGACGAAGTGGACGTTCCGCGAGGACGTCGACGAGCTCGCCGGCGCGCGCGACGAGGATCGGCCCATGGTCGAGACGTGGCCCGCCGTCTGGCGTGCGCTGCGCAACGCTCCTCCGACGGCCCACGTCGCCTTCATTCTCACAAAGATCGAGGGCGCCGTTCACTTGAAGGATCTGGGCTCCGTCGCGCGCTTCGGGCTCTCGCGCGAGGAGCAGGCCATCTGCGAACAGCTGCACGCCAGACCGTCGACGCTCGCCGCTCTTCGCGCGAGCCAGGCGACCGCCGCCGAGAAGGTCGACCGCCTCGTCTACTTGCTCGCGCTCGGCCGATGCATCACCCGCGTCGAGGCGCCCCCCATCGGCCCGATGGAGCTCGGCGCCGAGGGTGTCCGTGCCCGTGCGTCGCGCGTCACCAACGAGGAGCCGCACGCCGTGCTCGGGATCTCGCGTGGTGCTTCGGTCGAGGCCGCACGAGCTGCGTTCTTCCGAATGGCTCGGCTCTGGCATCCGGAACGGCTACCGTCGGCGCTGAGCGAGGTGCGCGAGGAGTGTCGGCACGTCTTCACGCGCATCGGCGAAGCGCATCGGTCCCTCGTCGACACGGTCTCCCATGTGGACGTCGAGGCGATGCTCGGACGCGGGAGCGGCGGAACCGCGGCCAACGACTCGACACGACCGCCGCCGTTCGTCGCCTCGCTGCGAGACGCCGACTCGGCGCTCGCGCGCGGCGACCTCGAGGCCGCCAAGACGATCGCCCAGAATCTCACCAGGGCCGGGACCGCGGGGCCCGGCGCGCGCGCCGTCCTCGCGTGGTGCGCGATCGGCGCCGGTGCACCCGATGCGGGCCCGCATGCGCTGGAGGCCGCGCTCGTGACCCTCGATCGTGTGCTCACGGGCGATCCCGACTGCGTGCGCGCCCTCTACTACAGAGCGCAGGTGCACAAGCGGCTCGGCAACGCCCTAGCTGCGCTCCGCGATCACCGCCGCGTCGCGCGCCTCGAGCCCGGACACCGACACGCGCAGTACGAGATGTCCATCTCGCCGATCAAGGCGACGCCGTCGCTCTTCCCTTCGATGTTGCCACCGGCGGAACGCGGAACCGTCGGACCTCCCGCGCGCCTGCCGCCCGCGCCGCGCCTTCCTTCCGACAGCCACGAGGCGCCCGCGTCGGCGCACGTGGGCGTTTGTCCGACGAATCAGCCTCGCCCGTGACCGCAGACGTTCGTCGCGTTGGCTATCCGTGTGAGGATATCCGGCATGACGACGAGCGGTGCGCGCAACGCGAGCGTGGCGTCCGGCAAGCTCACCGAGACACCTCTCGCCCACGCGCTGATTTACGTCCGCAACAAGCGACTGTCCGGCGTGCTCGAGCTACGCGCAACACCCGAGCGGCACGCGTGCCTCGTGTTCTGGCGCGGCCTCGTGGTCTCGAGCATGACGACGCCGACGGTCGCTCGCTTCGGCACGGTCGTCTACGAGCTCGGCTTCATCGACAGCGAGACGCTCGACTCTTCGACGCGCGAGTCTGCACGGCAGAAGCGCCCGCAGATGGACATCCTCATCGAGCGGGGCGCAATCACCCAAGCCCAGGGCGACGCGGTGCTCGCCGAGCAAGCACGAAGGCGCGTGCATCATCTCTTCACGATGCCGCCGTCCACGACGTTCACGTTCCGCGAAGGGAGCCCGAGCTCCGACGAGCCGGCGCTCGCGGTCGACGTCCTCGCGCCGGTCTGGCGCGGGCTCTGCGATTTTCCGCCAGGGGAACGTGTGAACGACGTCCTCGCCCGGCTCGGGGAGCAGCCGCTCAAGCTCGTCAGCGAGGCCGTCATCGAGCGCGCCGAGCTCGACCCCGAGGAGATCGCGCTGTGCGAGCTGCTCGCCGGCAAACCGATGTCGCTCGCCGAGCTCCGCGCCGCCTCGAAGGTCCCGGTGAAGCGCGTCGATCTGCTCGCGTACCTGCTGGTCATCACGAGGTCCGTCGAGGTGGGGACGCAGAGCGCCGGCCTCCCTAGTGCTTTGATGTGGGCGGCCGTTCGGCCCTCGCATTCGTCCGCCGGACACCAGGCGGTCACGCAGTCGGGCGAATCCGCCACCCCGCGCCCGTCGGCCCAGCGTCCGCAGGCGGCCGCTCTGCCCACCACACGCGGCCCCGCGGAGGTCGGCATCGAGGAGATCCGGCGTCGCGCCGCGAACCTCGGGACGGAGACTCCATTCCAAGCGCTCGGACTCCCCGAAGGCTCCTCCGTCGAGGCCGCACGCGCCGCGCACTTCCGCCTCGCGCGCCTGTGGACCCCGGACCGCCTGCCTCCCGAGCTCGAGGAGGTGCGGTCGGAGGTGAGGCGCATCCACGCGCACATCACCGAGGCTCACGCCACGCTGACCGACCCGGCGGTGACGGCCGCGCCCAGGAGCGGCCGCTCATTCTGACGGGGTAGGCGCGAGCGCGCCGAACGCCACGTCGAACGGGCTGCCCGACGCGCTCTCAATCGGCCCACCGCGATACGCGCTCACGCCGCTCACGTAGTCCCAGCGCTCGGGCGTATCGACGCGCAGGTGCATGCCCTCGATCCCGTGCGCCGACGCGAGCACGTCGGCCGGTAGCGTGAACGCGATCATGGAAGGCTCTCCGGCGGCGACGTTCACCGTGCGCGCCTCGACGAGCGGATCTCCGTGGTGATCGAGGAGCGTGACGGTCGCCGCGAGCGGCTGGCCTGCGCGGAGCACGACGCGCGCGTCGCCCGCACACACGAAGAGGTGTGCGGCGAGCGGCGGGTCAACCTTCTTCGGAGCCAGGAACGAGAGCCACTCGGCGCGCTTTCCCGTCGCCGTACGCGCGCGCTCGTCGTCGAGTCGATCGGCGATGGGCGTCGCGACCTCGTAGGTCTTGGCGACGGGACCGACCATCGCACGCGGCTCGCCGCCGACATCGATGACGAACACGCCGAGGGCAGCCTTCTCGATGCCGAGATGGCGCACCTGGTCGGCACTGGTGAGGGTGAACCAGTCCGCGACGAGGTCGACGCCGCGCTCGGCGCCGATCTCGCGATCGGGGAAGAGGTCGAAGTACCAGCCCGTGTACTTCGGCGGCTCACCCGAGTCGCCGCCGTACCCGTCCTTCGGCGTGTACTCCGACACCATGCCGAGCCAGCGACGCTGCGGCTCCGAGAGCGCCACGCCGGAGAGCTCGGTGAGCGCGATCGAACGCAGCATCGAGAGCACCTCCTCGACGCGGCGGAAGTAGGCGGCCTGGCTCGGCGCGGCAACGCGGGCGGCCCGGACCCACGCGAGCATGCCGTCGTATGCAGAGACCGCAGGCTCGACCCAGCCGTCGGGGATCTCGCAGCCGTAGCCGTCGTAACCCTGGCCGGCGAGGAGCACGAAGGTGTGGCGGATCTGCGCGTAGACCGCGAGCGCGGAGCTCATTCGCATGTCGGCCCACGCGTCGTTGCTCATGAACGATGGCACCGAACCGCTCGGGCGATCGGCGAGCCGGAGCGCCGCGCCCATCCATGCAGAATACACGTCTTTCTTCCCGCGCGCGGCGGCCGCGAGCTCGGCGCGGCTCGCGTCGAGGGCAGCGCCGAGCCCAGGGTGCTTCGCCAGGTCTTCGGCGAGGTAGCTCTTCGCACGATCGTGTCCCATCACGTAGCCGACGTCCGCTGCGCCGAGCTCGAGTCGACCGGGCACGGCGGGGTGGACGAGGTGCGTGAGCGGCGCGATGTCGGGGACGATCCGCGGCCCGAACATCGTGGCGATGGCGGGCAGCTCGGTCGCTGCTTCCGGCATGAAGTGCGTACGCGCAGTGCGCTTCCAGCCGGCTCCGATGGCGGCGCGGAGCTTCGCGGGCGCGTCGGGGTCGCGCGCTCCGAAGCCGACCCTCGCAGCGAGCGCCGCGATCGCGGGCAAGGAGACGTCCTCACGGTTGCCCGCGAACACGCTGTAGACGTCCTCGAAAGCACGGAGATCCGGCAGCGCGCCGGCGCGGCCCGCGAGATCCGCGAGGGCGATCGCATCACGCGCCTCGCGCGGCGTCTCCGATTCGTCGACGTCGACGCCGGGCTGCGAGCTCCGGCACGAGCGCGAGACGAGGTTCAGCTCGAGCCGCGAGAGCCAGGTCATCGCGACGAAGTAGTCGCTCGGGCTGATGTGCTCGGTGGTGGCGCCGTCCTTCGGCCGCGGGAGCTTCACGTCGAAGCCGTCCTGGTTGCGGCTGTTTGCGTAGTGGCCGCGCGGCTTGTATTGCGAGTAGTCGATCATCCGCTCGCGACCGAAGAGCTCCTCGGCCACGAGACCGGTCGCTTGCCTGGCTTGCTCGACGATCACGCTCGCGACCGTCTCCACGTCCGGCTTCCGCGCGTGCACCTCGCTCTGCGGGTGGAGGAGCCGATGCGCCACGACGAGGTAGAGGTCGAGATCGTCCGCGGTCTGGGCGTCGAAGTCGTTGCGAGATGCAGCGAGCGTGGCTCGCATGCGGTCGACGAGGCCGACGAGCTTCGGGCCGAGGCGCGTGCGCTCGATCTCCCCGAGCACGGTCTGGCTCGCCTGGAAGACCGCATTGAAGATCGCGTCGACCCCGACGTAGACCGGAAGCTGCTGCTGGAACACGTCGTGGAACGCGACCGCATAGGACTCGTACCCGAGCCGATCGAGGACGACGAAGCCGTTCTTGCGGAGGAGCGCGCCTTCGGCATCGCCGAGATGGAGGTGGGCGTCGACGCGGTCGTAGAAGCGCGGCGCACTCGTGCGATCCCACGCGTGGCTCTGCACGGCATGTCCGCGCGTCCCAGCAGCCTGCCGTTCGGCGCGTGAGAGGTTCGAGGTCGCGACGAAGCACGCGTCCGCGCCCGGGGGCGGTTTGTCCGCGACGTCACAGAAGCCGCCCTCGCACGTCCCACTCTTGCGCGCGAAAGCGTGGGCTCCGGGACGCGCCGCGCCGCGCGTCGCCACGGGCAGATTGCAGACCTCGTTCTGTTCTTCCGACTCGGAGCGCTTGCGTGGTCGCGCGATGCGGACCGGGCTCGTGGTCTCGCTCGCGCGCGCCTCCGCGCTCGCGTCCGCCTCCGCGCTGGCTTCGACCTTCGCGCTTGCGGCGGGCGCCGCGCGCCCCCCGCCTGGCCCACACGCCCCGGCCGCGAAGGCCGCGATCATCCCCGTCAGTACCGCGCTCGCTGCTCGCATCTGTCGCTCGTCGTCGGGCGCGGCGCGAGTGTGACTCGCCCTGACGGGCGGCTGAAAATCGCGCCTCCGCCAAGCCCAGCCGGTGCGCTCGGCAGACTGAACCGCCATTCAGTTTCGCCTTGACGCAACGCAACACGCGCCCCACGATGATCCGCACCAGGGGACGTTTACGCCCAAAGGGAGCCTCCAGTGACGAAGCCGATCCAGACCATCAATCGCTACAAGGCCGACCTTCGCGAGTTCAGCTTCCTGATGTTCGAGCAGTTCAAGCTCGGCGAGCTGCTCGGCAAGGCGCCGTACGAAGCATGGGGTGAGGAGGAGGTCCGCTCCGCCCTCGCCGAGTGCTACCGCTTCGCGCGCGAGGTCCTCGGACCGCTCAACGTCGTCGGTGACATCCAGGGCTGCAAGCTCGAGAACGGCAGCGTCATCACGCCGACCGGCTTCAAGGACGCCTGGAAGAAGCTCTACGACGCCGGCTGGAAATCGATCGGCGTCCCCGCCGAGCACGGCGGAGCCGGCGCGCCGCGCACGGTGCAGGTCCTCGTCGAGGAGATGCTCTCCGGCGCCAACGCCGCGTTCAACATGTACCCGGGCCTCGCATACGGCGCCGCCGAGGTCATCGACCAGTTCGGCACCGCGGCGCAGAAGAAGGAGTTCGCGGACAACATGTTCGGCGGCAAGTGGGGCGGCACGATGTGCCTCACCGAGCCCCACGCGGGTACGGACGTCGGCAGCGCCAAGACCACCGCGTCACGCAACGCCGACGGCAGCTACAGCGTCCGCGGCACGAAGATCTACATCTCCGGCGGAGACCACGACCTCGCCGAGAACGTCATCCACCTCGTGCTCGCGCGCGTCGAGGGCGCTCCCGCCGGTACGAAGGGCCTCACGCTCTTCATCGTCCCCAAGCTCGCGGTCAACCCCGACGGCACACTCGGCGCGTCGAACGACGTCTCGGTGGGCGCGCTCGAGCACAAGATGGGCATCAACGGCTCGGCCACGTGCGTCCTCAACTTCGGCGACAGCGGCAAGTGCATCGGCTGGCCGGTCGGCGGCGAGGAGAAGCTCAATCAGGGCATGCCGCAGATGTTCAAGCTGATGAACGCGGCGCGCATCTCGGTCGGCGTCCAGGGAGTCGCCGTCGCGTCGAGCGCGTTCCTCAACGCGCTCGAGTACACGAAGGATCGCAAGCAGGGCGCGAGCATCACGCACTGGAAGGACGCGACCGCACCGCGCGTCCCGATCATCGAGCACGCCGACGTGAGGCGCATGCTCCTCTCGATGAAGTCGATGGTCGAGGGCATCCGCTGCCTCGCCGTGAAGCTCACGATGCACCAGGACCAGGCCGACGCGCTGCGCGGCAAGGACGAGGCGGTCGCGGCGTACCACCAGGGTCAGGTCGACCTTCTGGTCCCGCTCGTGAAGGCGTACGGAAGCGACCAGGGCTTCCGCGTGTGCGAGACCGCCATCCAGACCTACGGCGGCGCCGGCTACACGCGCGACTACCCCGTCGAGCAGTACTGCCGCGACGCGAAGATCTTCAGCATCTACGAGGGCACGAACCACATCCAGGCGATGGACCTCGTCGGTCGCAAGCTCGGGCAAGCGGGCGGCGCGAACCTCCAGGCCTACCTCGCGGACATCGCGAAGTTCGTCGCGAAGAACTCCGCGCACGCCACGCTCGGCCCCGCCGTTAAGAAGCTTGGCGCTGCCCAGGAAGCGGTCGCCGGCACGGCGATGCGCCTGCTGATGTGGTTCCAGAGCGGTAACGTCGCGCTCGTGCCGCTCTCGGCCAATCGCTTCTGCGAGATGATGAGCGAGCTCACCGTCGGCTGGCAGCTGCTCGAGGGCGCTGTCGTCGCCGACGACGCGAAGGCGAAGGTCGCCGCGGATCACCCCGATGCCGCCTTCTACGCAGGCAAGGTGGCGGCGGCGTTGTACTTTGCACGCAATGTCCTTCCCGGCGTGGAGCACAAGGCTGCGCTCCTCGCGGAAGAGGACAAGTCGCCGCTCGACATCCCGGACGCGGGCTTCGCGACCGTCTGAGTCTCGGGACTACGGCCTGGGCAACGCGCACAGGCCGCAGTCATCGCTGAGGTACGGTATGTTCCGGGCATGCGGAGAGTCGCTGGTGGTCTCGTGTGCATCGTCGGCGTCGCTTCGGCCCTGCTCGCCGCGGGCTGCAAGGGCCCGATGGCGAAGATCGACGCGGTCCGCGAGTCGCTCGAGCGAGATGAGAGCGCGGCGATCGCGAGCGCGACCGAGGGCTATCCCGCGTGCGCGGATGCGCCGCCCGTCGCCCTCCTCCCGACGCAGCCGTCGCCGCGTGACACCGGCTGCTTCGCCGAGATCGCGAGCGCGCTCGGGTCGAAGAAGGGCTTCGTCGCTCGGCCTCCCGATCACGCCGCGACGACGACGGTAGCGATCGTGCTGCTGCGCGACGGGCGCGGTGACTGGGTCGCTCACGTCGAGGACTGGCTCGGCTCGATCAAGACGGGCAAGGGCTCCGGACCCGACACGCTCCGCATGGCGGTCGCACGCAAGATGGCAGAGGCCGCGCCGCGCGTCGGCAGGAAGCTCGAAGAGGAGAAGGACGCGCTCGAGGCGATGAAGGCGGTCGCCGGCGCGATCCCCGGCGCATGCCCTACGTACTGGCTGCTCGGCTCCGGGACGGATCCGGCGAAGATCGCAGCGGAGCACTCCGCCGATCACGCGGCGTGCGTGCATCGCGATCTCGCGCGCCGCGAAGGTCCGGGGTCGAGCTACGGATCGGGGACGTTCCGTGCGCTCGAGGGGTCGCTCGCGCTATGGCGCGAGACGGAGCGCGCGCTGCGGCTCGGTCTCGCGAGCGCGGGGCCGGGAGCGAAGGCGATGATCGAGACGAAGCTGAAGGTAATCGAGCCGGCGACGCAGGCGATCGCCACGAAGCGCATCGCGTCGGCGAGCCCGCCGGATGCGGTGTTGATGCTCGGCGAGGTTCACGCGGACGCGGGCGTACCGCTCTGGAAGGACAAGGACGCGGGCGCGGACGGCGGATCAGCGCCGAAGAAGTGAGCGCTCATGGACGCGCCGGGTCGTGGCGCCGGAGGACCGCGCAGGTGCCGAGCAGGATGACGCCGGCGACGACGGCGATGTCGGCCACGTTGAAGATCGGCCATCGCGTGAGATGGATGAAGTCGACGACGTACCCGCGCATCGCGCGGTCGACGACGTTGCCGAGGGCACCGGTAAGGACGAGCGCGAAGCCGACGTGCTGGACACGTGACGCTCGCTTGCGGGACGCGATCCACATGGCGAGCACGCCCACGAGCGCGAGGGCGGACGCCGCGAGGAGGACACTCGGCGGACGCGGGACGTTGAATGTCCGCAGGAGACTGAACGCGGTGTCGTAGTTCGGGGCGTAACGCAGCTCGAGGACGCCGGTGACGACGTTGATCGACCCGCCGTGGGAGAGGCTCGTCTCCGCCGCGAGCTTGGTGGCGTGGTCGCACCCGAAGAGGGAGAGCGTGAGGAGGACGATCGCCAGGCGCAATCGAAAGGTCGATCCGGGTGCCCGGGGCGGCAAGGTTGGAGAGAGCTCGGCCATCAGCGACAAGGACCACCACGGGGCGCGCTTCATTCCCGCCGATTCTCGAGTGGATCCGCGAGCTGTCCTTGACGCGCCGCCCCGCGATCAGGTACGTGGATGAACCGTTTTCCGACTTAGCTCAGTTGGTAGAGCAGGCGGCTGTTAACCGCCGGGTCGTAGGTTCGAGTCCTACAGTCGGAGCCACTTCTGCAAATGCGCAGGCGCGCGTGACCCGTTGGTGAACTCACCTCGGGGCGGGTTCCGCAAGAAAGCGCGATCTCACGCCTGCCGTGAGATCGGAACGCGCGCCGCGGACGCGCCTTCAGGGTGTGCCCGAGGGCCTTCTCACGCCTCTTTGGGGCATGGAGAATGGAGAAGCTGACCCGCTGGTTTACTGCTGCTAACCGGCGGGTCGCCCCGGTGACCCGTAGGTTAGCAAACCTGGCCCCCGCCGATTCGAATCGCAGTAGAACGGTCCGCGAGGAGCGCGGGCGATCATGGCTGCGAAGAAGAAGCGCGCAGGGGTCGAGTGGGTGGGGGGCCTTGTCTCGATGCCGGCATACGTGACCGGCGAGGGCGAGCCTTATCGACCCGAGGTGCTCCTCTGGATGAGCGGGGATGGCCTCGTCCTCGGGACGACGACGGCGAAGCCCGGCGAAGCGGTCGGCGCGGCGGCCGACCACCTGCGAAGCACGATCGAGCGACCGATGATTGGCCGTCCCCATGCGCCCGCGCGCGTGCGGGTCGCTTCGCCCACGCTCGCCGAGGTGCTTCGCGCGGCGCACCCCGCGATCCAGATCGTGTGCGCGCCGACGCCGGAGATCGACACGGTGTTCGCGTCGATGCGCGAGAGGATGGACGCTGACGCCGATACCGAGCAGACGTACCTCTCGGACGACATCGGCGCGCACGCCGTCGCCTCGTTCTTTCGGGCCGCGGCGGATGTAGCATCATATTCAGTCATTGTTGTATAATGCAAATTTAACTTGTGCATGCCAAAGTCTGGAAAGTCCTGTTGTGTAAG
>JANXVA010000010.1 GCA_025351875.1 Myxococcales bacterium | reverse complement strand
CGCTGATGGGTCACTGCTCGTCCTCGACGTCGCGCGGTTCAAGTATCCACCGCATTGGGTGTCGGCGGAGCGCCTGTGGCAGGCGATGCAGTCGATCGATCCTGTCACCGGCCGCACGCGAGGTTGGATGCTGCTTAGGCCACGAGCGGGTATCGCGCTCGGCTTCAGCGTGAAGTGTGATGGCGACAGTTGGCAGGGCCTGGCTCGTCGACTGACATCGGCTGTCGCTGATCTCGGGTCGGCGGCGGAGCTCGCGGCGCTGGCCCGTGCGGTCGTGCCGCTGATCGCGCACCTCGAGCTTCGTATGCCGACGGCCGCCCCGCATCTGGATGCGCTCATGCGAGCGCGCGCCGCGCTGCGTGAAGTTCCTCTCTACGCTCAAGTGGAAGGCGCCGTCGGCGCGGAGCACGCTGAGGTGGTGAGTTTGCTCCTTCTTGCGAGCGTGGACCTGATGTTGCCGGAGCAACGCTCGACGGTGAACAGCCTGACGGGCCTCCTGCCCGGCGACAGCCCGCTCGCCGCCGAACTCACGAACCTTCGCGCGCAGATCGCGGCCCTCTGGGATCACGCGCGCGAGCTGGCGTGATCGCGAGATGGTCGCCTCCTGATGGCCGCCGCCGCGACGGCTGCCTCGCGCTCAAACTCCCGTAGCACCGGCTTTACGCCGGCCGACCAGGAGGAGCACAGCCGCGGCGATCGCTCCCACGAACAGCAATCCGATGAACCACAGGAAGTCCGAGTGAAGCTGGATATTGCTCGCGAGAAAGGAACCGAACGCGAAGAGAATGCCGAGACCCGCCCCGAGCCTGAGCCACACGTCCCGACGCGCGGAGAAGTAGCCGGCGAGGCCGAGCAAGGAGAGGCCGAAGCCGACCATGAAGCCTCCCCATGTCCGAAACACGACGGACAGCCACGGAAGCATGGCGTCGGGGACCGTCCCCCCCGCGAGGCCCATGAACCGCATATCTTCCGGCAAGAGCGCCGGCCTGAGCACCATGAAGTAGAGCCCCGTGCCGCTCGTGAGCAGTCCGAGGACGACGAGGACGAACACGAGCGGAGTCAAACGACGAGTATGGGAGAGCGCTTTCATATCACTCGTCGCAATGCGAGTCGCGGACGTGGCGAGGCCCGCGGGACGCGGCAGCGTCATGCCGGGACCTTCGCGATCGGGGCCCCGCGCTCCGTAGTATGGCGACTTCGATCTACCAGCTTAGCGACCTCCACGACGACGACCACTGCGATGGAGCATGCGCCGACAAGAGCGACGTGATGTACATCGAGCGGAGTCACGTGAAAGACGTGTCTAAGGCCCGGCAGCAACGCGACCGCTTGGAAACCAACCGACACGGCCGTCGCGAGGAGAAGAGGAACGCTGACACGAGGCCGTATCGAGAAGATGGAGGCACGCGGGGAACGGCAGCTCCAGGCATGGAGGAGTGGGCCGATCGACAACACAAAGAACGCAATCGTGCGGTGAGTCTCGGCGCTCCCACCCGCGGGGCAGAGCCTGTCGCTGTAGCCGACGAGCGCGGCCGCGGCGACGACCACGCCGACGAGAGCGATGCCGAGCAAGTCGCGCCTGCCGACGAGCGACTCCGACGGAGGACGCGGTGGTGCATGCATCTGATCGGAGCCTGGAGGATCGACGCCGAGCGCGAGCGCGGGAGCGCCATTCGTCACCAGGTTGATCCAGAGGATCATTAGCGGCGTGAGCGGTGACCATGCGCCCGTCATCGCCACCGCAAACACCGTGAGGGCGAGACCCGCGTTCGAGGAGAGAAGGAAGAACACGAACTTCTGGATGTTGCGGTAGATCGCTCGTCCCTCGCGGACGGCATCGACGAGCGTCGCGAAGTTGTCATCGGTGAGGATGATGTCCGCGGCCTGCCGCGCTACCTCGGTTCCGCCACGCCCCATCGCGACGCCGATGTGTGCGTGGCGCAGCGCGGGCGCGTCGTTCACGCCGTCACCCGTCATCGCGACGATCTCGCCGGCGCGCCGAAATGCCTGCACGATGCGGAGCTTCTGCTCGGGGGCGACCCGCGCGAACACCCGGACCCGCGGCAGGTGGGCCGCGAGCTCGTCGTCCGACAGCGCGGTGAGCTCGGCCCCCGTGAGCGCCTCGTCTCCTGATTTGAAGAGACCGATGTCCTTTGCGATGGCCGTAGCGGTCGCCTTGTGGTCGCCGGTGATCATGACCGTCCGGATGCCTGCTTCGGCGCATATTCGTACCGCCTCGGGGACACCGTCTCGTGGAGGATCCCACATTCCGACGAGGCCTAGCATCGTGAGGTCGCGTTCTTCGAGCGCGGTCTCTCCCTGGCCCATCTGCCGCCGGGCAAACGCGAGGACGCGAAGCCCGCGCTCGGCGAGCCGCGCGGCTTCGTCCTCGACCGCGCGTCGCGTCTCCGCGTCGAGCTCCCGCGTGCCTCCCTCTGTCGCG
>JANXVA010000748.1 GCA_025351875.1 Myxococcales bacterium | reverse complement strand
TTCGTGCGCTCGTAGATGTACTGCAGGTTGGTGGTTTTCCCGCAGAGACCCGGGCCGTAATAGACCAACTTGCAGTTGATCTCGCGGGCCATGTAGTTGATGAAACTCATCGGTAGGTACGCGGAATCAATCGTTGAACAGGTTGTCGATGTCCTCGTCCGTGATCTCGGCGAACGGCGAATCCGCGCCGGGCTCCTGCACCTTCTTGAGCAAGCTCTCGAAGATGTTGTTGAGCTCCTCGCTCGCCTTCTTCACGCGAAGGCGGACGAGACCGAGACTCGAACGAGAGTCGAAGATCACCACCAGGATGACTCGATTGCCGACCAGCTGGATGTGGATGTTGGCCTTCTCGCCCTCGTGGAACTGAGTTGCGAACTCGTTCTCCTTGAGGAGCTTGGCCATTCCGCCCGTCGCGGCGATGTTGCCGGCGGTCAGGGAGGCGAGGCTCGTCGTGTCCACATTGTCGATGTCGCCGGCGGCCGAGATGAGCTGCCCGTTCTTGTCGACGATGAAGACGACCTTGGCGTTCGCGTCCCGAACCAGGCGGTCTACGACCGTCTGGATCTGGTTGAACTCCTCCTCGTACATCACCATCTGCGGATTGACCATCGAACCCTCGGTGCGCGACTCGTAGTGCGGCGCTCAGTGCGGCGAGTCTCTGTGCGGCGTGAGATCTCGTGATCCGCCGGTCGCTCTAGATGCGTGAGACAGCTTCGGTTCTATCCGACTACGGCCTCGGACAGCAAGTGCATGCGTGCCGTATTGCGGCGTTGCATAAGTGGCGGGTCACGAGCAGAAGGCCAGAACGGCCTCATAGAGCACGCGAAGCCCCCATTTGAGGCCTGCCGCGGGCACCCGCTCGTCGTGCCCATGGTACATTTTCGCGAAATTCACCTCATGCGTGGGATCGAACTTCACCGGCGAGAACCCGTAGCAGGTCGTTCCGAGGCGCACGTAGGCCTTGGCGTCCGTGAATCCCGGGATCATGTAAGGGAGGGGCGTCCCCGTCGGGTCGTGGCGCTTCAGGGTCGCCGCCAGGAGGTCGAAGAGCGGGGTCGCCGAGGTTGCCTCGACGGGCGGCAGTGACCGGAGGACCTCCAGCTCGGGGTCCCCGCCTAGCGCCTCCCGCAACTCCTGGAGGAAGGCGCTCTCGGACTGGCCGGGCAGCGTCCGCCCGTCGAGGTCGACGGAGGCTCGGCCCGGGATGACGTTCACCTTCGAGCCCGCACGGAGGATCGTGGCCGAGGCGGTGTTCGAGAGCATCGCCCCGAACGAGCGCCGCTGGCTTGGGTCCCGGATGAGGTGGTCCAGAATGAGCGAGGCGACCTGCGGGGTCGTCAGGCGTCTCAGCACGTGCCGCTGGGGGCTCGGCAGCTCGCGCGCGAGGCCGTGGAGGAAGGTCGTGACGACCTCCGTCGGGTGAATCGGGAGCCGCCCGTGGCCGAGCCGGCCGATCGCCTTCGCGAGACGAACGACGGCGCTGTCCGGGTCCGGCATCGAGCCGTGTCCGGGCGTGCCCTGGTACGTCGCGCGCACCCAGCACAGGCCCTTCTCGGCGACCTGGATGGGATAGAAGGTCCGCCCGAAGAGGTGGAGCGAGAAGGCGCCGATCTCGCCGAGCATGTACTCTGCACGCACTTCGTCGGCGTGCTCGTCGCAGAGGTACATGCTGCCGAGCTCGCAGCCGGCCTCCTCGTCGGCGACGCCCGCGAAGATCACGTCGCGGGCGAGCTTGTGACCGTCCTTCACGGCCGCCGCGAGCATCGCCATGACGCACGCGCTCATCGCGGCCATGTGCTTCATGTCGATCGCGCCGCGACCCCACACGTAGCCGTCGTGGATCTCGGCGCCGAACGGATCGTGCTTCCACGATCTGGCGTCGGCCTCGACGACGTCGAGGTGCGCGTTGAGGAGAAGGGGCGGCTTTTCGCCGCTGCCCTTCACGCGCGCGACGACGTTCGTGCGGTTCTTCTGCTTCTCGTGAAACTTCGGCTCGAGGCCTGCCGCGCGAAAGTGCTCGGCGAGCAGCTCGGCGGCGGGGCGCTCGTTGCCGTCCCCCTCGTCGCGCGTGCCGCGATTCACGGTGGGGATGCGGATGAGGTCACGCAGGAGCGCGACGCAGGTGTCGCCCTCGGTGCTCCAGTCGATCTCGCGTGTCACCGCGCGAGCATAGCGTGCGTCGCTCGTGCGATGATCCGATCATGTCGCCCATCGGGGTGTTGCGGCTCGACGGCGTACCCGCGGCGCGGCTCGCGTCGCTGTCGCGTGCCGCGCTCGACTCGTCGCTCCGGCAATCGGCAGAGCTCCTGCTCGCGACGGTGTCGGACGAGGCCATCGTCCTCGGCGCGCTCCAGCGCGTCTCCGAGGTGGCCGGCGACCTCGACGCATCCTCGGCGCTTCTCCGGCGCGGGTCCTGCGGCGCGGAGGTCTGCGTCGGCCCCGGCTCCCTGTGGATGCAGCTCTCGCTCGAGCGCAGCGATGTCCTCGTCGACTGCGAGCCCAGCCGGCTGCTCAATCGGTACGTCCGGCCGGTGCTCCGCGCGCTCACGAAGGTGGGGGCGCTCGCGCACTACTTCGACCGCGACTGGATCAGCGTCGGCAAGCGTCCCGTCGGTAGCATCGCGTTTGCTCACGACACCCGTACGAAGCGAGCACTGGTGGAGATCGTGATCGCGGTACGTTCGCCGTTTGCGCTGCGCGCTCGCCCCTCTTACCTCGGAAAGCCTCCTGCCACGCTCCACGAGCTCGGCATCGACGTGGACTTGACGCGCCTCGCGGACGCGATCGCGGAGGCCCACACTGAAGCCTACGGCCGCACGCTCCTCGAGCTGCCGCCGCCCGCGTCGCTCTCGTCGCCGCCGGCGAGTGTGGCGGATCTCCGGAGCGAGCTACCGTGGACGGCGACGCGGAGCGAGGCGATCGGCGTCGTTGCGGCCGGGCGCGACCGCGAGGGCCGGATCCGGGTTGGCGGAGAGCTCATGGCCTCGCGCGACGCGATCGAGCGGCTCGAGGCGGCCGTCGGCGACGCCGCCGAGGATCCCTCGCGGCTCGACCACGCCGTCGACGCCCTCGCGGCGAGCGATGTCGCGATGCTGGGCGTACGTGACCTGCGCTCGCTCCGTGAAGTGATCTTCGAGGCGCAGGCGAGGCCTCCTCAGTAGAAGCTGCCCTGCATCCACGCCGTGTAGCCGTAGATGTGCTTCGACGGCGCCCCGGCCCCTTCGGGATGGATGTTGTCGATGGCGTAGCTCAGCTCGTTGATGAGGCGCAGGTACTTCGAGAAGCGAAGTCCCCCCATCAGCAAATACGTGTCGCGCCCGTTGTTCTTCAAGGCGGAGTTCGTGGTGTACGTGTCGAAGCGGAAACCGGCGATGCCCCACTTGGTGAGCTCCTGCTCGCCGCGCAGGTAGAAGCCGCGCTCGTTCAGATCGGTCACGCCGTCGTTGAAGTTCTTGGGGATCGCGGGAACAGCGAAGCCGTACGTCACCCCCGTGTCCATGTTGCTGCCGAACATGAGCTCCGTGTAGAGCCGGCTCTCACCGAGGCTGGGGAACAGGGGGTAGGCGGCGATGGCGCCGAGGTTGGCGCCGAGCCGCTTCCAGTTCTTGATCCGAAGCGCGGTCCCGTCGACCGTCTGACCTCGCCCCAGGTACCCGGCGACGTTGAAGGTCAAGGGGCCGACCTTCGAGGTCGCCGTCGCGAAGAAATCCTTGGAGCTGTTGAGGTCCGGCTGGAGCACGAAGCTCTTCTCGCCGATCCGCTGTCCGTTGAGGACGCCCACGTCGATGGTGAAGAGATCCTTGTGCACGAACGTCTTCGCGTGCACGCCGAGGTCGCGCTCCGAGGGAAAGAGCTGCTGCGACGCTTGTGTCCGCTCGATGAACGGCCGGTACATCGACGACTCGACGACCTCCGCGCGGAACGGAATCTGGAAGAGACCGCCGGTGAACTCGGTCTTCACGTGCTCCGACCAGTGCGCGATTCCGGTGGCCTCGGCGTTGCGCGCGATCGTTCCCTGGGTCGCGGTGGGACCGCCCGCCGGGAGAAGGTCGATCTGCAGGAAGACGCGCACGTCGTCCGTCTCGAAGATCGTGCGGAGCCGTGTCCGACGAAGGCGGAACAGGTTGTTGTTGGTCGTCGTGCCATCCGCCTTGGCGATGACGTCGTTCGAGCCGATCCCCGGCGGGAGGCTGCCGTTCACGAGGTTCGGCGAGGCGGCCGCGTTGAACGACTGGATGCGATACTGGAACTGAACGTAGCCCTGGAGCTTGAGGTGGCGGAGGAGGCCGAGGTCATCCTCCACCTTCTTGACGCGCGCCTCGTCGAGCGCGACCCGTGCCTCGAGCTCCTGGACCTTCGCGAGCGCTGCATCGGCGCCCGCGCCCTGGACGACGACAGGGGCAGCCGGAGGCATGCCGGACGAGGGCGCGGCGTCCGATCCCGGCGCAGGCGTGGCCGCGGGAGTGGGCGCGGGGAGCAGCGGAGGATCGGCGGCGGTGGCTGGGCTCGGCGTCCACGTGCCGCTCGTACCCGGACCCGCCGGCGGCAACTGAGGGGGTGCGCCCTGCGCCCACGAGCTTGCGGCTCCCAGCGACAGGGTGAGCGAGACGGAGAGCGCTAGGGCGACACGGCGGGTGCGAGATCTCACGTCGCTCGGAATACCTCTTCAGCGACACCCGAGCGTGACAATTCTGAAACGCGCGTGCACCAGTTCGTCATCGCTTGGCCAGGCGTTCCCACACCCGGGCCTCGCGGAAGATGCGAACGAGCTCGGGATCGAGGTGCTGGTCCTTCACGCCATACTCGAGGATGTCGATCGCGCGCTCGACGGGAACGGCCTTTTTGTAGGGCCGATCGCTCGCAGTCAGCGCGTCGTAGATGTCCGAGATGCTCATCATCTTCGCCTGCACCGGGATCTCCTCGGCGCGGAGGCGATTCGGGTAGCCGGTGCCGTTCAGGCGCTCGTGATGGGCGCCGGCGATCGCCGGGACGCGACGGAACGCCTTTCCCCACGGAATGTTCGAGAGGAACTTGAAGGTGTGGACGACGTGGCTCGTGATCTCTTCGTACTCCTTCGGGGTCAGCGAGCCGCGCTTCACGCTGAGCGCGACGGCCTCGTCGGCCTCGATGAGGAATTTCATCTCGCCGCGTATGTCGAAATACGTCTCCTTCGCGATGGCCTCGATCTTCGCGAAGTCGCCGGCGGCCAGCACGGTCGGCTCGTTCGCTGCCATGATCGTCGCGAACGACGCGTCGAGCTCGGCGCGCCGCTCGACGAGCTCCTTGTCGAGCGCGTCGAGCTCGGACTTCGGTGAGCCACGCTCGAGCGCGTGGACCTTGCGTCGCAGGACGTCGGCCTCGAGCGAGCGCGCGATGAAGTCGAAGCGCCCGCGGATCAGCTCGACCTTCTCCTCGTAGAGCTTGTTCGCCTTGACGAGCACCTTCTCGCGAACGCCGATCTTGCCGAAGTCGTGCAGCAGGCTCGCGTACTCGAGCTCCCGGAGATCCTCGCTCGTGAAGCTCGCGCCCTTGTAGGGACCGCCAGTCTCCATGTCGACGACCTTGGCGAGCTCCACCGTCAGGTCGGCGACGCGGCGTGAGTGACCGCTCGTCGTCGGGTCGCGCGACTCGATCGCCTCGACGCTCGCCTTCACGAAGCCTTCGAAGAGCTTCCGGATCTCGTCGTAGAGCATCGCGTTCTCGAGCGATGCCGCGGCCTGCGCGGCGACCATGCCGAGCAGCTCCTCGGAGCGCTCGTCGAACGGGACGACCTGCTCCTCGACGTCCTCCTTCGTGAAGAGCTTCTTCTCCGGGTCCTTCTTCTTGTTGATGAGCTGGATGACGCCGATCACCTCGTCTCGCTGCGGAGAGATGAGCGGCATCGTCAGCATCGACTTGGTGCGGTAGCCGATCTTCTCGTCGAAGCGTTGATCGAAGCCGTACTGCGCGCCCGCCGGAATGTCGTAGGCGTCAGGGATGTTGATCGGCTTCTTGCCGAGCGCCGCGCTGCCCGCGATCGAGCGCGTCGAGATTGGCATCACGAACTCTCGCGAGTCGTAGTTGACCGACTCGTTCTGCGAGAGCTTGAAGCGAAGTAGCGGACCGCGGGAGAGGCTCATCGGACCGCTCTCGCCGCTCTCGCCCGTGGCGGCTGCGTCCTCGACGACGTAGATGCTGCCGGCGTCCGCGCCAGTGACGAAGCGGCTCTTCTCCAGGATGATCGCGAGGAGCTTGTTGACGTCGCGCTCGGTCGTCATCGCGCGGGCGATGTTGATGAGCTCGCCGAGCTCGTAGCGGTAGCGGCGTAGCCACTTGCCGCGGCTCTCGGCGCGGCCCTTGGCCTCGAGCAGCTCGAAGGCACGGATGCCCGCGAGGAACATCTCGTCGAGCGAGGCGTCCTCCGCGACGATGCTCGCGAGGCCGCGATTCATCGCCTGCTGGAGATCGACGTCCTTCGGGTAGCCCATCAGGATCAGCATCGCGGTCGAGTCCGCGAAGCGCGCCGTGAAGGGCTTGAAGAGCTCGCGGCCCCGATCCCAGACCTCCGAGGGGGCGAGGATGACCATGAGGTCGTCGCGCGCGACGGCGATGAGGAGCGGATGGGGGCGAGAGACCGTCTCGTGGACGAGGCGCGTGTCGGCCATGAGCTGACCGGCGAGGCGGTCCATCTTCATGACGAGCGGCTGCGAGGCCTCACCGTTCGTCCGTGCGCCGGTGTCGGCTGCGCCGACGCTCTCGAGCTCGCTCATGATGGTCGACATCCCCGTCGAGGATCCGCGCCGGGGAGACGCGAGCACCTCGTGGATCCGAAGGTATCAGATGCGGCGAACCGTGAAAGTGCCGGTCCGTCACCTCATCCGCGTCCCGAGCGCTAAGCTTGGTCGCTCCATGGCGGACCTCACATCGATCCGGACGGACTATTGCCGCGCAGGCCTGCACGAGCGCGACCTCGACCCGTCGCCGATGGTGCAGCTCGACAAGTGGCTCCAGGAGGCGATCGCCGCGCAGCACCCCGAGCCGACGGCGATGACGCTCGCGACGGCGAGCCGCGACGGTGAGCCCGCGGCGCGCGTGGTGCTGCTGAAGGGGCTCGATGACCGTGGCCTCACCTTCTTCACGCGGTACGAGAGCGACAAGGGGCGGCAGCTCGCGCAGAACCCCCGCGCATGCGCGGTCCTCTTCTGGGTCCTGCTCGAGCGTCAGGCGCGCGTGACCGGGGCGATCTCCAAGGTCTCTCGCGAGGAGACGGAGGCGTACTTCCGCTCGCGCCCGCGCGAGAGCCAGCTCGGCGCCTGGGCCTCGGCGCAGAGCACGGTCATCGCCGGGCGTGAGGAGCTCCTTGCGCGCCTCGACGAGGTACGCGCGCGCTTCGGCGACGGCGACGTGCCGTGCCCGCCCGTGTGGGGCGGATACCGCCTCGTCCCGGATCAGCTGGAGCTATGGCAAGGACGACCGAGCCGCCTCCACGATCGCTTGCGCTATACACGTAAAGGCGAGAACGCGTGGATCGTGGAGCGACTGTCGCCCTAGGTCACTCGTCGGCGGGGTTCGCTAGCTTGCGCGACCACACGATGGCGTCCTTGCGGAGGCCGCCGACCGTGACGTGGTTCTGGAGGAGCCCCGTGCGCCGGAAGCCGTTGAACACGTAGGCGGTCGCCAGCGCGACGTCGTCGCTGGCCGACATCGCGAAGCAGCTGACGACCCCCTCGGCCAGGAGCTTGTCGCAGAGCGCGCGGAGCGCCGCGACGGTCGCGAGGCGCTCGGGCTCCGTCTTCGGGCCGGTGAGGAGCTCGACGAAGGCGTTGCCGAAGCACGACTGCGACTCGGTGGACGCGACGAGCTCGAAGCCGCCACGGCTGGTGAGGTGAAAGAAGCGACGCTCGACGTCGCGGCCGAACGCCTCGAACGCGGTGAGCGCGCGACCGGTGCGTACGGCCTTCTCGAGCGCCTTCTTCACGAGGGCGTCCGTCTCGCGGACGACGGCAATCTTCGTGAGCGGGAGCGGGGTCGGTCGCGTCTTGCTCGTGCCCTCGCTGAGCTCCTTCGCGTGCTTCTTCGCGTGCACGAGCGTCTTCTCGGCGAAATCGTGGGCCGCAGAGGGAGCATCGGGCGTCGGATCGTCGTCCTCCTCGAGGCCGATGGGAACGCGCAGGTCGCTCTCCGAGGCGTTGGCGTCGACGGAGCAGCCCAGGATCAACGCGTCACTGCGCTTGTAGAAGCCGGCGATGTTCGCTTCCTTCGCGAACCCGAGCTTCACCCAGGTGCTCACTTCGTCGCGCTCGACGAGCGTGTAGACCTTCTCGATCCCCTCACGCTTCGCGAGGCGCAGGACGAAGATCCGCTTCGCATGGCTCGGCCCGGCGCGGAAATCGATCACGCGCATCGTCCTCGTGCGCCGGTTGAGGAGGAGGCAGAGCGACACGCTGTCGTTCTGGACGAACATCTCCTCGACGCCGCGATTGCTCGTCGCGCCCGCGGCGACCTGTGACGCTCGATCCCGAAGGAGCACGCGCTCGGACGTCCTCGAGTCGACCCGCTCTCCCCATGCCTTTGCGACCATGAACCACCACCCCTGGCGTTTCGTCCCTGCAACGATCGCAGGGAAGCTATTTCAACGTTGGAAGGGCGCCCTTATCACGCAGCGCCACCGCAGGGTCAACGGGCTTTCCATTGCTGCAACCCGCCGTCGCAGTTTTGCAAGGAAATACGAACGGTTTCCCGCAATGAATGACGCGCTGCGTTTTTCAATGAAGCGCGTCAATGTCGCCTGGCGGGAGCCCCAGACGAGACAATGCGCCATCGAGACGGTCTTTCTGTACGGAGACGAGCGTCGGCATCCCGCCCGAGAGCCCGAGCAGCTCGAGGAAGTTGATGCCGCTGTTGAAGGGGGCCGCGAACGTCAGCGTGTCCCCATCGACCAGGACTGCAATGGAGGCACGCTCCTGTCCTGAGAGGAGGAGCTGGGTCTTGTCATAACGGACCCCCTTCCCCGTGAGGTCGAGGAAGGCCACGGACGTGCATGGTTGCAACGCGGGCTTCGCGATCTCGAGGATCCGGTAGCCGCGTGCCAGCTCGGTGGTCGCGCGCTCGACGGACTCGAGCTCGGCACCGGCCGTGTCGATCTCGTGCCACAGCGCGCCCTCGGCGAGCCCGTTCGCGAGGTGGCGCACGATGAGGCCGAGCAAGGCGTTGTCGCGCCCGCGCGCGCGGATCGCGCGGTCGAACCGCTTGGCCGTAGGCGATGGGATCCCGAGTCGCGTGTCGATCGCCCGCGCGTCGTCGTCGGCGCCGGGGTAGGGCTCGACTCCCTCCCGCAGCCACTTCGCGGCGCTGCACAGGCCGTCGAAGTCGGTGTGGCACACGATGGTGTCGACGCGCCCGACGCGCGCGCAGAGCTCGGGGGTCACCATCTCGGGACACGC
>JANXVA010000716.1 GCA_025351875.1 Myxococcales bacterium | reverse complement strand
CTCGGACCGTCCCGCCGCGTGACGCCGGCGCCGCGCAGCGCCAGGCGGCGGACGAGCCGACGAAAATAGGAAGCGGCAACCGCGACGTGGGGTGCGCGCCGACGCGCGCATCCGGTGCGCTGGGAGGTAACGTCACGGAGGCCCGTGGCGGCCGAGCCCCGCCCCAGAAACGCGAACCCGTCCGTCATCGGGAGGGTCCGGATTGCTTCACCCACGATGCCCTCGAGCGGAGGTTCATCGTGGTACGGCTATCAGTTGCGCGGGGAGGATTCGCGCATTGGAGCACGTGGTTTTCAAGGCGTTTTCTTGGCCGCTCGTGGCGTAGCCCGATGCGGGCGCTGCATACCTCGTCGCGCTTCCCGCTCCTCGAGCTGGCGCCGCGACTCGACGAGCTCTTTCTCGAAGACCTTCTCCTTTGGCAGTGCTGTCCGATACTCGGCTGCCAGCACTTTGTCGTGAAGACCCTCGAGCGCGTACTTCGCGACCGCAGCACTCTTCTCGGCGCAGAGGATGAGGCCGACCGGCGGGTTCTCACCTGGCCGCGTCCAATGCTCGCGCGCGTAGTTCACGTAGAGGTGCATCTGCCCAGCATCCGCGTGCGTGAGCTCGTTGAGCTTCAGGTCGATGATGACGAGGCACCGGAGCGTGCGGTGGAAGAAGAGCAGGTCGACGCTGTACCAGACGTTGCCCACGCGTAGCCGACGCTGGCGACCGACGAACGTGAAGTCACCGCCGAGCTCGAGGAGGAAGTGCTCGAGGCGCAAGATGAGCGCCTCTTCGAGCTCCGACTCGGAGTACTCGTCCTTCAGACCGAGGAACTCGAGGACGAAGGGGTCCTTCACCTCTTCGTCCGCCGTCACGGCATCTCCTGGCTTCTCGAGGCCGCCCTTCTCGAGCATCGCGACCTTGTTTCTCGAGAGTGCCGTCCGCTCGTAGAACTGCGAGTCCACCTGCCGCTGAAGCTGACGAACGGTCCATCCACCACGGAGGGCCTCGGCCTCGTAGAAGGAGCGAGCAACGTCCGAGCGGGCGCGGCGAACGAGCAGGGCGTAGTGTGACCAAGGAAGCGGAAACCGCTGCGCGAGCGCGGCCAGCCCGAATTTCTCAGACGCTGTCTGAACAATTCTCGACCGCGATTTCTTAGACAGCGTCTGAGAAATGTCGGCGGCGTACGCGAGGTAGAACAGCCGCATCGTGCCGAGATTCACGGGCGAGAACCCCCGCCCGAACCGCTTCGTGAGGTCTGCACCGAGTCGAGCGAGGAGCTCCTCGCCATAGGCCGCGCGCTTGGCACCGCGCTGCTCCTCCTCGACGACGGCACGCCCGACGAGGAAGTACGTGGCGGTCATGACCGCGTTCACCGAGCGGGCCGCCGCTCGACGTGCGGACTCGATGAGGGACATCAGCTCCCGCAGCACGCCGTCGTAGTCCTTCGGGAGCGACGCGGTCGCACGCGAGAGAGCTTGGGTGGACTTCTTCTTCGCGCTCACGATGACCTACGGCTTCCGTCGCCGTCCGAGCCGCTTCGATAGCGCCGCGAGCTTCTTGTTCACGGCGACCGCATCGAACTTCTCCGGGTCGAACCCGCGTGGTGCCCAGCGCTTCAGCTCGAGGTGCTCGGGGTGCTTCGGGTCCGCGAGCGCGCTGACCAGGTTCGCATAGCCGGGAGCGCCGCCGCAGTCCTCGGGTGGACAGGCGCGGGCACCGCCGGTGCACCGGATGGCCTCGTCGTCGCCGCCCTCCGTGATGTGCTCGACGGTTACCTCGTGCTCCCAGTCGTCACCGAAGTCGTAGCGGTAGAGGAACGTCGAGCCCGCGCGCGCGACCGCCCCGAGAGGCGCGGCGTGCTCGTCGACGCAGAAAATCTCGTCGGCTTCGACGTCCGCCATGCCGAAGCGGATGTCGCCGACGTGAAAGTCGTGCAGATGGGAGTCCGCCCACCCGAAGGCGACCTGAAGAACGTCGTGCAGGACGCCGAGCGGAGCGTCGGCAGGCACGCGGACGCTCCGCCAGATGGCAGGCTCGAGGTGGCGGAGCTCGACGCGGAGCTCGACGACATCACCAAATTCGGGCAGGCGCTCTCGCACACGCGGGAAGATAGTCGAGAGCCGGGGCTTCGTCTCGCTCGTCCCGCAGCACGTGCGCGAGTACGCTCCGACCGAGCCATGAGCGAGATTCCTGCCGAGTACGCCGGTTGGTGGCGCATCGTCGAAACCTCCCAGTGGCCCGATGACGAGCTCGATATCTGCGGACCTGCCCTCCTATCGCTCACGGGACAGGGCGACCGCCTGCGCATGTGCTGCCTCCTGGCCTACGTGCACTGCAAGCCCACGAAGACCGGCGTGTCGTTCACGTGGGAGGGAGCCTGGGAGTTCGACCAGGTCTCAGGCACCGGAAGCGTCAAGGTCGGCAAGGACGGCCGCCTCAAGGGGAAGCTCAGAATCAAGAACGGCGACGACAGCACGTTCATCGCCGAGCGAGCGACGGAGCCCGACGACCCCATCCCCAAGCCGCCGAGCTATCGCGACAAGTGGCGCGGGCGGTAGCGATTCGCGCATGGGAGCACGTGATTTTCAAGGCGTTTTCGTGGCCGCTCGTGGCGTGAGTGCCTACGGCGGGAACGAGGGCGGGTCGTCCTTGAGCTGCGCCTCGAGATAGAACGCGAGGAGCTCCTGCATCAACGAGACATCGAGCACGCGACGCGACCACGCCGCATCGGCGGCTTCGAGTGCCCGGGTGTACGCAATGGGCGCGTGCTTGATGCGAGCGGGAATCGGTAGCCTTCCGGGCAGCTCGAATCCGAGGCGCACGGACAGGACCAGATACGACGCGGCGCGCGCCGTCCGCCCGTTGCCGTCGTCGAACGGATGAATCCAACAGATGCGCCAGAGCACGTACGCGCGTTCGCTAGCCCGCCGTCGTCGTCGCCGGAGCCCCAGCCCACGAAGCTACCGGGTGTTCTGCCCGATGCGCTTCGCCGCCTCGTCAACGACGGCGCGCGTGACGCGCTCGTTCTCGAGGCCAACGTTGCCCGCGGCGAAGTTGCGGAGCTGGTCCTCGCGCTCGTCGGACGTCATCGTCCGCGCGCGGGCAAGCTCGACCACGTTCTTCAGCTGCTCCGTCATGACCTCACCGCATTCTACGTCGTTGCCGGCGAAGCGCCAGTTCCGCAGTCCCGCCCGCACCGCCGCGCAGCAGTCTGCCGTGCTAGACGAGCAGCTCCGCAAGATGAAGTCGTCGAAGCATCCACAGCTGACCTCATTCGACCGCTGGTCGCTGAGAACAACATCCCGACGACCTTCGAGTACGGCAAGAGCTGGTGGGACTACGTCGAGCTCGTCCAGC
>JANXVA010000705.1 GCA_025351875.1 Myxococcales bacterium | reverse complement strand
GGAGTGGTGCGTCGCCCGCGTCGTCGATCGCCTCCTCGACGGTCACGGTGCGTCCGTCCACGCTCTGCCCCACCGCCTGGGCGAGCGTGGCGCGCGCCGAGTGGAGGTCGGCCTCGCTCTGCGCGAGCCGCCCTTCCAGCTTGCTGCGCTCCACCTCGACGCGGATGCGGTCGTAGGCAGCGCTGGCACCAGCCGCGGCGCGCGCCGTGACCACGGCCTCGACGCGCGACAGATCCGTGATGCCCGCGCGCAACACGCGCCACTTCGCTTGCGCGCGCTGGAGCTCGACGTACGCGACCTTCGCGTCGTTCACGACGTCCCACACGTTCGCGGCGTAGGCGCGCTCCTCCGCGCTGAGGACGCCGCGCGCGAAGTCCTTGCGAAGCCCGACCTGTCCCGCGAGCGGGATCACCTGATCGATCGAGAACGAGATCTCCTGGTTTCCGCCCGTCACCGCGCCGTGCGTCGCGAAGAGGCCGTTCACGGTGAGGTTGGGGTTCGTCCACACGCCGGCGGCGACGACGTCGGCCCGCGCTTGCGTGAGCCGGTGCTTGGCCGCGACCAGCGCGAGGTTCTCGCGCTTGAGACGTTCGAGCGAATCGGCGCGGGAGAGGACCGGCCCTCCATTGGGAAGCGGCTCGGCGGCGTCCGCGAGGGCGGGCGACAAGGCGAGGGTGGCGGTGAAGGCGAGGGCGAAGAGACGACGCTGGAAAGAGCGCATGGGCGCGAGCTTACCCGACCTCGCCAACGGAACGATTACTCGCGCGCCATCCACGGGCAGCGCTTGATGAGCGAGCCGAACGGCCTTCGGCTGCACGCGAAGCCGTTCTTGAGGCCTTGGTTCTCGACGTCCTTGCAGTCCTGGCCCTTCTCGTAGGAGCCGACCGAGTCGGGCTCGATGGTGCGCCAGCAGTCGCCCATGCGCTCGATGTCCCAGCGGTAGTAGCCGCGATCGTCCCACCAGTAGCGGACGTAGACCGGCACCTCGTCGCCGACCTCGAACTTCGAGGTGCACTCCGCGAACCAGCGCCCGCCGCGGATGACCTGGAACTGGTCGCCGGGGCACGCGTCCCACTCGAGCTCGTAGTCGACCTGGAGGGTGGTGCCGTCGGGGCCCTTCTCGACGGCCTCCTTGCGGACGATCTGCACCGCCGACTCGAAGCGCTTCGCCTTCGAGCACGCCGAGCCGGTGAGGCCGAGCGTGATCGCGAGCGCGAGCGCTGCGCGTCGTCCGTTCATTGACGCGCCCACTTCGTCCCGTCCGTGCACGTCGTGCTGTCCACTTGCGCGATCGAGAGCGTCGCCAGCTCGACGTCCTTCAGGGCCTCACTGACCATCGCCTTCTTGCCGGGCTCGAGGGGCGTCTTCAGCTCGAAGGCGACGAAGTTCTCTCCGCCCTTGAGGAGCGGTGCGGGCTTGCCGTAGGGGTCGAAGCCGTACGCGACGCCGTTGAGCGCGCTCACCGTGCAGTTCCCGTGGTTCTCGACGGTGACGTGCAGCTCGACGCCCTCCTCGTTGGCGCCGACGGCGGCGACGGTCGAGACGACGGGATCCTTCTCGACCATCGGCTTGAGCGCGGCGCGCGCCTTGCCGATGGGCATGGGCTTCAGCACTTTCGTGCCGGCCTTGGGGCTCGGGTTGTGCCCCGCGGCCTTCTCGACGGTGCCCGGCGCGACCTGCGTGTACGGCTGCGACCACTGCCGCTCGAGCGTGAAGCGACCAAGGACGAAGCCGAGGATCAGCCCGACAATGAGGGCAATGGCGGCAAGGAGAATCGTCTTCAGCATGGGCTTTCCTAGAGGACTACCGAGAGGACCATGATGACGAGGGTGGCGGTCGGGACCGACCAGCGCGCGGTCTTGAAGACGTGCTCCATCCAGCGCTCCTCACCGAGCATGAGCATCCAGGTCGAGCCCATGTTGAGGAGGAGCGAGAGGTAGACGCCGAGCATCAGCTTGTCGGCGTGAGTGAGGTACCCCGTCGCTGGCAGCGACTGGATGAGCGAGAAGTGGAAGAGCACCGCGGCGGCGAGCATCGGCGCGCCTGCGTTGCTCCGCACCTCGAGCTCGTCCGGCGGGACCCACAGGCCGGTCAGCGAGATCAGGACGATGATGAACGCGGGGACGAACACGCTGAACGCGGCGGAGGTCGCGAAGCGGTCGACGGTGAGCGTGAACTTGTAGCGCGAGACGTAGAGGTCGTCGCGATCGAAGCGCGCGGGGTACTTGTGCTTGTACGCGATGGCGCCCGTGCCGCTGGCGCCGAAGCTCGAGAGGCGGAACGACGAGTCGAGGGAGGTGCGCGCTTTGTCCGTGACGAAGACGAGCTGGTCGACGCCGGCCTTCTGGTCCTCGAGGAGCAGATCGAGCTCTTGCGTGTCGTACGGGTACTTGCGGAGGTCCACGGTGGTCGTGAACTTCCCGGTCACACTCAAGAGCTTGAACGTGTTCGTGTCCGCGAGCGAGTTGAAGGTCACCTCGTGGCCGTTCGTGAAGACCAGCGAGAGGTTCGGCATGTCCTTGTCGGATGTGAGCGAGAGGTAGAAGTCCGCCTCGAACCCGCCGGTCTGGATGTTGAACTCGCGGATCTCACGGATGACGAGGCCCACCTTCACGGTCGCGGGACCGCCGAAGCGGGGATGGGCGAGGGGACTTCGATAAGGACCCTCGCGGTGGATCGGGACCTTGCCGGTGCCGATGTTGCTCTTCTCCTCCGCGGACATGTCCTTGGGAAAGTCGTCCTCGGTCTGGACGACCGCGTAGTCGAGGCCGCCGGCGTCAGGGTCGAAGGCCGCGTCGACGCCAGCGTCCTTCGGGTCGGAGGCGGCAGGAGGGGGAGCCGCGGCGGGGGCGGCGTCGACGCCCGCGTCCTTCGCCTTGCCCTTCGGCTTCGGCTTCGGGGCTGCCGGGTCGCCAGCCTTCGGAGCGTCGCCGGGGGCAGACATCCCTCGCGCGGGGACGTCGGCGCTCACCTTCTTGCCGATGATGAGGATGCCGACACCGATGGCGACGATGAGGCAGATCAGCTGGAAGATGCGGCTCTTGGAGCTGCGCCTCTTCTTGCGACGACGTTCACGCCCTTCGTGCACGGCCGGAACGCTATCACGACAGCCGTTCACAGGGGTGCCGCGAACTGCAACGATCGGGGGGGCGCGACCGCAGAAGAGTCGGCAAACCGGCGAGGATCTGGAATCATCGGGGGGTGGTTACTCTGCGGTTTGTCCCTGCAATCCTGATCGCGACGCTGGCGCTCGCCTGCAAGGGCAAGCCGCCCGACCCGCAGAAGGAGCCGAAGGAAGACGGCGTCGACGTGAAGCTCGCGCCGAAGGCGCTCGAGGCCGCGCATCTCACGACGGCGAGCCCACGATCGATCGCGCGCCGCGCGAGCGTCAGCGCGGCCGGCAAGGTCGACTTCGTCCCGAGCCGCGTCGCGCGCGTCGGTCCGCCGATCGCGGGGCGCGTCGGCACGATCCCCGTCGTCGTCGGACAGAAGGTCGGGCGCGGCACGGTGCTCGTCACCCTCGAGAGCGTCGAGGTCGGCCGCGCGCGCGGCGATTTCCTCGCCGCGAAGACCCGCCTCGAGCAGACCAAGGCCGAGGTGGAGCGCGAGAACCGCCTGCTCGCCGGAGGCGCGACGTCCGAGCGCGCCGTGCTCGTCGCGCAGACCGACCAGGCTCAGGCCCAGGCCCAGCTCCGCGCCGCCGAGGATCGCCTCTCGACGCTCGGCCTCGGCGCGTCGGCGAACGGCCAGAGCGTGTCGCTCGTCGCGCCGATCGCTGGCACGGTGCTCCAGGTGAACGCGCGCATGGGGCAGCCCGTCGGTCCCACCGACACGCTCGTCGTCGTCGGCGAGACCGAGCAGGTGTGGCTGGGCGTCGACGTCTACGAGCGCGACGTCGGCAAGGTCCACGTCGGTGACGAAGTGCGCGTCTCGTCGATCGCGTTCCCGGGTCGCGTGTTCGAGGGCAAGGTCGACCAGCTCGGCTCGGTCATCGACCCCGACCGCCACGTGCTCGACGCGCGCATCGTATTGCCCAATCAAGACGGCGCGCTCAAACCCGGCATGACGGCCTCGGCCCGGATCCTCGGCGAGGCGGCGGGCGATGGCGGGGTGGCGCTGGTCGTTCCCCGTCACGCCATCCAGACCGTCGACGGCGCTCCGTTCGTCTTCGTGCAGCGCGAGCCCGGCAAATACGAGATGCGCCCGGTCGAGCGCGGCACCGAGCTCGACGACGACGTCGAGATCCTGCGCGGGCTCGTCCTCAAGGACGTCATCGTCGTCGACGGCTCGTTCATCCTCAAGAGCGAGGCGCTGAAGGCGCAGATGGGCGCGAACGACTAGCCATGGTCGATCGGATGATCGCCTGGAGCATCGGGAATCGCGTCGTCGTCTTCGTCCTCACGGCGGTGTTCGTCCTCCTGGGCGTCGTCGCCGCGTCGCGTGTCCCGATCGACGCGGTGCCCGACGTCACGAACGTCCAGGTGCAGGTCATCACGCAGGCCCCCGCGCTCGGGCCGATCGACGTCGAGACGTACGTGACCACGCCGGTCGAGCGCGCAATGGCCGGCCTTCCGGGTCTCGAGCAGGTCCGGAGCACCTCGCGTGCCGGCATCTCGGTGGTGACGCTCGCGTTCGCCGACAGCGCGGAGCTCTATCTCGCGCGCCAGCTCGTCGGTGAGCGCGTCGCCGAGGCGCGCCGTACCATCCCCGAGCGCTACGGCTCCCCGCAGCTCGGCCCGGTGTCGAGCGGCCTCGGTGAGGTCTTCCACTTCGAGGTGAGGGGCGCCAAGCCGTTGATGGAACGACGCACGATCCTCGACTGGCAAATCGCCCCGCGGCTCAAGCTCGTCCCGGGCGTCGTCGAGGTGAACACGTTCGGCGGCGAGGCTCGCAGCCTCGAGCTCGGCCTCGATCCGCGGAAGATGGCCGCGGCGGGCGTGGGCGTCGCCGAGGTGTCGGCGGCGATCGAGCGCAACCACGTCGCGAGCGGCGGAGCCTACTTCGCCGACGGGCGCGAGACCGTCACGGTGCGCGCCGAGGGTCGCATCCGCAACGCGAGAGATCTCGGCGACGTGGTCGTGGAGCGCAAGGCCGCGCGCACGCCGCTCTACGTGAAAGATCTCGGCGACATCAAAGAAGCCCCCATCGTCCGCTACGGCGCGGTCACGCGTGACGGTCGCAAGGAGGAGGCGGTCGTCGGCGTCGTCATGATGCTGCGCGGCGCCAACTCGCGGCAGGTGGTGAACGACACCAAGGAGGCGGTCGCGTCGATCCAGAAGTCGCTGCCTCCCGGCGTGACCATCGACGCGTACTACGACCGCACGCAGCTCGTCGATCGCACGGTGAAGACGGTCTCGACGAACCTCCTCGAGGCGAGCCTCCTCGTGCTCGTCGTGCTCTTCCTCACGCTCGTGAACCTGCGTGCCGGCGCGGTCGTCGCGATGGCGATCCCTCTCGCGCTGGTCGGCGCCTTCATCGGCATGTGGTCGTTCGGCGTCTCGGGAAACCTGGTGAGCCTCGGCGCGATCGATTTCGGCCTCGTGGTCGACGGCGCGATCATCATCGTCGAGAACGCGCTGAGGCGAATGGCCGACAAACGCGAGGAGCTCGGGCGGCCTCTCGTCGACGCCGAGCGCCGCGAGGTCGTGCTGGCCGCCTCGTCCGAGGTCCGGAGCGCCACGGCGTTCGGCGAGGTGATCATCGCGCTCGTCTACGTCCCGATCCTGGCGCTCCAGAGCATCGAGGGCCGCATGTTCCGGCCGATGGCGATGACGGTGCTCTTCGCGCTCGCGACCGCGTTCGTCCTCTCGCTGACGCTCGTTCCCGCGGTGGCCTCGGCGCTCCTGCCGCTCGCCGCGCGCGACCGCCCGTCGCCGCTCGTCGAGCTGGTGCGCCGCGCATACACGCCCGCGCTGCGCTTCGGGCTGCGCTGGCCGAAGCTCATCGTCCTCGCGACGCTGCTCGCGTTCGCCGGCAGCATCGCGGGCGCGACTTCGATGGGCCGCGAGTTCCTCCCCAAGCTCGACGAGGGCACGATGGTGGTGGCGATGGTCCGCCTCCCGTCGGTCTCGCTCGAGCAGTCGACGGAGCAGGCGCGCCAGGTCGAGAAGACCTTGATGGAGTTCCCCGAGGTCACGAGCGTCGTCTGCCGCACGGGCCGCGCGGAGATCGCGGTCGACCCGATGGGCATGAACATGAGCGACGTCTACGTCATGCTCAAGCCCAAGAACGAGTGGAAGACGGCCGGCACGCGCGAGGGCCTCGTCGAGAAGTACGACAAGGCGCTCGGAGAGAGCGTCCCCGGTGCAGGCTTCGCGTTCAGCCAGCCGATCGAGATGAACACCAACGATCTGCTCGCCGGCATCTCGTCCGACCTCGCGCTCCACCTGTACGGCAACGATCTCGCCGAGCTCCGCCAGACCGCCGATCGCATGGTCCACACGCTGCGCGGCGTTCCCGGCGCAAAGGACGTGCGCGCCGAGCAGATCGCCGGCATGAACACGCTCACTGTAACGGTCGATCGTCAGGCGATCGCGCGCGCCGGCGTCGACGCGAAGGCCGTCACCGACACGGTCGGCGCGATCGGTGGGCTCGACGTCGGAGAGATTGTCGACGGCGCGATCCGCTACCCGATCCGCGTTCGCCTCTCCGAGGACGCGCGCCGCGATTCCCGCTCGATCGCCGCCGTTCCCGTGCGCGATGAGCTCGGCAACCTCGTGCCGCTCGGGCAGCTCGCGACGATCGAGATGGCCCCCGGTCCCTCGCAGATCAGCCGCGAGCGTCTCCAGCGGCGCATCACCGTCGAGCTCAACGTGCGCGGCCGTGACATCGGCTCGTTCGTCGAGGAGGCGAAGGGTGCGCTCGATCGGGACGTGAAGCTTCCCGTCGGCTACTACACGGAGTGGGCGGGGGAGTACGAGCGCCTGCAGTCGGCCGCCAAGCAGCTCGCGATCGTGATCCCGATCGCGCTCGCGCTCATCCTCGTGCTCCTCGTGATGACCTTCGGGCGCATGCGCCCGGCGCTCCTCATCTTCGTCAACGTGCCGATGGCGATCTCCGGTGGCGTCGCGGCGCTCGCGGTGCGCGGCCTGCCGCTCAGCGTCTCGGCCGCGATCGGCTTCATCGCGCTGTTCGGCGTCGCGGTGCTCAACGGGCTCGTCCTCGTGAGCTCGATCGAGCGTTTGCGTGACGCGGGCGCGAGCGCCGTCGATGCGGTCGTGCGCGGCGCCGATGCCCGCCTTCGCCCGGTGCTCACGACTGCGCTCGTGGCGTCGCTCGGCTTCTTGCCGATGGCGCTGGCGACGGGCGCGGGCGCCGAGGTGCAGCGCCCTCTCGCGACCGTCGTGATCGGAG
>JANXVA010000699.1 GCA_025351875.1 Myxococcales bacterium | reverse complement strand
GGGTATTCGCTTCTCCATGGCCGAGCGGAACCTGAACCAGGCAGACCCCGAGATCGCGAAGCTCATCGATGACGAGAACATCCGTGAGCACGAGACCATGCGCCTCATCGCGAGCGAGAACTACGCCTCGCGCGCCGTGATGGAGGCGACAGGCTCGTGCCTCACGAACAAGTACTCCGAGGGCTACTCGAAGAAGCGCTACTACGAAGGCCAGCAGGTCATCGACCAGGTCGAGGAGCTCGCGATCGCGCGCCTGAAGAAGCTCTTCGGAGGCACCGCGGCCGCGGGCGGTGAGGAGGATCTGCACGTCAACGTGCAGCCGTACTCCGGGAGCCCTGCGAACCTCGCGGTGTACCTCGCGTTCCTCCAGCCCGGCGACGTCGTGATGGGACTCGGGCTTCCCGCGGGCGGTCACCTCACCCACGGTCACACCGTTTCGATCACCGGCAAGTACTTCAAGAGCGTCCCGTTCGGCGTGCGCCGCGAGGACCACCGCATCGACATGGATGAGGTGCGCAAGCTCGCCAAGGAGCACAAGCCGAAGCTCATCTGGGCCGGCACCACCGCCTACCCGCGCACCCTCGACTTCGCGGAGTTCCGCTCCATCGCAGACGAGGTGGGCGCCATCCTCGCCGCTGACATCGCGCACATCTCCGGGCTCGTCGCGGTCGGAGCTCACCCGTCGCCGATCGGCATCGCAGACGTGGTGACGTCGACGACCCACAAGACGTTCCGCGGCCCGCGCGGCGGCATGATCTTCTGCAAGAAGAAGCACGCTGCCGCGATCGACAAGGCCGTCTTCCCCGGCCTCCAGGGCGGACCGCACAACAACACGACCGCCGCGATCGCGGTCGCCGCGCGCGAGGCGCTCGAGCCCTCCTTCAAGGAGTACATCCTCCGCGTCGTCGAGAACGCGAAGGTGCTCGCGGCGGCGCTCGTCCGTCTCGGGTTCGCGGTGACGACCGGGGGTACCGACAACCACCTCATGCTCGTCGATCTCACGAGCAAGGGCATCGCCGGCAAGCCGGCCGCGCAGGCGCTCGATCGCGCCGGCATCGTCGCCAACTACAACGCGGTCCCGTTCGATCCGCGCAAGCCCTTCGACCCGTCGGGCCTCCGCATCGGCACGCCCGCGGTGACGTCGCGCGGCATGGGCGTCCCCGAGATGGAGCGCCTCGCCGCGTGGATCGAGCGCGTCGTCGCGAAGCCGAACGACGAGGCGGAGATCGCGAAGGTCGCCGCCGAGGTCAAGGCGCTGTGCGCCAAGTTCCCGGCGCCAGGCCTCCGCATCGACTGACACGGCGACCGAGGTCCCCGGCCTTCGGCGCGGATTTTCCGCGCAACCCTGCGGTCGGGTAGGTCCATGTGGCACCGAAATGCGTCGCGCGGAGTTTTTTGAGCTCAAACTATCTCTCCAGCGCATAGGCTCCCCGGCCGATGGGGAGCCGCGCCAGCCACCCGGGAACACTGCGCATCGTTTGCGCTGCTCTCGCGAGCGCGTTCATCGCGCAGGCGCCGTCCGCGAGAGCGACGGAGCCGGCAGCGGTATCTTCGTTGGTCGCCGAGGCTGCGCCCGCACGGGCCAAGACGGCTCCGCAGAACGCCAGCGTCAGCACGACGACTGACCTCGCCGCTGCTCCCCGCATGCGTACCAGCGACGAGTGGGAGCGGTGGCGCGGCCTGAGCTTCGGCACGTACCTCTCGCCCAAGTCGGGCTTCGTGACGGACGACGGCGGCGTCGACGTGGTGTTCCACTTCCACGCCGGGCAGATGGCCGAGCGCCAGATGAAGGAGAGCGGCGTCAACGCCGTCTTCGTCTCGTGCGGGTACGGCATCGGTAGCGGCGCCTACTCGGAGGCGCTCGCCAACCCCGCGCGCTTCGGGCGCATGCTCGACGAGCTCGTGAAGAACCTGGAAAAGCAGACGGGCCGGAAGGGCCTGCACGTCCGGCACCTGGCGCTCGCCTCGTGGAGCGCCGGCTTCGCGGCCGTCGGGAAGATCCTCGGCGTCGAGCGGTACTACGCGATGGTCGACACGGTGGTCCTGAACGACAGCCTGCACTCGCAGTACAAGGATCCGAATCCGAAGACCGCAGGGCAGGGCGCGGACCGCGTCGACCTCAAGATGATTCGCTCGTTCGTGCGCTTCGCGAAGGACGCGGCGGACGGCCAGAAGACGATGGCGATCACGCATTCGGCGATCCTCCCTCCGGACTACGCAAGCTCGACCGAGGCGACCCAGGCGCTGCTCACTGCGATCGAGGTCCCCGCTCAGACCACCGACGAAGGTGGGTGGCGATCGATGAAGCTCGTGAAACGCGCGGACGCGGGAAATCTCCACGTGCGCGGCTTCCGGGGCGCCGGGCCTCGCGACCACTTCGAGCACCTCTACCTTCTCGGTGAAGTGCTGCGATCTTGGGTGGTTCCGCGGTGGAAGCGGGACGACAGACTCGTCTATACTCTCGCCGGTGAGCAGCTCTGATCAGGACGGAGACGTGAAGGCGCCTCCGCCTCCGGACCCGCACGGCACGGCAGGCGGCGAGGAAAAGGCCCCGGCGGATCTGCAGGCGACCCTCTCCTCCACTCTCCCGGACGACACGCGCGCCGCGATGGAGGAAGCCGTGCGCGTGCGCGCCGAAGCGAAGGCCAAGGCGGCCCGCGAGGCCGTGAGCGTGGTCGAGGTCGAGCCGAAACATGCGAACAAGGCGTCGTCGTCGATGGCCTCGGTGCCGCCGGCGACGACGACGCTGATCGGTGCCGGCAAGAGCAATCCACCCCCGATCGTTCCGCGCCGCAGAACACCGCACGCGGGAACGCCCGCGACGTTGGTGGGCTCGCGGCCCGCGAACGCGACCCTCGTGGGAGGGATCACGATCGTGAGCGGCACGCCTGTCTCCCCGAAGGTCACGCCGGCCGCAGGGGCGCCGCCTCCGTCCCCGAACGTCGAAGCACCGCCGACGCTCGCGCCGATGTCCGTCTCGGCCGACGGCGGCGCGATGCCCACCGACACGGAGGCCGACGACGCGATGGCCAGGCACGCCGGGCGTCCGGCGCAGTTCGTCCCCCCGGTGATCCGCATCCCGCAGGGAGGAATGCTCGGGTCTTCCGCGCCGGCGGTATCTTCGCGGCGAGGCAGCCTGCTCTGCGAGGTGCTCCTCCGTAACGGGTCGGTGACGCAAGAGAACATCGATCGCGCGATCGCGATCCAGGAGGAGCGCGGCGGACAGATCGGCCGCATCCTCGTGTCGATCGGCGCATGCTCCGAGCAGGAGATCGCGCGGGCGCTCATCGACCAGCTCAAGGTCCGCAAGACCACCGGCAACAGCACGGACGTCTCGCTCGCAGCGCGCGAGCACAAGGACGTTGCGGGTCTCAAGGTCCTCACCAAGCCGATCGCCACCGTTCTCACGCTCCTGATGACGGACATCTTCTCGCTGCTCCTGGCCGCGCTGGTGGCCACGGCGGTGCACTGGGCGCGCACGTACTCCGATCTCGGCACCACCGACTGGTCGTCCTGGCTCGTCGTCGCGCCGTCGATCGGGCTCTGCTTGCTCACGTTCCTCGGCCTCGAGCTCTTCTCGCCGATGGCGAAGAGCACGCCCGACGAGATCCGCGACATCGTCTTCTCGGTGTCGCTCGTGCACCTGGGAGCATCTCTCCTCTCGACGCTCGGCAACCTGCCCATCGTGAAGTGGGGCGTGTTCGTCCGCGCCGTATGGTGGCTGGCGACGTTGTTCCTGGTGCCGGTGCTGCGCTCGATCGTGCGCAACAAGCTCTGCACACAGGCGTGGTGGGGAATCCCGGTTTGCGTCCTCGGCGCGGCGAAGACGGGGCGGCTCATCGTCCGCACGCTGAAGGCGCAACCGCGCTCGGGCCTCAAGCCCGTGATGCTCCTCGACGATGACCCGGCGAAGCACGGCACGCTGCGCGCGAGCTTCACGAACGAGGTGATGGACGTCTATTCGGTGAACGTGTCGGCGGCTCACTTCATGAGCGAGTCGCAGCGGCAAGCGCTCTCGGACGACATCTTCGGGCCCGACGGCGATCTGAGCGGCCCGATCAGCTCGGATCACATCCCTCTCCCTCCGACGTCGTGGCAGTCGAAGCTCGACGTCTCGACCTTGTCGAACGGCAGCGACGAACACCTGTTCCTCGGCCCGGAGAGCGCGAAGCCGCGCGGGTCGCGGGTGCCGGTAACGAAGGACGCCTCTCAGTTCCCGCGTGGCAAGTTCGCCGAGGTAGAGGGCGTGCCGGTCGTCGGCGATCTCTCGCTCGCGCCGATCCTCGCGCAGCGCCTGAAGATCCCGTACGCAGTGCTCGCGATGCCCGGCGTCGACGGGCCGAAGCTGCTGCAGATCGTCGAGCGCGTCGGCGGGAAGTTCTCCCACCTGCTGGTCATCCCCGATCTCTTCGGCTTCGCGACGCTCGGCGTTCCCGCGAAGAACCTGGGCGGCATCCTCGGCGTCGAGGTCAGGCAGCAGCTGCTCCTTCCGGGCCCGCGTCTCGCGAAGCGCGTGATGGACGCCACGCTGACGAGCATGGGTGTGTTCTTCGTCCTGCCGTTCCTCGCGCTGATCGCGCTCTTGATCAAGCTCGACTCGAAGGGACCGATCTTCTACTCGCAGAACCGGCTCGGGAAGGACGGCGAGTTCTTCAAGGCCTACAAGTTCCGGACGATGCACGGCGACGGCGAGGAGCGCCTCAAGGCGATCCTCGACAACGATCCGCAGCTGCGAGCGGAGTACGAGATTTATCACAAGCTCCGGAAGGACCCGCGCGTGACCCGGATCGGCCGGGTGCTCCGCAAGTTCTCCCTCGACGAGTTCCCCCAGCTCCTCAACGTGATCATCGGCGACATGAGCCTCGTCGGTCCGCGCCCGTACATCGAGCGCGAGCTGACGGAGATGGGCGGCCAGGAGAAGATCATCCTGCGCGCACCGCCGGGCATGACGGGCATGTGGCAGGTGAGCGACCGCAACTCGACGAGCTTCGCGCAGCGCGTGCAGATCGACGTGTACTACGTGCGCAACTGGTCGCCGTGGCTCGACATCCACATCCTCGCGAAGACCTTCGGCGTGGTGATCAAGGGCTCCGGCGTCTAGCG
>JANXVA010000692.1 GCA_025351875.1 Myxococcales bacterium | reverse complement strand
CCCGAGCGTTCCGCGCTTCGCGGTTGCCCGGTTGGTGTCGAAGTCGGCGGCGCAGCCCGCACCCGTCCCTACGACGACCGCGGCAAGCGCAGCGAGCGTCACGACGGCAACTCTCCCCTGACCCCGCGCCCTCACGTGCCGCGAGGTATAGTCCAGCGGCTCGTTCGTGCAATCCCGATGTTCAGAATGGTCTGGGTTTTTAGAATGACACCTCATCGCGCACCGTTCTCGATCTCCGTCGGCCTCAGCCTGGCCGCTCTCCTTGCGAGCTGCGCGGGCGCGCCGCTCGCTCCTCCTGCACCGCCGACCCCGGCGCCCTCGCCCAAGGTGATCGCGCCGCCTGCCGGGGCGACGCCGCGTCCCGCTCCCGTGGCGGCGGCCCGTCGCCCTGTGGAACACCAGTATTTCGGCACACGGGTGACCGACGACTTCGAGTGGCTCGAGGACGGCAAGAGCGCCGAGGTGAGCGCCTTCACCGACGCCCAGAATGCCTACGCGCGAAAGCACCTCGACGCGCTCCCCGAGCGCCCCGCGGTCCGCGCGCGTGTCGCGCAGCTCCTCGGCGCGAGCTCGGCCGACTACCTCGCCGTCCGCCCGACGGCCGGGTCGCTCTTCGTGCTCGTGGCGCAGCCGCCGAAGCAGCAAGCGGTCCTCGTGATGCGCGCCGAGAGCGCCGAGGCCTCCACCGAGAAGGTCGTCCTCGATCCGAACGTGCTCGACCCGTCCGGCAAGACGACGATCGATTTCTTCGTTCCGTCGCCCGACAAGAAGCTCGTCGCCGTGTCGCTCTCGAAGGGCGGCAGCGAGAGCGGCGACGTCCACGTGCTCGACGTCGCCACCGGCAAGGAGCAGGGCGAGCCTATCGCGCGCGTCATGGGCGGCACCGCCGGCGGCAGCGTCGCGTGGAGCAGCGACGGTGCGGGGTTCTTCTACACGCGGTATCCGCGCGCCGGGGAGCGCCCCGACGCCGATCTCGATTTCTTCCAGCAGGTCCACTTCCACAAGCTCGGGACCGCCGAGGCCAAGGACGTCTACGTCATCGGCAAGGACTTTCCGCGCATCGCAGAGACCGAGCTCGAGCGGAGCGACGACGGCAAGTACGTCCTCGTGCACGTCGCGAACGGCGACGGCGGCGAGTATGCGCACCACGTGGTGAGGGCCGGCGCCACGCCGTTCACGTCCAGCCGCCTCTCCACCTTCGCGGACGAGCTCGTGCTCACCGCGTTCGCTCCCGACGGCAAGATCTGGGGCGTCTCGCGCAAGGGGGCGCCGCGCGGCAAGGTCGTCGTCTTCACGCCGCCCTTCGACAAGCCGGCCGAGACGTTCATGCCCGAAGGCGACGGCGTGATCGAGGACCTCGTCGTCACGAAGACCGCGCTCTACCTCGTCGAGCTCGTCGGTGGCCCCTCCCGGATGCGTCGCATTCCGCTCGGCGTGAAGGCCGAGCCGCTCGCGCGCGACGTCTCCAAGAAGAAGAAGACCGACCCGGTCACGATCGCGGCCGGCGCGCGCGGCATCGCGGTGGCGGAGCTCCCCGTACCGCCGGTATCGAGCGTCACCTCCGCGGTGCGCGTCGCCGACGATCTCCTGCTCCGCATCGAGAGCTACGTCGAGCCGCCGGCCTGGTATCGCTACCGCGCCAGCGAGCACCGACTCGTGAAGACCGCGATGGCAAAGGCGCCGCCGGCCGACATGAGCGACATCGAGGTGGTGCGCGAGTCGTGCACGTCGAAGGACGGCACGAAGGTGCCAATGAGCATCCTCCGCAAGAAGGGGACGAAGCTCGACGGCTCGAACCCGACGCTGCTCACCGGCTACGGCGGCTTCGGCGTGAGTCGCAAGCCGCGGCTTCGGCCCTGGTACCGCGCGTGGCTCGAGCAGGGCGGGGTCTTCGCGGAGGCGAACCTCCGCGGCGGTGGCGAGCTCGGTCAGACCTGGCACGACGCCGGCAAGCTCGTGAAGAAGCAGAACGTCTTCGACGATTTCGCGGCCTGCGCGAGGTCGCTCGTCGATCTTGGCTACACGAGGACGGACCGGCTCGCGGTCACGGGGCGCTCCAACGGCGGGCTCCTCATGGGCGCCGAGCTCGTGCAGCACCCGGACATGTTCCGCGCGGTGGTCTCGGGCGTCGGCATCTACGACATGCTGCGCGTCGAGCTCCACCCGAACGGCGCGTTCAACGTCACCGAGTACGGCACGGTGAAGGACGAGGCGCAGTTCCGCGCACTGCATGCGTACTCACCGCTCCACAACGTGAAGGACGGGACGGCCTATCCCGCGGTGCTCTTCATGACGGGCGCGAACGATCCACGCGTCGACCCGTACCACTCGCGGAAGATGACGGCGCGCCTCCAGCTGGCGACGACGTCGGAGCGCCCCATCCTGCTCCGCGCGAGCAATGAGGTCGGCCACGGCATGGGCACCCCGCTCGCGGCGGAGATCGAGGAGACGAGCGATTTGCTCGCCTTCCTGTTCCACGAGCTCGACGTCAAGCTCTCGAAGTGATCAGTCGCCGGCGCGCGGCTCGCCGATGACCTGACCGGTGAGCGACGAGCGTGCGTCGGCGTCGGTCGTCGGCGAGCGCTCCGACGTGACGAGCGCGCGGGCGCGCTCCACGTAGATCGTCGTGATCGGGCTCGCGCCGGCGACCGCGAGGTCGGTCGCGGCCTCGTCCGCGCGTCCGGTCTTCAGGAGGTAGAGCCCGCGGAGGTAGTGGAACGCGGGCTCGTAGATGCGCGGTGACGGCGCGCCCCTCGGCCGCGCGGGCGCGACGCTCGCGAACGTCTCTCCGGCCCCTTCGGCGTCGCCGGCAGCGCGCCTGGCGAGCGCGAGGAGGAGGTGGTCCTCGGCGGACGATCGCGGCGAGGCGCACGCGGTCGTGAGTCGCTCCACGGCGCGCTCGGCGTCGTGCCCGAGCATCACCAGATTCGCGCCTTCGAGGAGCGCGCCCTCACGGAGCCCGCGGCTCGCCACGAGCGACTCCTCGAGCTTGCCCTCGAGGTGCAGGCACGCCGCCCGCGCGTGCGCGGCCTCCTCGCGCACGCTAGGGAAGATGCGTAGCCAGCTCTGCCCTAGCCGCTCGGCCGCGATCGCCGCCTCGCGCCAACGTCCGTCCTGCACGAGCGCCCGTGGTCGCCGCAGCATGCCTAGCGACCAGGCGATCGCCACGACCGTAGCGAGCGACGCGAGCGCGACCACCACGAGGATGACGATGGGAAGGCTGGCCGGCATGCGCGACTGCCGAGAGGTCTAGCATCGCTCCGCGCGTCGGGCGCGGATGTCAGCGCTCGATGACGGTGGGTCGCGCGGGGACCACGACCGCGCCGCTCCCCCCGGGGGTCGACGGCGAGCCCGGCTTCGCGCCCACGCCCGAGGGTGACTGCGGAACGGGCATGTCGAGCGGGGGCTGCGCGACCTGGCCGCCCTCCATCCGTGGCGAGGCGTCCTCGGCCTCCTTCTTCTTCACGAGCACGGCGAGGTGCGCCTGACGAATGTCACCGAGCAGCCCACGCGTACGCGTGTAGTCCTTCGGGGCGCTCCACTTGTCGTCGGTGAAGATCGACTCACGGTCCATGAGCTCCTGTCGCTCCTGCATCTTGCGCTCGAAGATGCGCCGCAAGTCCGTCGAATCTCGGATGATGTGCGGCGTGAGGATGAGGATGAGGTTCGATTTCTCGGTGCGGTCGGCGCGCGTGCGGAAGAGGACGCCGAGCAGCGGGATGTCCCCGAGGACCGGGACCTTGGTCTCCGACCGCGTGACACGGCTTCGCACGAGGCCGCCGATCACGATGGTCTCGCCGTCCTTCACCGTGAGCGTCGTCGTCGCGGTTCGCTCGAGGTAGCTCAGCGTGCCGTACGTGTCTCCCTTGTCGGGCGTGCTCTGCACGTCGCTGATCATCTCGTCGACGTCGAGTCGCACCTCATCGGAGTCGTTGAGGTGGGGCGTCACCTTGATGCGCGGCCCGATGGGGCGGTAGTTGTTTGCGACGGTGCTGCCGACGTTCGGCGCGGCGGCGCCGGTGGTTGGCAAGATCGACGTCTGCGGTGCGTTCGGCTGGAGCGACGTGTTGAGCTGCACCTTGATCTCCGCGGGCGTGTTGTCGCTCGCGATGATGTGCGGCGTGGAGAGGATGTCCGCGGCCTTCGAGGTCGCGACCGCGCTGAGCAGCGCGCCGAAGCTCGGGATCGTGCTGAGTCCGGGGACGCCGGCGAGAAACGGAATGTCGGGCCCGCGCACGCCGAGCGCAAACGCCTGGAGCTCGCTGCTGGACGGAGTACCCGCCGAGGTGAGGGGGCGAAACCCGCCGTACGTCGTCTGGCTTCCTTTGCCGAACACCGACGTTGTCGCGTTCCCGCCGTGCCACGCGACGCCGAGATCGAGCCCATGCTCCGCGGAGACGTCGAGCACCACGGCCTCGATGAAGACCTGTCGCTTCGGTCGGTCGAGCGCGTCGATGACGGCTTTGATTGGGCCATAATCGCGCGCGGTCGCCGTGACGATGAGCGCGTTGGTCGTCTCGTCGGCGCTTACCTTGGCGCCAGCCTCCAGCACGGGCGCCGGTGCGTTCGGGAGCCCGCCGGTGCGTCCGCCGTTCGCGCCGGCACTCGCGCTGGCGCTCGGTCCGCCGATGACCTCGTTGATCGGTCCGACGATCTTCTTCGCGTCCGCGTGCTGGAGCATCACGACGTGGACCTGCGCTTCGTTCGATGGAGCGACGTCGATCTGCTCGAGCACGCGCAAGATCCGCTCGTACGAGCTGCGGGTCGCGACGATGACGAGAGCGTTCGGCCGCTCGACGGCCACGATGCGCCCCACGTGGAGCGGTCCCGCCGCTGCAGCGCCGTCCTTCTTCTTGAGATCGAGGATCTCGGTGAGCTGCTTCTCCACGACCGAGGCGGACAGATAGCGGAGCGGCTGGAGGTACAGCTTGTCCTCCTCGCTGGCGGCGTCGATCGCGTCGAGCACCTCGAGCATGCGTCGCAGGTTGGCGCCGGTCTCGGTGATGATGAGGAGGTTGCCGGCGACGTACGGCACGATGCTCGCGTCCTTCGTGGCGAGCTTCGACAGGACGCCGCTCGCGACCTCCTCCGCGGAGAGGTGCGCGAGGCGATGGATGCGCGTCACGTAGCGCTCCTCCGCCGGGATCTCGCCGCGCTCGATGGGCGTCAGCTGCCGCGCGACGTCCTGCGACTCGACGATCTTGTAGAAGCCGGCCTGCGGAATGACGGTGAGCCCGTTCGCGGTGAGGACGGCGAGGAACGCCTGGTACGCCTCGGCCACCGTGACCTTCTGCGGCGCGTACACGCTGGCCTTCGTCTTCGCGAGCTTCGGGCTCGCGATGACGAAGCGCTTGCCGGTGAGCTCGCCGATGACGCGAACCAGCTCGCCGAGATCGGCCTCTTCGAGCTGGAGATCGACCTTGTCGGTCGGCGCCTTCGGCTTGTGCACGAAGCTCGCATCGAGCGGGGCGGGCGGAGCCGGAGGCGCGGCGATGGCGAGGGCGGGGAAGCAGGCCATCGCGACGGCGGCGGTGGCGGTCCGAAGGGGGTAGCGCATTCGCTCGGATGACCGTCTCGCGGTCGCACCCATTCCGCGCCCGGCACGTCCCGAAGACGTTGACGTTCTGGCAGGTCCGGGAGGCGGGCGCGCGAGTTGGCACAAAGCGCCCCACATTCCTTCGCTGCACACGCGTTTCGGGCTTCATTTGCCACATTGCAGTCGCAGTGATGCGACCTCAAGATGAGCTCACGTTTGGCAGACAAGCGTGCATCGGCGCGAGTCGATGGGCGGGCGCCACGCGATGGCGAAGAAACAGGATCCGACTGCGCATGGTCGACGGATCCCTGGAGAGACCACGTGAAAAAATCATTGATCCCTATCCTTGGTGTGACGCTGCTCGTGTGCGGCTGCGGCGCATCGTTCCCCGTTCCGACGCAGAAGCTGGCGGACGCCGAGTCGGCCAACCGCAGCGCCCGCGAGCTCGGGGCGGAGAAGAAGACGGCCGCTCAGCTGAACCTGAAGCTCGCCGACGAGGAGATCGAGGCCGCGAAGGCGCAGATCAAGGCTGGTGACAACCGCCGCGCCGAGTTCATCCTGCTGCGCGCGAAGGCGGACGCGGAGCTCGCGCTCGCACTCGCTCGCGAGCACGACGCGAAGGAGGAGACTGTGAAGGCAGTCGACACCTCGAATGCCAAGCAGAACGCCAACGCGAACGGAGCCAAGTGATGATGAACTTCCAGAAAATCCGCACGGGTCTCGTGGTCGCGGCGATCCTCACGACGGCTGCCTGCTCGTCGATGGTGCCTCCGAACGAGCTCGTCACCGCTCGCAGCAACTACGCGCGTGCCTCGCAGGGCCCTGCGCCCCGGCTCGCCCCGGCGGACCTCGACAGCGCGAAGAAGGCGCTCGATCGCGCAGAGGCATCCTTCAAGGAGGACGGCGACACCGCGGAGACGAAGGACATCTCGTACGCGGCGGCTCGTCAGGCGGAGATCGCCGAGTCTCACGCGCGCACGATGGAAGCGAACCAGCTGAAGGACACGACGAACGCGAGCACGCGCGCGAACGAGGTCAATCAGGCGCAGGTCACCTCCGCGGAGCTCGCCAAGACGAAGAGCCAGCTCGCGACGCAGGGGCAGGCCCTCGCGACCGAGCGTGAGCGACGTGAAGAGGCCGACCGGCGCGCCGCGCAGGCCGCCGCCGATCTCGCGAAGTTCGCCTCGGTGAAGCAGGACCCCGTCCGCGGCATGGTCATCACGCTCTCGGGCGGTGTCCTCTTCGAATCGGCGAAGTGGCTGCTCCTTCCGACCGCGCAGACGAAGCTCAACGAGGTCGCCGAGGCGCTCACGAAGCAGGACAAGGACTCGACGATCGTCGTCGAGGGACACACGGATTCTCAGGGCGCGGCCCAGATGAACCAGGACCTGTCGCAGAAGCGCGCCGAGGCCGTCCGCACGTACCTCGTCTCGCGCGGCATCGCCGCGGATCGCATCACCGCGACGGGCTTCGGTCCGAGCCGCGGGATCGCGGACAACGCGTCGCCGGAAGGCCGCGCGAACAACCGCCGCGTCGAGATCGTCGTGAAGCAGAAGCCCTAGTCACCACCCGCCGGCCGCCTCCGATCGGGGAGCGCAACCAACGAAGTCTCGATGTCCTTGACAAGAGGCGCGATATTTCCGATGTTTCGCCCCCCGCAGGCGATCGCCGCGCGGGCCCGGGTAGCTCAGTTGGTAGAGCAGGGGATTGAAAATCCCCGTGTCGGCGGTTCGATTCCGTCCCCGGGCACAAGCGTGTGCGGTCGTTCGGTGTCGACAAGTCGCCGTATCGGCCAGTCCTGATAGGCTCGGTTGCCGTGACCTCTGCAGCCGATCCGCTCGGGCTTGTCGGAACGACGATCGCCTCGAAGTACGCGATCGAATCGATCGTCGGACAGGGCGGGTTCGCGACCGTCTTCCGCGCGCAGCACATCCTCTGGAAGCGTCCGGTCGCCGTCAAGGTGTTCACCGCGCTCGGCGCGGTGGCGGAGGAGCAGCGCCAGCAGCTCCTCGATGATTTCATCCAGGAGGGAGCGCTCCTCGCGGATCTCTCCGAGAAGTCGACGGCCATCGTTCAGGCTCGAGACATCGGGATGCTCGTCACGCACGCAGGCGAGAGCGTTCCGTACATGGTCCTCGAGTGGCTCGACGGAAAGCCCCTCGAGGACGTCCTCGCGAAGGAGCAGGCCGAGAGCGCGCCGCTCCGCAGCCTCGAGCAGGCTGTGCGGCTCCTCGATCCCATCGCCGAGGCGCTCGCCCTCGCGCACAAGAAGGGCATCGCCCACCGCGACGTGAAGCCCGCGAACATCTTCGTCCTCGCCGAAGCCGCGGGAGTGAAGCTCCTCGACTTCGGCATCGCGAAGGTCGTCCAGGATGTGCAGAAGATGGGCTTCGGCAAGACGGCCGGGCACATCACCTCGTTCACGCCGCTCTACGGAGCGCCCGAACAGTTCAATCGCGTGCACGGGTCGACGGGGCCGTGGACCGACGTCTTCGCCCTCGCGCTCGTGGTCGCCGAGGTCGTCTCCGGCAAGGAGCCGATGAGCGGTGATCACCTGATGCAGCTCGCGGTTGCGTCCGCCGACCCGACGACGCGCCCCACGCCGCGCACCCTCGGCGTGCAGATCTCCGACGAGGTCGAGGCGATCTTCCTGAAGGCCGTCGCGGTGAAGCCCGGCGATCGCTACGCCAACTGCGCCGACTTCTGGAACGCCCTCCGCACGAAGGTGGTCGGCGATCGACTCAGCTCGATCGGCAGCGACCGTATGAGCATCGTCGGCGCGCCGTCGCCCAGCTCCCAGACGCTGCTCGACGAGGGAGCCGCCCAGAAGGCGTCGGATCGGCACGAGGTCGAAGCTCGCACCGCCGCGACGGGCCCGAGCGCCTCGGCCGCGACCGCCCTGCCTCCGCCGTCCTCGAAGAGTCGCGCGCCGCTCGTCGCCGGCCTCGTCGTCGGTGCGCTGGCCGTCACGGGCGTCGCTGCGTTCGCCCTCCGCGGTGGAGCGGGCCCTGGCGCCGCTGCAACGCCCTCCGCATCCGCCTCGCAGCATGCGGTTGCCGCGGTCCCCGCGAGCGCGTCGTCGGCCGCGCCCGTGAAGGCGTGCCCGCCCGGCATGATCACGATCCCCGGCGGCGAGTTCTTCATGGGCTCGCAGGAGAAGGACGCGCTCGACACCGAGAAGCCGCCTCACCGCGTGAAGCTGATGCCCTACTGCATGGACGAGCTCGAGGAGACCGTTGCACAATACAAGGACTGCAGCGATCGAGGCATGTGCCGCCGAGCCGGCAAGGAGAACGTCTGGCCGGGCATCAACGAAGCGCAGAAGAAGATCTACGATCCGCTCTGCAACATCGCCGACCCCGAGGGCAAGGCGAAGCACCCGATCAACTGCATCGATTGGGACCAGGCCCGCGAGGCCTGCGACGCGCGCGGAGCACGTCTCCCGACCGAGGCCGAGTGGGAGTTCGCCGCGCGCGGACCGGACGGACGGATCTACCCGTGGGGCGACGAGCCCCCCAACGCGACCCTCCTCAACGCCTGTGGCAAGGAGTGCGTCGCCTGGCAGAAGAAGCACCGGGACCCCGACAACACCCCCGCGCTCATGTACGAGGAGGATGACGGGTTCGTGAACACGGCTCCCGTCGGGAGCTTCCCGAAGGGGAAGTCCCGTTACGGCCTCCAGGACGTCGTCGGCAACGTCTGGGAGTGGGTCGCCGACTATTACGCCGACTACGACCCGGCGACGGCGAGCTCGACCGTGACCGAGCCCAAAGGACCCGCGACCGGCTCGGATCGGGTGATCCGTGGCGGCGCCTGGAACGGGGCGCAGCCCTCCTGGGTGCGCCCTTCGTTCCGTTTTCACGTCGCTCCTACCGCCCGCAGCTACGGTTTCGGCTTTCGCTGCGCAAAATCGCTCTGACCGACCCCTTCGGGAGGACCTGAAGATAGCGCCCGCAACTTGGGTCCCGCCTTACGAGCTTTGATAGGCTCGCGTTGTCGATGTCGTCGATCCCGGACCCTCTTGCCCTCGTCGGAACGACGGTCTCGGAGAAATACGAGATCGAGCGTGTCGTCGGCGAGGGCGGCTTCGCCCTCGTGTATCGCGCGATGCACAAGGTCTGGAACCGGCCGGTAGCCATCAAGGTCTTCCGCACCCTCGGTGACCTGCCCCCCGAGCGGCGCGAGCAGCTCGTGACGAGCTTCAGCCAGGAGGGCGCTCTGCTCGCGGAGCTCTCCGAGCGCTCGGCAGCGATCTGCCAGGCCCGTGACGTCGGCATGCTCAAGATGCGCGACGGTCGCGAGATGCCGTACATGGTCCTCGAGTGGCTCGAGGGCAAGTCGCTCGAGCAGGTACTCGACTACGAGAAGGGCCAGCGGCTCCCGCCTCGCACGCCCACCGAGACGCTCGCCATCCTCGAGCCTGCGGCGCTCGCGCTCGCGCTCGCCCACAAGAAGGGCATCGCGCACCGCGACGTGAAGCCCGCAAACCTCTTCGTCCTCGGTGACGCGCGCGGCGAGTACACCGTGAAGATCCTCGACTTCGGCATCGCCAAGGTCGTCCAGGATCTCCAGCGCGCGAC
>JANXVA010000669.1 GCA_025351875.1 Myxococcales bacterium | reverse complement strand
AGCTCGCTCTCCTCACGCGCCGAGAGGCCGACGCCGCTCAGGGTGATCCCCGAGACGTAACAGTCGGCCTGCTTGCTCCCGTCCGCGCAGGTCGTCATCGCCTGGTTCACGCGCTTGACGAAGAAGCCGCCACAGATCGGCGAGATGCATTTGCGCGTGTCGTGGCGCGTGACCACGAAGTAGCCGAACTTCGACGAGGCTCCGGTGAGCGCGTCCTCGGCCTCGCCGACCTCCTCCGTCGCGTCGTTCGGCGAGCTCGCGTCGGAGCTCGCATCGGCCGCGCAGCCCGCGACACCGACCGCAGAACAGAGAAGGAGAGAGAGGAAGAGCGATGCCTGCTCGAGTTTCATGGCGGGTGCTGTACCACCATGTAGGCGCCGTGCAAGGCGTTCTTTTACAGTGTGGACGCCGGGCCTTGGAGCAGCCCAGCAACCCCGACGAGGCCGACTTTCGGGTTAGAGTGCGCGCCCGATGCTGGGCAAAGGCTGGCAAATCTACAAAGAGACGCGCAAAAAGCACGATCTCGCCTTCAACGTCTACCTGATGCGCCCGATCGCGGCGCAGGTCGTCGCCCTCCTCGCGCCGACCGGCGTGACCCCGAACCAGGTCACGATCCTCAACCTCTTGATCTTCCTCGTCGCGGCCGGGATGCTCATCGCGCTCCCGACGGCGAACGGCGGCATCCTCGCGATCGCCGTCCTCGAGGCGAGCTACTGCCTCGACTGCGTCGACGGGATGCTCGCTCGCCACAAGAAGATCGCGTCGAAGGAGGGCCACCTCTTCGACTTCTTCACCGACGAACTGAAGGCGCTCCTGCTCGCCGCGGTGCTCGGCGTCCGCCTCTGGCGCAGCGGCGGCATCGGGCTCGACGGTCAGATCTGGCCCGCGGGCTCGCCCTCGTTCCTGCTGGCGGGAATCGTCGGTGCCGTCGTGCTTGCGTCGGCTGTGTCGCTCACCAACTTCGTGCGCCGGCCGGAGCTCTCGGGAAACGCGACGACCGTCGAAGCGCACTACGAGACCCACGTCGAGAAGAAGGCCTCCTCGAGGGTGGGCCGCGTCGCGCAGCTCGTCACGTCGTTCCTGCGCTTCTTGAATCACTACCCGAGCCACATCTGGCTCTTCGCGTTCGCGAATCGTCTCGACGTCTTCTTCTGGATCTACGTCGCGATCAACCTGCTGTACCTCGCGCGAGGCTGGCTCGGCATCATCCTGCGATTCGGTCGCTCCTAGAGTGTACGGGCCTCGACCCAGCCGTGCCTTCGGCGCGGCCACCGGGCGTGCCTCGCAAGACCTCACGGGCGGAAGCTCGCAGCTTCACGCAACCCAGGTGTGAAACGGCGCGTCTGCGCGACGCTCGCCGAACGGTGAATCACACCGGCTAGGTCGCCTCGCGGGAGGCTCGCGAAGCGCGCCGAAGCGAGGGGCGGAGCTGGCGGAGCCCTACAAGGGGAACTTGGCGCCGGTGCACTTCGGGTCGGTCGGGCCGCTCGCGTCGAGCCACTCCTTGTTGTCGCAACGGTGCCACTTGGTGTCGTTGCGCGACTGCACGCAGGAGCCTGCGGGGACGCTGCGGCCGAGCGTCGAGCTCGAGCACGCGTCCGGCGCTGCGGTCGCCGCGGACACGTTGGCGATCTGGCGCTTGATCGACGGTACATCGAGGAGCGACGCGAACTTCCAGCCGTCCGCCTTCAGCTTCGGCAAGATGTATTTCATCATGTCGACGCTCTTGTTGTGGACGTCGTGCATGAGAGTGATGCCGCGCTTACGCGCCTTGATCTCCTGCAGGTAGAGGTCGCCGCAGCGCTCGATCGAGACGCCCTTGCCCCAGCAGGCCCAGTCGGCCGCGGAGGTCGCGGTGAGCTCGCCGCCGATGTCCCAGAACACGCTACCGACGTACTTCTTCATCGGCGTGCCGTTCACGGCCGCCGCGGTGGAGCCGTTCCACGCGCCGAACGGCGGGCGAAGAAGCCAGGGGCCGTTGGGCTGCACTTCCTGGATGAACGCGTCGGTCTGCGTGACCTCGGTGATCACCTTTGCGGCCGACAGCTTCGTGAGCTGGAGGTGGTTCTGCGTGTGGTTCGCGAGGATGTGGCCACGACCCACGATGGCATCGAGCGCCGCCTGATGACCCGGGACGTGCATCCCGTTGATGAAGAACGTGGCGTGGATGCCCTCCGCCGCGAGGTACTCCGCAAGCTCCTGGGTGCGCGGGCCCGGCCCGTCGTCGAACGTGAGAGCGAGCGTGTGGTCAGGGAGCTCGTTGCCGACGAGCGAGTGCTCGCTGACGATCGCTTCCTCGCTCGTTCCGTCGCCGGTGCTGGAGCCGTCCGAGACCGAGGGGTCTTCTTCCTCACCCGCCGGAGCCGCGCAGCCGGCAAGCGACGCGCAGGCAGCAACCGAGGAAGCGAGAGCGAGGGCGGCGAGGCGACGGGCGAACATGGGAAACCTCCAGGAGGACTTAGCTGCGGGCGTGCACCGAGCTGGTGCACACACCGGACCACCTAAACGCCTCCTGTGAGACCCGCAAAATCGTTGAGTTTTTTCGAAGGCCGTCCGCCGACCTGACGCGCGCCCTGGAATTTTCGGATCGCGTGCGATCCGGCATGCAGCACACGGAGGGTGATCGGGCCGATCGCGGCTTGGCCGGCGATCTAGCGAAGCCAGGCGTCGGCGAGCGGATCGCCGAGGAACTCGCCGACCGCGCTCACGGGGGGCGGAGCAGCGGAGGGGCGACGCGTGCTCGCGGGCGGGGCATCGAACCACGCCTCGGCCAGCTCGGCTTCGGTGGCCGCATGCTGCGGAGCGAAGGTGGTGTCGTCATGTCCGTTCAGCGCGCGAGAGGGGTTCTGCATCCGTGGCTCCGTTGCGCTCGCGTTTACTCCATGGCGCACCATGCGCAAGGACCTTCTGCTACCCCGGCGCGTCAGCTGACGCCGCGACTGCGCGTGCGCGTACGATGAATCACAGCCGCCGCGACGAGGAGACCGAGGCCGATCAGCTGAGATGTCGAGAGCCCGAAACCGCCGCCGCGCGCATCGCGCCGCAGGATCTCGACCAGGAAACGGGCGACGGCGTAGAGCACCAGCGACGCCGCGAACACCTGACCGTCGTAACGCCTGCGCGGCAGCACCCAGAAGAGACAGAACGCGGCGATCGCCAGCGAGGCGGCAGACTCGTAGACCTGCGTAGGATGAACGGGTTCGCTCCACATGCGAACGCTCTCGATGAGGTGCGCCTTGGCCTGCTCCTCGCTCGCGGGGCTCCTCGGCGGAAACGAGAGCCCCCACGGCAGCTTGGTCGGCGCGCCGAAGCAGCAGCCGGCGAGCAGGCATCCCATGCGGCCGAACGCGAGCCCCATCGGGATCGCGAAGCCGGCCATGTCGGCCGCCTTCCAGAACGGGAAGCGGTCGCGACGAAGCAGGAACACGGCCGCTGCCGTCGCCCCCAACAAGCCTCCGTAATACGTGAGACCACCCGCCCAGAACTTCGCCCACGCGAAGCAATCGGCGGTCTGCGGATGACAGACGCCCTTCGCGGCGTCCCACACGCCGTCGTACGCCTTCGACACGCACTCCGCGCGATCGAGCGGCCAGTCCACCTTCGACGGGTCCGTGCACAGGTGGACGTAGTCCCAGAAATACCCATCCGCGATGACATGAAGGAGCCGGGACCCGGCGACGCCCGCAAGGAGCATCGCGAGGCCGAGATCGACGATTACGTCGGGATTCAAACCGATTCGGCGGGCCCACAGAACGCCGAGCGCCGTCGCAAAGAGGAACCCGGACAGAAGGAGGACGAAGTAGGACGGGAAACCTACATCGAACAGGCGGAACAGCTCCGGGCGCATGAGCGTCCCCATACTAGTCGACCCGGCGCCTCGTCGTTATGCTTGGATCGAGCTTCGACGGGGGAACGCCGCGCCCTCGAGCCGACGAAGCAAGCAAAGCCGATCGATGAACATCACCTCACCGTCGGTGGCCTCGGGCGTCATGCTCGCCGGCAAGTACCGCATCGAACGCACGATCGGCGAGGGTGGCATGGGCATCGTCGTCGCCGCGACGAACGAGGCGCTCCGGCAGCGTGTCGCGATCAAGCTGCTCCGTAGCGGCGCCCTCGCGAACGCCAAGGCCCTCGGGCGGTTCGAGCGCGAGGCCCGCGCCGCGGCGAGCCTGCGCAGCGAACACGTCGCCCGCGTGCTCGACGTCGGCAAGCTCGACGACGGCCGGCCCTACATGGTGATGGAATACCTGGAGGGACGGGACCTCGGGGACGTCATCGACCAGGCCGTCGAGCTCCCTGTCGGCGACGCGGTCGACTACGTGCTCCAGGCCTGCGAGGCGGTGGCCGAAGCTCACGCGGCGGGGATCATCCATCGCGATCTCAAGCCGAAGAACCTCTTCCTGTCGCAGACCGTCGACGGCCGACCGCTCGTGAAGGTGCTCGACTTCGGCATCTCGAAGATCGAGGACGAGGCGGAGGACATGTCCCTCACGCGCACGACCGAGATCATCGGTTCGCCGAGCTACATGTCTCCGGAGCAGCTCCGCGCGTCCAAGCACGTCGACCTCCGGACGGACATCTGGGCGCTCGGCGTCATTCTCTACGAGCTGCTCACGAAGAGGCTGCCTTTCGAGGCGACAACCGTCACCGAGCTCGTCGCCGTGGTGCTGACCGAACCGTTGCCCGACCTGCGGCTCGTGCGTCCGGATGTGTCGCCGGAGCTCGCCGCTGCCGTCGGACGCTGCCTCGAGAAGAAGCGCGACGATCGCTTCGCGAGCGTGTCCGATCTCGTGCGTGCGATTGCTCCGTTTGCCCGCGCAGACGACGGGGACACGACGGTCGATCGCGTCGCGCGCGTCGCCGCCGGCTCCGGCCGATCGCTCCCCTCCTCGACGACCGGTTCGGGGCCACACGTTGCGCTCTCGCCAACCGCAGGCGCGTCGAACGGGTGGCACCCGAACCGCGGAGCCACCGTGCCGATCGCCCCTTCGAATCCGCCCGCGGGGCCGTCGGGGTTGCCGGAGCTGGGCGGAGCGGCCAAGCCGCCCACGTCCTCCGCGCGCCTCAACATCCACGGCGGCACCTCCGTCGCGTGGGGTGAGACGCAGGTGGACCGCGCGCTGCCGACGATCGCGCCTCGTCCGAGGTGGCCGCTCGTTGCCGGGGCCGTCGCCGTCGTCCTCCTGGTTGCAGGCACGGGGTTGGGCGCTGCCGTCTACGTGAAGCGGGCCAACGCCGCGAAGACGCCGCCGCCCGACACGATGACCTTGCCGACGGGTCGGAAGGATCTCCCGCCCATCGCGAGTAGCGCCCCGACGACCACCACCGCCGTGACCGGGCCGGTGGCGACCGCGGACGAGGTCCCGTCGGCGCTTCCCTCGTCCCGCGTGCCGACGCGGCCGCGCACAGGCGACGCCAAGACTCCGGTCGCCACGCAGCCCAAGTCCCCGACAGGAGCCCCCGCGGTCCCGGCGACCGCACCGGCGGTCGCGCCCAAACCGACCCCGACCGACGAACTGAGCAACGTCGGACGACGCTGACGTACCATCGAGACGTGAGCTCACTGGGACGCATCTCTCCGTTCACGATCACGCTGGCCGCGATCCTGCTGCGAAGCGCGCCCGCGCTCGCCGGTAACGAGGCCGCGGCCGAGGCGCTGTTCCTCGAAGCGAAGCGGCTCGCTGCCGAGGGAAAGTTCGCCGATGCGTGCCCGAAATTTGCCGAGTCCAACCGCCTCGACCGCGGCGCCGGCACGCTTCTCCACCTCGGTGATTGCTACGAGAAGAACCATCAGCTCGCGAGCGCGTGGGCCACGTACCGCGAGGCGGCGTCGGCCGCGCAGGGCCTCAACCGTGCCGACTGGGAGAAGATCGCGAGCACGCGCGCCGCAGCGCTCGAGCCGAAGCTCGCCAAGCTGACGATTCGTGTCGTCGAGCCCGCCGACAAGATCGAGGTCTCCCGGGACGGCGCTCCGACGTCGCCCGCGAGCTGGGGCGTACCGATCCCGGTCGACGTGGGTACGCACACCGTCCAGGCCACTGCGCCCGGGCGCAGGGCGTTCACGACGAGCGTCGCAATCAACAACGACGGGGATCGCGACGAGATCGTGGTGCCCAAGCTCCCGCCGCAGTCCGCCGGTAACGCGTCGGCAACGCGCCCGCCCGCAGGCGCCTTCACGAGCAGCGACGGGGCCGGGAGCTCACAGCGAACGATCGGCTTCGTGGTCGGCGGCGTCGGCGTCGTCGGCCTGATCGGCGGCGCAGTCACCGGGCTCATCGCCATCGGCAAGAACAACGACTCGAACAAGGCCTGTCCGAACGACGGCGCCTGCGCGAGCCGCGACGCCGTCGACGCCGCAGATGGCGCGCGGAAGTTCGGCACGATCTCGACGATCGCCTTCATCGCCGGTGGCGTAGGGACGGCGCTCGGCGCGGTGCTCGTGCTGACTGCTCCGAGCTCGAGCTCTGAGCCAGCGAGCACCACGCCGAAACCGGCGACCGCACGCGCGCGCACGCTCCGCTTCGTGCCCAGCGCCGGCGGTCAGTCTGGCGGCATGTCCGTCCTGGGGGTGTTCTGATGGTGCGTCGTCCGCTTCGTTGGCTCCTGGCCGCGACGTTCGCGCTCACGGGGTGCAGCGCGCTCCTCGACGTCAAGGACATCTACTTCGACCCGACCGCCACGCCCGGGGGCGGCGACGGCGGACCCGACGGGACCTCCTCCAACACGGAGGGTGGTCCGGGCGACGGCGGGACCGACGGCGCGAGCTGCGTCGCCGACACGATGATCGACACGAAGCACTGCGGACGCTGCAATCACGGCTGCCTCGGCGGCGCATGCACGGCCGGCGTCTGCCAGGCCGTCGAGCTCGCCTCGGTCACCGACGCGCCGCTCACGCACATCGCCGTCTCGGACCTGCACGTCTTCGCCTCGACCAACATTTCACTCTCTCCTCAGGTAGGCGGTGTCTGGCGCATTCCGAAGGCCGGTGGCGCCCCCGAGCTCTACTCCCCGATGCGGTACTCGGAGGCGATGGCGATCGTCGGCGACACGCTCTACTTCGTGGTCGATGACTTGGTCAGCGACGGCACGCCAGGCCAGACCGGCGGCTTCTACTCGTGTCCTGTCACGGGTCCGGCGCCATGCACCCCGACGCTCATCGCGGCCGCCGCGAGCCCGGCCGCGATCACGGTCGACAACGGCCGGATCCTCTACGGCGACGAGCGCGCCGGCAAGGGCCTCATGGCCTACTCGTCTCCCACCGCGCCGGTCGTCTTCCGAGACGGCTTCGGCTTCTCCGCCAGTTACTTCGTCGACGGTCCGGTCGCGTACTACGTGGCGACCTTCAGCCCGCCTGGACCGCCGCCCGCCGCGAAGGTGCTCGAGATCCTCACCGATGGCGGCGTCGACCAGAAGTTCGTCTACGACAACTCCCATGCACAGGGTGGACGCCTCGCCGGCAACGCGAACGAGATCTTCTTCACCGCCTACGACTACCAGGGCAACGCAGCCGGCGTGGTTCGCCGCATCCCGAGGACCGGCGGCGCGCCATGCGACATCGGTGGGACCATGGTCAAGCGTCCGTACGGCATCTACGTCGACGGCACGCGCGTCTACTGGACGAACCTCGGCGACGGAGCGGCGGAGCCATACACGAACGGCGGCTTGATGAGCTGCGAGCAGGCCGGCTGCTGCACCACGCCGAAGACGATGTGGACCGGCGACGGCCAGCCCGAGGGCGTGACGGGCGACGCCGAGGCGATCTACTTCGTCACCCGCGCGAAGGGGTCGGTCTGGAAGATCGCCAAGCCGTGACCATGATCCGCCGCGCTCGGTTGCTCACAGGCGTCGTTGTCGCGACGGCGACCGCAAGCTGGATCGCGACGACCGCGAGCGCCTGCGGCGGTTCCTACCAACCCGACGACACGGCGCCCAGCGGCGATGCATCGAGCGATGGAACCCTCGCCGTCGACGCCACGCCGACCGAGGCTGCAGCGGAAGCCAATCCCTGCGGCGCCGCTCTGGACTCCGACCCGAGGAACTGCGGACGCTGCGGTCACGACTGCCTCGGCGGAGCGTGCGATGCCGGAAGGTGCGCGGCCGTCGGGCTCGCCACGCCCGGCGGGCCGCTGAGACACATCGTCCTCGCCGGGGCGAATGTCTTCGTCTCGACCCTGTCGACCCTGACGACGCAGACCCGCGGTCTCTGGCGACTCCCGAAGGCAGGCGGTGCCGCCGAGCGATATGTGCCCTTCGCGCAGGCCGAGGCGATGGCCGTGCTCGGTGACACGCTCTATTTCACCGTCAGCGAGCCGGCACCGAACACCGCTGGCGACACGGGTGGCATCTACTCGTGTCCAATCGCCGGCCCTGCCCCCTGCCAGCCCACGCTCGTCGCCGCCGTGAACCTGCCCAGCGCGATCACCGTCGATCAGGGCCGCGTCTTCTACGACGGCCGGGACACCGGCTCGGTGATGGTCTACGCGCCGCCGGGTCCGCCGACGCCGTTCCGGAGCTTTCCCCAGAACGCGGTCGGGCTCGCGGCGAACCTCTTCGTCGACGGCACCGCAGCCTTCTTCACGGCGACGTTCCTCGCTCCTCCGCCTCCGGGCCGCGCGCTTGTCTTCGAGCTCACCGCGGCGGGCGGGCAGCTCTCGACGTACGGGTGGGAGAGCCCGAAGGCCTACGAAGGTCGCCTCACCGGCAACGCCGCTGCGCTGTTCTTCACGGCCTACGACTTCGGCGCGGCCACGGACGGCGTCGTGCGCCGGATCCCGCGAAGTGGCGGCTTCCCTTGCGACCTCGGCGGCAAGGCCACCGCGCGCCCCTTCGGCCTCCACGTCGACGCGAGCCGCGTCTACTGGTCGAACCAGGGGACCGGAGCGGAGCGGCCGTTCTCGAACGGCAGCATCGTGAGCTGCGAGGTGACCGGCTGTTGCACGGCAGCGACCCCGCTCTGGGCCGGCGTGCAGCAGCCCACCGACATCACCGGTGACGCCGACGCGATCTACTTCGTCACGTACGACGGCTCGGTATGGAAGATCGCCAAGCCCTGACGAAGCCTCTGCTACAACGCTCGCCCATGAGCTACACGCTTGGAGTGCTCGGGGGGAGCGGGCTGTACGAGATCGAAGGGCTGCGCGACGTCGTCGAGCTCGACGTCGACACGCCGTTCGGCAAGCCGAGCGATGTCCTCGTGAAGGGCACGCTCGAGAACGGCACGACGCTCCTCTTTCTCCCTCGCCATGGCCGCGGCCACAAGGTCCCGCCGCACCAGATCAACTACCGCGCGAACGTCTGCGCGCTGAAGATGAGCGGCGCCACGCACCTCGTGAGCGTGAGCGCCGTTGGGTCGATGAAGGAGGAGATCGAGCCCGGTCACCTCGTCATCCCCGATCAGTTCATCGACCTCACGAAGAGGCGCATCACCACGTTCTTCGAGGACGGCGTCGCAGGGCACGTGCCGTTCGCCGATCCGGTGTGCGGCCTCGTCGCACAGGCGCTCGGCGACGCCGGCGAGAAGACCGGTACGCGCGTCCATCGCGGCGGTACCTACGTGTGCATGGAGGGACCGCAGTTCTCCACGCGCGCCGAGAGCCGCCTCTACCGCACGTGGGGAGTGTCGGTCATCGGCATGACGTCGATGCCGGAGGCGAAGCTCGCGCGCGAGGCCGAGCTCCCGTTCGCGACCCTTGCCCTCGCGACCGACTACGACTGCTGGCACGACACCCACGACGCCGTTACCGTCGAGGCCGTGGTCGCGACGATGAAGAAGAACGTCAGCGTCGCGAAGCGGGCGATTGCCCTGCTCGCCGCCGCCCTGCCCGACCCGACGAAGAGCCTCGCCCATGGCGCGGCGCGCGGCGCGGTCATGACGGCGAAGGATGCCATCTCCGCGACGGCCCGCGAGCGTCTTGGCTGGCTGCTCCCCAACTGAGCCGAGTTGGGCTAGGCTGCCTGCCGCCCATGAACCAGAGCTCCGTTCTCATCGTCGGTTCGCTTGCTTATGACGACCTGGAGATGCCCTCGGGCACCTTCGAGAACGTCATCGGCGGCGCTGCGACGTATGCCTCGATCGCCGCGTCTCTCTTCTGCCCGGTGCGCCTGGTCGGCGTCATCGGCGAGGACTTTCCGGACCTCGTCATGTCCGACCTGCAGCAGCGCGGCGTGGACACCGCCGGAGTCGAGAAGGCGAAGGGCAAGACGTTCCGGTGGCGTGGCCGCTACTCGAAGGATCTGAGCAGCCGCGAGACGCTCGACACGCAGCTCAACGTCTTCGCGGACTTCCGCCCGAAGATCCCCGCGGCGTTCAAGAGCACGCCGTACGTGCTCCTCGGCAACATCCACCCGGCCCTTCAGCTCGAGGTGCTGGCGCAGATCGACAAGCCGAAGCTCGTCGTCGCCGACACCATGAATTTCTGGATCACCGGCGAAGCGAAGCTCCTCGGCGAGGTGATGAAGAAGGTCGATCTCCTCGTCATCAACGACGAAGAGGCGCGCGAGCTCACCGGGATCCACAACCTCGTGAAGGCCGCCGCGGAGATCCGCAAGCGCGGCCCCTCGCACCTCATCGTGAAGCGCGGAGAGCACGGCGCTCTCTACTTCGACGACGCGGGCGCATTCTTCGCCCCGGCGTATCCCCTCGAGGACGTCGTCGACCCGACGGGCGCCGGTGACTCGTTCGCCGGCGGCCTCATGGGCTACCTCACCCGCGTCGATTCACTCGCGCACCCGCAGATGCGACGCGCCATCTACTTCGGCTCCGCGCTCGGCTCGTTCTGCGTCGAGGGTATCGGCCCGCAACGCTTGCTCGACGTCTCGAAGGGCGACCTGAAGAAGCGCATGGGCGAGTTCATGTCGCTCGTGGATACGGGCGGCGCCGTGGGCCTCCCCGAGTGACCCGAAGGAGCGCCCCACCGATGCCTGCTCACCCTCGTCGCCGGGCCCTCGTGCTCAAGATCGCGCTCGGCCTCGCAGGGCTCGGAGCGGCGTCGTGGATCGCGCTCGCGTGCACGGACGACCCGCACCGTCGGACCACGGCCGAGCAGGCGCGCGGCGGTGGTGGCGCGTGCGCCGCGCTGCCCGGCGAGCTCCCCTCTCCGACCTGCGACAGCTCCGAGAACAAGTGCGAGAGCCGCGTGGGCTGCGTGATCGACGAGGCGCGTTGCGGCTCGAAGTCGACCTGCCTCCCCATCGGCGACAACAAGGGGAAGGACGTCCAGAACTTCCGCATCCGTCGCCTGAAGATCGCGACCCCCGAAGCGCTCGCCGGCGAGCTGATCCAGAACACCGTCGTCACGCTCAACATCGACCTCGCGGAGAAGAGCTGCGGCGAGCTCGGCAAGGGCCTCTTCACGTGGCTCCTCCAGGTCGACCGCAAGAACAACACGCTCGTCACCGGCGGTGCACCGCCGCCGACGGACGCCATCGGCGAGGGCTTCTGCTTCGCGCGCTTCCTCCTCGGCGGCACCAAGGTCGAGCCGATCACGTCGAAGGTCGTCTTCGATGGCGATGTCTTCCGCTCGACCGAGCCTCAGAAGGTGAAGATCCCCATCTTCACGAGCCAGGACATCGGCAGCGTCATCCTCCTTCCGATCACCGATGTCCGCGTCGACGGCGTCACCATCTCGGACGACGGCAACTGCATCGGGCACTTGAACGAGGTCGCGCTCGACGAGAAGTGCTTCGACGACTCGTTGTGCTCGAAGTGGCAGACCTCCGGTTCGCTCGGCGGATACATCACCCTCGAGGAGGCGGACGAGGTGAAGATCCGCGACTTGAACAACAAGTCGCTCTGCTCGTTCCTCGCTGGCGAGAGCGACAAGTGCGCGCGCGACGGCGCGGGGAAGATCCTGTTCAAGGGCGACTACTGCTCGACCGACAAGAAGGCCGGCAGCTGCGCCGACAGCGTCTGGCTTGCGGCGACCTTCGCGGCCAGCGCCGCGAAGGTGTTCGACGGCCAGGGCAAGGTCCCGGGTTGCTCGGGAATCGCGACGGGCGAAGACGCGGGTACCGACGGCGGCAAGGACTCCGGGGCGGACGCCGCCGACGCCGCCGACGGCGGCTGATCTCCCCTACTCGACCCCACCTCTCGCGCGGGTGCATACCCAATTGAGACGCGGTTTTCGGCCGTTTCTCCGCGCCGCTGTGGTACGGCGCACCTGCTCAGTGGGTGAGTGTCATAGGGGCGTGGCGGTCGGGTGTGTTTCTGTCACTATCGGGATAGGGCTCGGAGCTCTTTCTCGAGGCGCGGACCGCATGCAGGGTTCACGCGATCGGGCAGCTACACTTCAAGGGCGAGAGCCCGCACGGCCGCAAACCAACCCCGCCGACGCGCAGGAGAGATGTTCATGTTTTCTCGCTTCCGCAACGTGTTTGGCGTTCTGTTCTTCCTTCTCGTGGCCTCGTGTAGCGGCGGCGGCTGCTCGTCCGGCTGCGGCGGCTGCGGCGGCACGACCCCGCTTCCCGGTGGCTTCCCCAAGGACAAGACGATCGACAACGCCGCCAGCGTGCGCGTGTCGCGCCCCGGCCTCGACTTCGTCGAGCAGAACCTCCCCGCCGTCGTGACCAAGATAGCGAACGCGCCCGGAGGAATTCTCGGGTTCGACATCCCGAACATCGACCCGCCGAAGACGCAGATCGCGAGCCTGAGCGTCCTGGGAAAGGTCTACGTCGACACCAACGTGTGCGTCGGCGGGCCCGACCCGGCGGCCACCCCGCCCCGCTGCCACGCCTCGGTCGGCATCGGCAAATCGATATTCCGCATCGATGCGGTGAAGCCAAACGCGATCAAGCTGATGGCGACGATCCCGGTCCAGATCGACGACACACCGATTGAGGCCGACGTCTCCTACGACCCTCCGTTCGTGAGCCCAGTGAACCTCGGCGGGCTGACGATCCACATCGGCTACGGCGACGGTGGCTGCAGCAACGGCAAGCCGCAGGTCACGCCGCACGCGCTCCCCGTCGGGATCACGATTCCGCTCGTCGAAGAAACGACGGCCCCGCGTACCGGCTACATGAAGATCGACGTCGGCGGCGCGACCGTCGATCTCAGCGGCGTCAGCGAGAACGACGTCCACGTCTGCTCGAGCTGCGGGTTTCTCTCGTCGATCTGCAGCGCCATCACCGACTCGAGCTTCGTGAAGGGGCTCGTCATTGGTCCGCTCAAGAGCAACCTCGAGAGCCAGGTGAAGACGCTCCTCGCCGACCAGCTCTGCATGGCGCCGAGCCCCGCGCTCAACCCGCCCTGCCCCACCGACACGTCGCCCGACGCCGCGAACAAGCACTGCGTCTTCGACTCCGACAAGAACAAGTGCGTCGGCATGCTCCTCGGCACCGCCGCGCATGCGGACCTCGGCGGCCTGCTGAAGAGCATCTCGCCCGGCACCGCCGGCGGCGTCGACTTCGGCCTCGCGGCCGGCGGCTCGATGATGCCCTTCCCGAACGCGAACGCGAACGCGCAGGGCCGCACGCCGAACGGCATGACGCTCGGCATGCTCGGGGGCGTCACCCCGCAGCCTCAGTCGAAGTGCGTCCCGGCGGCCGACCTCAAGATCCCGACCGGCATCCCGATCCCGGACGAGCTCGCGCCGACCGTCGCCGACGGTCCGACCGCCCCGCACGTGGGCATCGCGCTCGCCGGACGCTTCCTCGATTACTCGTTCGGCAGCGTCTACAACTCTGGCCTCCTCTGCCTCGGCGTCTCCAGCGAGCAGATCGACCAGCTCCGCTCCGGGCTCCTCAGCATCCTCATCCCGTCGCTGAAGACGCTCACGTTCGAGCAGGCCGATGCGCCCGCCGCCATCGCGACGCGCCCGCAGGCACCGCCCTCCGTGAAGATCGGCGGCGGCACCAACGCCGGCTCCGACGCGCTCCTCCAGATCACGCTGCCGAAGTTCGCGCTCGACTTCTACCTCTGGCACCTCGATCGCTACGTCCGCGTCTTCACGTTCCAGGCAGATCTCCTCATCCCGGTGAACCTCCAGACGGGCAAGGATCCGAAGACGAACCCGAACGGCGGCATCATTCCGGCGATCGGCGACATCAAGGTCTCGAACGGCATCGTCACGAACGCAGATCTCCTGATGGACGATCCGGCGCTCGTCGCCGGGGCCCTCTCGGGCCTCCTCGGCGGCCTCGGCAAGCAGCTCGTCGGCGGCGGGTTCTCCCCCATCGACCTGTCGGGCGCGCTCAGCTCGTTCGGCCTCGGCCTCGAGATCTCCAAGATCGGCAAGCTCACCAAGGGCACCGACGACTACGTCGGCATCTTCGCGACGCTCTCGAAGGCCGCGGGCACCGCGACCGTCGAGGCCGACACGCGGGCGTTGCTCGTGTCGAAGCACGTCCCCCTCGACCACATGCAGCTGGCGACGATGGACCGCGCGTTCCTGCCCGAGCTCGTCGTCGACGTCGGCTCGCCTCTCGACGACGGTCGCCACGCGATCGAGTACTCGTGGCGGATCGACAACGGCACCCGCTCCGAGTGGGCTTCCGACAAGCACCTCGTCATCAAGGACGACCAGCTCCTCCTCCAGGGTCGGCACACCCTGCTCGTCTCCGCTCGCGTCGCGGGCGTGACGGCGACCGAGGACTCCACGCCCGTCGAGATCCCGTTCACGATCGACGCGCTCGCGCCATCCGTGAAGGTCACGAAGGACGGCAAGCAGGCCACCATCGCCGCGTGGGACGTCGTCAGCGCGCCCTCCGCGCTCGTCGCCCGCTACAGGCTCGATGGCGCCGAGCTCGGAGAGTGGCGTGCGCTCGCCGACGTGGCGCGCGTCGACGTCGGTTCCGCCGAGACGATCGACGTCGAGGTCAAGGACGAGGAGGGCAACGTGCGCTCCGTTCATCAGGAGCTGATCCGCGGCAAGGCCGACAGCTCGCTCGCCGCCGCCGGCTCCGGCTGCGGCTGCTCGACTCCCGGGAGCACCAGCTCCGGCAACACCAACGGGCTCTACGCCGCCGCGCTAGGCCTCGCGGGACTCGGCCTCATCGCCATCCGCCGGCGCGCAGCGCTCCGCGACGCATCGCGATCGCGATCGCCTCGCCGGGGTATCAGCAACGTGCACGCCGCGCTCGCGCTCGGGACGATCACGATGGTCGCCGCCACCAGCCAGGGCTGCGCCTGCGGAAGCGAAGCCGACAGCACCTCGGGCTGCGGCGCCGACTGCAACCAGGAATGCAAGCAGGAGCTGCCCAAGGGCCTCCCCGGCTCGTACACGTCGATCGCGAAGGGCGCAGACGGGTCGATCTGGGTCGCCGGCTACAACGACGCCCTCCTGTCCGAAGGCGATAGCCAGCTCTGGGGCGATCTCGTCGTCGGCAAGTACGACCTCGGCAAGCAGGGGGTCGACTGGAAGACGGTCGATGGACTCCCCGCCGCGCGCACCGACGGCACGTGCCCCGATCGCTCGGCGAGCTCGTGGCGCAATGGCGAGTCCGACTCGGGCGACGACGTCGGGCTCTGGACCAGCATGCAGATCAGCGCCGACGGGCGCCCGATGGTCAGCTACTACGACGCGACCAACAAGAAGCTGAAGTACGCCGTGCTCGTCAGCGCCGAGGAGCGCACCTGGAAGACGATCACCCTCAAGGAGCTGCCCGGCGGGGACGTCGGGCGCTACTCGAAGATGGTCCTCGTCGGGGGCAAGCCGGTCGTCGCCTTCCTGCAGATCGAGGCCGGCGGCGGCGGCAAGACGCGCTCGAAGGTCATCGTCGCGCGCGCCAACATCGAGGTTCCTCAGGAGCCCTCCGACTTCCGCTTCGAGGACGCCGCTGTCGAAGAGGACAACCCCTGCGCGGCCACGACATGCACGAGCGGCCAGACCTGCGTGAAGACGACCGGCGTGTGCACTCCGACGGTCGGAGGGTGCACGCCCGCCGACTGCGGCATGGGCAAGGCATGCGTCACCGCCACCGGCAAGGCCACCTGCGTCGCCGTGACGGGCAACACGCAGACCTACCCCGACGTGTTCGGCGACTACATCTCGCTCGCACAGGGCGGCGGCAAGCTCGGCATGGTCGTCTACGACCGTCCGCACGGAAACCTCGTCGCGCTCGACGAGCAGGGCGAGGGCAAGTGGGGTCGCACGATCGTCGACGGCGAGACCGGCTCACGCAAGGACAAGACCGCGATCGACACAGGTGACGTCGGGATCGCCGCGTCGCTCGCGATCGACAACTCGGCCACGTGGCACATCACGTACGTGAGCGGCCTCGACGAGACGCTCCGCTACATCACCATCACGGGCGGCAAGCCGGGCAAGAGCGAGATCATCGACGACGGCAGCGCGGTCGACGGCAAGTCCTTCCCCGACGGCAAGCACGTCATCGGTGACGACTCGGCACTGCGCGCCGAGGGTGACGTCATCACCGTCTACTACCAGGATGCGACCGTCGGCACGCTTCGCCGCGCGGCAGGCACCAAGAGCGGCGCGACCCACAAGTGGGATCTGCGCACGCTCGCGCAGCCGAACCGCTTCGCCGGCTACTTCCCGCAGATCGTGCCCGGCGAAGACAAGGTCGCGAACTTCTGGGAGCAGACCGACCACGCGCTGAAGTCGCGGGTCGGCGACGTCACCATCCTCACGCCGTGACCTTTCCCGTCGCCGCCTCGAGCACCTGTCGCTCGAGGGCGACGAGCTCAGCGTCGCCACGCACGAGCGCCTCGTACTCCTCGATGGTCAGGCCCGCTCGACCTGCGGCGAGCTCGAGCGCACGGCGTGGGGTCTCCTCGCCTTTTGGCAGGTTGCCCTCGGCGAGGAGCTCCTCCATCTTGCGCAGCACGCCGATCACGATGGCGCGCTCTGCCACACCGTTCGGACGCGCTCCTGCCTGGGCCTCTCGCGTGCGAAAGTCCTCCTGGGCGGCGCTGTTCGACGGGCCCGAGCGCTCCAGAAGAGCCTCACCCAGGGGCTTGGTGGGGTCCTCGAACGACCGGCCGGGTTGACGCCCTTCGGGCTGCGACTCGCGTGTTGTCATGCGTGCGTTCTCCTCTGCACACCTGTGCAGCAAGGACCGTGCGCGCCTGCGGCAGTCGCTACGCAGCTGCGGCGCTGGCGTCCTGCGCGAGATCGGCCATCGGGCGCATCGCCGGGCCGCTGGAGCGCTCGCGCTCCGCATTGACCACGTCGAGCAGCTCGGCCTTCGTGACGAACCCCAGCTCGAGGAGTGCGCGCATGTACCCGTCGACGTAGCCGTGGGCACGTGCGAGCCGCCCGTACGCCTCGCCCGACGCCTTCGCCGCGAACACGTCCGCGAGCATGGTCCTGAGCTCCGCCAGAACTTCGATCTTCGACTTCATGCGCGCCTCCTACCCAGCGACCGCTATCGGATGCGCCGGCCCCGGGCCAAATTTTCACGGATGGAACGCCTGGAGCTCAGTGAATAGTGGTCCCCGAGCAGGCGTTCAGGTAGACGATTGATCGCCCGGACCATGCCAGAGCCCGACACGGAGACACGGCCCGAGGACGCCTCGGCGCCCGCGGAGCCGGAGACCGACCCCGTTCCGGCGGAGGTCGCACTGCCGCCCGTGGCGGAGCTGGCCCCGGTGACGACGCAGGCCGAACGCCGCCCGAGCACGAAGGTGCCCACGGCGACCGGCGGACCGCTCGCCGCCTACGAGGCCGTCGCACGGTCCGCTCGGCTTCCCGATCTCGTCGCGATCACGCAGAAGGTCGTCGGCGAAGCGGCCACGGCGCGGCGTAGCGGCTGGGATTTCGTCGCGAAGGTCGAGGCCGCAGCCGACGAAGCCAAGCTCTCGCGTCCCGACGCCGAAACGGCCTTCGGCAACGTGCTCAAGGTCCTCGGGACGGGCCCGGAGGGTGAGGCCGAGCGTGCGCTTGCCGCCGGGCTCTGGGCCCATGCCATCGCCGAGGCGCGGCGTGACGACGACCACCGCCTCTCCGGCGACATTCTATGGCTCGCCACGCACACGGCCTTCGACGCGACGTCGCTGCTCGATCGCGCACTCGGTGACGAAGCCGACGACGTGTGGACCGCCATCGGCGATCGCGTCCGCCGCATCGACGAGGGCAAGGGCACCGCGCTCGGACGTGGCGAGGCGCTCGTGGGCTGCGCCGCGCTCGCCGTCTCGGAGTCTGCCGCAGCGCGCAAGGTCGCGACCGAGCTGTCGGCTCGACTTCACGACCCGACGCTCAAGCGCCTGTTGGCCGGCGCCGCGGAGGCCCCCAGCCGCGAGGTGCGCCTCGAAGGCGAGGCCGTGGCCGCGCCGCGCGGTCCGGTGCTCACGGCATTCCTCGCGGTCACGGGGCTCCTCTTCGTGATCCATGCGGTTCGCCTGGTCGCGCGCTTTGCGCTGGCCTACCGGACGCCCACCGAGGTCTCGCTGACCGACGCGGGGGTTCGCGTACGCACGCGAACCGAGATGCTGGGCCGAACGCTCCGCGAGCGCGAGCACGTGATCGTGCGCTCCGGCCTCGTCCGCATCGTGCGCGAGGTGCGGTATCCTCGCGCCGGGTTCTATGCCGGGCTGCTCGCCCTCGCGCTCGGCAGCTATGTCGGCGTTCGCGCCTTCGTCGACGGCGTGCGCGCGGCCTCGCCGTCGCTGCTCCTGACGGGCCTCGTCGTCGTCGTCATCGGCATTGGCGCCGATTTCGTCCTGGGCAGCCTGCTCCCAGGCGCGCGGGGTCGCGTTCGTGTCGCGTTCGTCCCGCGAGCCGGCAAGGTCCTCTGCGTCGCCGACATCGATAGCGCCCGCGCCGACGCCGCCCTCTCTCGCGCGCTTCGCTTTTAGGCTCGCTCCGCGCTCAGCGGGACGACCGTTCGCCGATCACGGCGTCGAGCTTGCCGGCGGTTGCGCGGGCCTCGAAGCGCACCGAGCGCGTCGCCCCGGAGGCGCAGGCGCGCACCGCGGCGGCGTTCTGGCCGTGGGAGCGGTCGAGCTCCTCGCCGGTCACGGCGTCGAAGATGCGCGTCTCGAGGCCCGTTCCCTGGCCCTCGACGCCGACGGCGATGCGCAGGCACTGCCCGGCCGCGATCGATGTAGTCTGCACGAGCTGGTGAGACGCGTCGAGCACGACGTAGCGCACCGCACCGGCTGTGCCCTCGAGGACCGACTGCGGGCCCGTCGCCGCGCGACCGAGCATGCGGCTCGCGGCCAGCGGATGCGCCGTGAACGCCGGATCCTTCCAGCGCTCGACGCGCGTGAGCACGGCGTACGGGCCGGGGCGACCGCGCGTGCCGAGGTCGACACGCGCCTTGCCCTTACCGCACGCGAAGAGCGTCGCGTCGCCGGCCCCCTCGTTGGACGCGAGCAGCGCTCCCGAGTCGTCCCACACGGCGGCCTCGACGAGAGCGAGCGGCGCTCCCGCGACGACGTCGATCCGCGTGCAACCGGGCGCCCCAGCGAGGTCCACCGGTAGCGTTGCGCGGCGTCCGAGCTGGAGCTGGCCGGCGAGCGACGACGTCGGTGCCGCGTATCCGGCCTTGGCAAGCTGAGCGTTTCGGGCTGCGCGCGTCGCATCGAGCGGCTGGGCCGGCGAGACCCACGCCACCTCGGGGCGCGTGAGCAGGTCACGGGCGCCGCCGGCCTTCGTCTTCGCGACGACGACCGCAACGAGACCGCGCCCCACATGCGGACGCACCTGGAGCGAACCGTTCAGCGCGACCGGAGAGCAGACCGTCACCGAGCGCGCGGGGCCGCCGTCCTTCGCGCGTCCGATGAGGCGTCCCTCGCCGTCGAGGACGTCGACATCGACCACGGCGACGTCGTCGTCGGGAACGACGAGCGCATCGCTGCACCCGCCCTCCTCGACCGCGAAGGCGGCGGCAGAGACCGCGCGAGCGTCGACCGCGATGGCGACGCGCCGCTGCTCGTCCCAGGTGCCGCCTACGACGAGGCGATGCTGGCGAACGAGGTCATCGAGGCCCGGCCACGCCTCGGGGCTCCGTGGGGGACCCGAGGCGCTCCCGCGAGCGCCGACCGCACGACCGATCTCGACCGCGCGGTCCTTGGGGACGAGCTGCGCGGCGACCACGCAGAGGCCCTCACCGCTGGCCGCGTGGGCAGCGACGTAGACGCGGCTCGGATGCGGAGGACAGAGGAGAAGCGTCGGCTTCGGGTCGGGTCCTTCATCGACCGCTACGGGATTTCCCTCCTCGGCGAAGGCCGCGAGATCGATGTCCTCGAGCGATCCGGACGCACGTCCGTACGCGAGCAGACACGCATCGGCCGGGATCTCCACGAAGGCGCCGAGACGCTCACCTTCGCTCATCGGTCCGGAAGCGACGATCGCGAGCGGACCAGCCCCGAGACGCGACGCCCGTGCCGGGAGGTCTCCGAGCAGCGGCGCCGACTGCAGGGCACCGGCGATGACTCGAGGCGCGCCGAGGGGCGCAGGCGCCGGGGGCGGCGCCGGAGGCGGAGGGCGCGCACCACACGCCGTGATTGCCGTCGCCAGCAGCACGCCCACGCACGCACATCCCGTCGCGTTCGCGGTGCTCATCGTCCTGCCTCCCAGACTCCGCTCTTCACGCGATAGACCGCGAGCCCCCACCCGACGCCGGTGCCGCGCGCATAGACGTCGACGTGAGCGCTCTCGTGGGCGTTCACACAGAACGCGCTGAGCCCTGCTTCCTCTGCCGCGCCGCGCTCGTCCGTCGACTCGCGCGCCCCGACCACCGTGCGGATCTGGAGCGAGCGCGCATGCCCATGCGTGAGCGCAACGACGGCGAGATAGCAGCCGCCCGTCTCGACGGGGATCGGGAACGGCGTGGTACCTGAGCTCCCCTGACCGAGAAAAATAGGGTCATCCGAGGGGATCGCGACGTGTCGAGAGAACATCACGCGCGCCATCTTGCTCCGCGTGACGGCTCCCCACATGGCCGGGAGGCGCTCGGGAAGCGGCCAGCTCGCGAGCGTGCTGGTGAGCTCGCCGTTCGGCGGTGCTCCGGCGAACACCACGTTCACGCGCGTCGTTCGCCCGACGCACGCCTCGAGCCGCGCATCTGGCGCCTCGGTGCGATCGCGCGCGAGGACACGATCGCTGGCCGGGTCGCGGAGCTCGGCATCCACATCGAGACGGAAGCGACGCCCGGCGCGGTCCGCCCGAGGATCGCGAGCGAAGACCTCCACCCGATGACACCCGGGCGAGAGCGCGAGCTCGGCCTCGCCGCCGCCGTCGTCGCCGGCGCGGAGCGGCGTGCGCGCCTCGATGCTCGCACCTTCACGCTTCGCGCGCGCCTCCGCGAGCTCGGC
>JANXVA010000633.1 GCA_025351875.1 Myxococcales bacterium | reverse complement strand
GGCTCACCGTGCCGTCGGCGCGGAACTCGTAGAAGTCGTCGTAGCTGTGCCACTTGCCGACGAGGTCCCCGGGCACGCTACCGGTCGGGGCAGTGCCGCTGAGCGCTTCGCCGCCGCTGCTACCCGCGGCGATGCACGCCTCGAGCTCCGCGGGGCAGTTGGTCTGGAAGCACTGCGCGTCGGCGCATGCGTTTGCGTTGACGCACGCGACCACCTTGTCCACTGCGTCCTTCGCCTCGGGAGAGCCCTTCGCCACGCATGCGTCGGAGCATGCCGTGTCGGTATCGGCGCACTTCGACCCGCAGTCGATGATGCCGGCGCAGCTGAGCGCGTTGATGGTGCCGGCGCCGCCGCCGGTCGGCGCCCCGGCGTCCTGCTGGGCGCTGGCACCGTTGCCCGTCGTCGTGGCCGTGCAACCCGCCGCCAACGCACACAGAAGAGCGGCGGCGACGGAACCAGGAGTAGAGAGGCGCATCCCGAGATTGTAGGGCCCCTACGCGCAAGCGCGAGCAACCAAACGGATGACGTCAGAGGCCCGAGAGGCCGTCGACCAGTGACTCGCCTCTCCACACCAGCACCGCGCCGAGGATGAACGTGGCGACGCCGCAGCCGAGACCGATGGTCCATGAGTCGAAGAAGTGCGCCCCCACGAACACGCCACCCGCGAAGAAGATGATGAGTCCCAGGATGGTGAAGACCGCCGGCTCGCGCTCCTTCTTCAAAGGGCTCGCAGCCGCGGTCGCTGGGTCGCTCAGCTTGGTCTTCTGTGCCCTCTTCTTTGCTCGCGACGACATGCGACCTCAGTCATAGCGCGTGTCCGACCTGCGCGCAGGGTCATGCGGGCCGCTCGAGCGCTCGAGGCCTTCGATCACTTGGTCGCGAGGTAGGACCGCGCGCGACCGCAGGCGGCCTTCCACGAGGCGCGTGCTTCGGTGCTCGAGACGAGGCTGGTGCTCGTCGCCGCCGCGTCGAACCACGCGAGGACGCGCTGCTTCGTCATGCTCGAGTCGAGCCGGCCGGCCTCCTCCACGCCGAAGTAGAGCGACTGGGTGACCAGGCGAAGCGCGAAGGCTCGGCGGACCGGGTCGGTCTCTCCGGAGGCGATGGCGCGAAGGAATCCGGCCATGTCCGCGCCGGACAGCGCGAAGACGTCGTCGAGAATCATGAGGCCGAGCAGCTGCGTGGGTCCGCCCGAAGGCTGAACGCCGGTGATGGCCGACGGGTACTCGCTGCCCAGCCACTGGATGTCCGCGACGGACAGGGAGAGGTCATTCGCCAGGTTCGAGAGCATGGCTGGTTCGGCGGCCACGAGCGTCGCAACGAGGCCCTTGTCGACGAGGCTCCTGTCGAGCCCAACGGTCGGCAGAATGCGTTCACGGTCGCTGCGTTCTTGCGCCGCGGCTTGCTGTTCTTCGAGGACCTGGGCCAGAAGCAGCGCTCCGATGGCGATGATGCCCAGTCCTCCGCTCGCAGCGCTGGCACCGACCAGCGCTCCCACGGCGCTCGCGAGGCTGAGGCAGTTGGCGAGGACCTCGATCTTCTCGCCGTTGCCCGCGTTCCAGCGACCCGCGCTCTCGACGAGGTCGATGACGGCGAACACCCCGGCGATGCCGCCGCCGAGGCGCTCGGCAATCTTGGTGACCGAGCCAGCCCACTTCGGCGCGATGCCGCCGTGCAAGAACACGCGGTAGGTATCTGCGGCCACCCCGAGGCTCGCCGCCGCTCCGACGGTACCGCCGAGCAACTCCTGCAAGCCGGCGCGCAAATCGTTCTGACGCAGGTCGTTCAGGCCCGAGCCCATGTCCCAGATGGCGTCGATGACGCTCAGGCCGGTGACGAACTTTCCGAGCGGGCGCTTCTCGAACGCCGCGACGCTGACCGGCTTGCCCTGGCTCCTGCGGATGAGGTCGATGGCGCTCGCGACCTGCGGCGCGACGTCGACCGCGCCGGAGAGCGCATCGTGAAGGGACGCCAGCGCAGTGTCCGTGTCCCTCTCGACCAGCAGCTTTGCGACGAGGGCGTTCGGCAGTGCCGGGCCCAGGATCTCGTCCGCGATCTGGGCGGGCGTCTTGTTCCACCTCGCAAACGCCGGGTCCTTCGCGAGCGCGCGCACCGCGACCTGCAGCGCCGGCAACGCCGCGGGGCTCCGCGCGAGGACGGTGCATGCATGATACAAGTCTTCCGGTCCGAAGGTCGAAACCTGGACTCCGCGGCCACCGACGGCGGGGGCCGCCATCACCGTCGCGAGGGCCGTCGAGCTCGCGAGGAGGGCCGAGATCTCCTTGGCCAGCGCGTCCGAGGCCGCGAGGTATTTGGTCCGGACGTCCTTGTTCTCCGGCAAGGCGTAGAACGCTCGAACGTAGGCCTCGTTCTGTCGGGCGCTCAGCGCGGGACCGACCGCGCTCAATTCGCGGGTGAGCCTCGTGTCGATCGCGAGCTGCTCGGTGCGGGCGGCTTCGAGCGCGGCCGAGGCGGCCTTCGCCGCGGCCTGCGGTGACTGCAACGCGTCGCGCGACGAGGCCTGGTCCTCCTCCTCGGCGGCGGCGCAGCCCGCGCCCGCGGAGCACAGGAGAGCCAACGCCAGGGTCATCGTGAGCGCGCGCACGCCGGACTCGACGCAAGGAGCGTACCGCCAACGCGTCCGAGGTTTTGGCGTGGATATGGGCGAAGCGAGGGCCCGAGCGAGCGCCCCTGGGCCGCCCAGAGTCCAGGTGCCGCGTCCATCCGGGCGATCGAACGGTCGCTGGCCTCGCGAACGGATCGCGGCGACGGCTCCGGTGACGAATGGCCAATAGCGCTCTCCAAACGGGCTTTGTTGCCTGCCAAAGAGACCCTATGACTCCCTGAACGTGAGCTACGAGTCACTCCGCTCCTGCATCGACGACCTCGACCGCGCCGGCCACCTCAGGCGCATCACCGAGGAGGTCGACCCTTTCCTCGAAGCGGCCGAGATCCAGCGGCGCGTGTTCGCGGCGGGGGGGCCCGCGCTGCTCTTCGAGAACGTGCGCGGCTCGCGCTTCCCGCTTGCCTCCAATCTCTTCGGGACGACCGAGCGCGTGCGGTTCGTCTTTCGCGATTCGCTCGACGGCGTGCGCGCGCTCGTCGCCGCCAAGGTCGATCCGAAGGCCTTCGTCGCCGACGTGCGCCGCGCCGCGCGCTTGCCCGGCGTGGCGATGCACCTCTTGCCTCGTCCGGTGCGTGACGGCGCGGTCTTTGCGCACGCCATCGCGCTCGACGAAGTGCCGCGCGTGACGTCGTGGCCGGAGGACGGAGGTCCGTTCATCACGCTGCCGCAGGTCTACTCGGAGGACCCGACGCAGAAGGGGCTCCGCCACTCCAACCTCGGCATGTACCGCGTGCAGCTCGCGGGCAACGACTACCTCCCGAACCGCGAGGTCGGCCTCCACTACCAGATCCATCGCGGCCTCGGCGTGCACCACGCGGCGGCGATCGCGCGCGGCGAGCGACTCCCCGTGTGCGTCTTCGTGGGGGGCCCACCGGCGATGACGGTGGCCGCGGTGATGCCGCTGCCCGAGGGGCTGCCCGAGATCGCGTTCGCGGGCGCGCTGAACCGCCGGAGCATCCGCATGGTCGCGCGCGGCGGCACCCACGTGCACGCCGACGCCGACTTCTGCATCCAGGGATCCATCGGCCCCTCGGAGACGAAGCGTGAGGGGCCGTTCGGCGATCACCTCGGCTACTACGCCAAGGCCCACGAATTTCCGGTGCTCCGGGTGGAGTCGGTGCATCACCGCGAAGGCGCGATCTGGCCGTTCACCGTGGTCGGTCGTCCGCCGCAGGAGGACACGATGTTCGGCGAGCTGATCCACGAGCTCACCGGCCCGCTCGTCCCGACCGTGCTCCCGGGTGTGCACGCCGTGCACGCCGTGGACTGGGCTGGCGTGCACCCGCTGCTCTTCGCGATCGGCAGCGAGCGCTACGTGCCCTACGCCAAGGACCGTCGACCGATGGAGCTGCTCACGCAGGCCAACGCGATCCTCGGCCAGGGTCAGATGTCGCTCGCGAAGTACCTCTTCATCACGACGAAGGATGACGCGCCCGGCCTCGACATCCACGACGTCGGAGGGTTTCTCACGAACGTGCTCTCGCGCTTCGACCCCGCGCGCGACCTGCATTTCCAGACCAACACGACGATGGACACGCTCGACTACTCGGGTTCGGGGTTGAACCAGGGCTCGAAGGTCGTCATCGCCGCGACCGGCCCGGCGCGGCGCGCGCTCGCCACGCACGTGAAGGGCGAGCTCGCGCTCCCGGCGGGCTTCGGCGAGCCGAAGGTGGCCCTCCCCGGCGTGCTCGTGATCCGCGCGCCGCGACACGGTGAGGCCGGCGACGTCGAGCCGCTCCTCCGCGCGCTCCGTGGTCTCGAAGGCTTCCCGCTCGTGATCCTCACCGAGGACAGCGAGCTTGCCGCGCGCAGCGTCGCGAACCTGGTGTGGACCGCCTTCACGCGCTCGAACCCCGCGGTCGACATCCACGGCGTCGACGCGTTCGTGGAGCACAAGGGCTGGGGTTGCCGCGGTTCGCTCGTCATCGACGCACGAATCAAGGCTCATCACGCGCCGCCGCTCGTCGAGGACCCGACGGTGACGAAGCGGGTCGACCGGCTGGGCGTTCGTGGCGCATCGCTTCACGGGATCCTCTGAGAGAGTCCCCACGGACAAGCGCGGGACGCTGACTTTGACGCGCACCTGAGCGCTCGCTACGCTCGCAGTGATGAGGAGGTGGGTGATCGCCGCGACGCTCTCTGCCTCCGTCGCGGTGGCGTGTGCCTCTTCCTACTCTGGTGTGGAGACGCCCACGCCCGCGGACGCGTCTGCGAGTCCGTGCGGTATCGACGCGTGCCCGGCGAACGCCTGCGGTGTCTCGAAGGTGGGATGCGGTGTCATCGACTGCGGCGGCTGCGCGGCCACGGACCAATGCGTCGACGGCGTCTGCCGATGCGCGCCGCGAACGTGTGCAGAGCTCGGCGCGGAATGCGGCGCCACACCCGACGGATGCGGAGGCCAGCTCTACTGCGGTGGCTGCCTGGCCTCGCCGCCACCCCAGGACGCAGGAAAACTCGACGGCGCTGTCGGCGACGCAGGCGGCGACGCAGGCAGCGATGCGGGCGCACTCACGTGCGGGGCGAACAACCACTGTGCCAGCGGCCCGTGCACCCCGAAGGCGCCGAGCGCCGCCTGCTTCAGCCCGACGGTCCGTCTCTGCGCGGCCCACCCCGATGGCTGCGGAAGCGTCGTCGATTGCGGGACGAGCGCGTGCACGGGCGTCGGCGAGACGTGTGGAGGGGGTGGCGTCGCAGGACAATGCGGCTGCAAGCCGAAGCGGGGGTGCACCGGCAGCTGCTACGACCTCTGCGATGACGGTTGCGGCAAGAAGATTCCCTGCAACTGCAACAACTGCCACTGAACCACCGCACGACGCCGACGCTCGTGGCTGGCTCCCCTGACGATCGCGCAAAGCAGACGGCCAGCGGTACGGTTGCTCCACAGCAAAAGGAAGTATGCTCATGGGGTGCCCGTCAAGGAAGGTCGAGTGGCTCTGCGCGGCTGGCTCTTGGTCGTCGGACCGTCGGCCGTGCTGGCGGGGTTCGTCGCGTGCGCGAGCATCGACGGGCTCGCCGGCGGAACCCCGGACACCGATGCAGGCGATGCGGCGACGCAGGCGGAGGCCGCCATCGATGGGCCATCGATCGACGCGTCGGTCGACGGCGACGCTGGGTGTGTGATCCCCGCGGCGGACCCGACCTTCCTGAGCGACGCGATCGAGATCGATACGAACGGTCCCCACGCGTGTGCCGTGCGGCTCAACGGGGACGTCGTCTGCTGGGGCGACAACGCCAGGGCGCAGCTCGGC
>JANXVA010000590.1 GCA_025351875.1 Myxococcales bacterium | reverse complement strand
GGGCCGGGCGTACAGATCGTACTCGCGACCGAGCCCATCGACCTGCGACGCGGTCACGACGGGCTCGTCACGCTCGTAAGCGAGCTCTGGAAGGCCGACGCGTACAGCGGGACGTTGTTCGTCTTCTTCGGCAGACGCATGGATCGCGTGAAGGTCCTGTTCTTCAGTGCGGGCGGCTTCGTCCTTTATTACAAGCGCCTCGAGCGAGGCCGTTTCTCCATGCCGCGCGTTCCCGAGGGCGCCTCGCAGGTCGTGCTCGATCCGGCGTCGCTCGCGATGCTCCTCGATGGCGTTGACCTCCGCGCCGTGCGGCGCGCCCCGATGTGGAAGCCCGCTGCGAGAAAGAGCGCGTAGGGGATCGACATTCGCGGCGGCGCGTGATCAAAGCTGTCTGTTGGTTCCGCCGAGCGACGACGACGGTCACGGCTGCGGGTTTCGCGACTACGCGAAGCACCTCGAGACCAAGCTCGAGGTGATGGCCGCCGAGATGGAGGTTCTCAAGCGCGCCTTCGCGCGACGCTCCGAGAAGATGGGCAAGATGCCCAAGGTGGCGCGACCGCCACGCACGCCCGAAGAAGCCGCCGACCGCCGCACCGAGCAGGCTCTCCTTCGCGCCGAGCATGTCGTCACTGAAGAGAAGACCGAGCCCGTACCCGACGCCCTCAAGAAGTGTCAGCTCTGCGGAGGCACGTCCTTTCGCAGCGTCGGCACCGGCAAGCCTGGCGAGATCTACTCGTACGTTCCAGGCTACTTCCGCCGCGTCATCACCACACGTGAGGTCGTCGCGTGTCGCTGTGGAGGATGCGTCGTCACCGCGCCAGCACCGGGGCGATGGTCGGAAAAGACGAGGTACGATTCGAGCTTCGTCGCGCACCTGGTCGTGTCGAAGTGCCTTGTCGTCACGCCGCTCTATCGGCTCGAGCAGTCGTTCGCTCGGATCGGAATGCCGATCGCGCGAAGCACGATGAATGACCTCTTTCGCCGCGCTGCCACGAAGCTCGAGCGCCTTCGCGCGCCGCTCTTCGACGCGATCAAGAAGGACTTTCTCGTCCACGTCGACGAGACCTCCTTCAACATGACCAAGCAAACCTCGAAGGCGTTCATTTGGGCCTTCGTCGGCGCGAGCCTCACGGGCTACCGCTTCGATCTCACACGCGGAGGCGATGTTCCTCTCGACGTCCTCGGCGACTCGAAGGGCGCGTTCGTCGCCGACGACTACCGTGGGTATGACCCGCTTACGAAGAAGGGGCACCGCGAGCGGTGCGGTTGCCTCGCGCATGCGCGCCGGAAGTTCTTCGAGGCCGGAGATGTTCCCGAAGCGAAGGAGGCGCTCGAAATCATCTCGGTCATGTACTCCGTCGAGCACGAGGCCGAGCGACGCGAGATTCTCGGCACGCCCTTGCACCTCGACCTGCGACGCGCATTCACGCGACCGCTCTTCATTCGACTGCTTCTTCTCTGCCGCGAGCTGCGGCACTCGCATGGTCCGAAGACGTTGCTCGGACGCGCCGCGCGGTACACGTCTAACAATCGACGCGAGCTCGGGCGCGCCCTTCGCGATGCGCGAATTCCGCTCGACAACAACCGCGCCGAGAACGCGCTCCGCGTCGTCGCTCTCGGAAGGAAGAATTTCTTGTTCGTACACAGCGAAGAGGCCGGCAAGGAGCTCGCGCTCCTCTACTCGCTCGTCGTCTCGTGCACCCGCGTCGGCGTGAACCCTGTCGAGTACATCGCCGACGTCCTCGACCGCGTCGACAAGACCGCCGACGATCACCTCGACGAGCTCCTGCCCGATCGCTGGAAGCCGCCATCGGCGAGCGAAGCCTCGACACTTTTCGACCCGTAGCCCTCGCGATTCCGGCAGGATCAGGCGTTCAGGCCGATCCCCGTACGGTTACACAAAGACCAACTGCACGACGGAATGCGCGTCGACAACTGCGGACGGCGGATCCGCGGACGGCGGATAATCGGACGAGGCTCCGAGCGCCTCGCGCTGGTACACCAGCGTGCTACGCCCGCTTTTACATTTTCACGGGGTGCTTGCGCCTCGCCATGGCTGGCCCAATCGAGAGGTAGCCGCAGCCAAGGGGCCGGCGATCCCTCCAGGCCGGGTGGCCGATGGACCGCATCGAACGAGCTGCTGCCCGACGTTTGGTCGAAGACCGTCGCATCGCATCGTAGTTGTCGGCCTGCCCACGCCCCGCGCGTCGTGCGCAAGCGCGGTTGAGGACGGCGTTGAGGTACATCGGAGTGCGATTCTACGGCAGGGTACGCACGAGGCGAAAACCGAGACCTGGGCTGTGGACGGCCCAGTCCAAGGACGAGCGGCTCGCGGCGCGACACCCTTCTGAGGTCGCGGTTATCACGCCCCCGCGTGTAGCGCGATCGCCACCACCGTCGAGGTCGCCCCACGGATCGACCGCGGCGTCAGCCTCGTACCCGAGGCCGTTGAACACGTTGCTCACCCACTCCTCGGTGTTGCCCATCATGTCGTAGAGGCCCCAGGCATTCGGCTGCAAGGACTCGACGGGGTGCGTCTTCGTCCCGCCGTTGTCGCAGTACCAGGCGATGGCCGCGAGACTCGGGTCGTGAGCGCAGTGCAGTGTCGCGTGGCTCGTGAGCGGGCCTGAATAGACGGGCGTCCGGGTGCCCGCCCGAGCCGCGTACTCCCATTCGGCCTCCGTCGGTAGTCGATACCCTTCGCAGGCGTAGACGCTCGAAGCGGTCGTCTCTACTTCGGCGCAAACCAGCCCTGCGCCCGGCGTCCCCGTGCACGTGGAGAATCGG
>JANXVA010000162.1 GCA_025351875.1 Myxococcales bacterium | reverse complement strand
CCGCGCGGAGCAGGATCGTCGACGTGCACGCGCATGAAGCGCGCAGTCTCACCTGACCCGCCGACGCGGAGCACCGCCGCCGAGGAGCAGCCTGCGTACGGTCGCCGCGTCCTCACCGACGACACGGGCGAGCTTCGCGACGTGATGATCGGCGATGCGCTTGCGCGTACGCGCGATGTGCACGACGTCGGGGGAGACGCGAGCACGGATCGCCCACTCTCGAAGGGAGGTGAGGTTTTTACTGCCGAGGAATGCGAGAAGGCCGGGTGCGAGCAAGCGGGGCGCCGTTCTGCTCCGATACGGAGCTGTGGCGCCCCCCGCGTCTCGGGGAGCCTAGGACCCTGCTTCCTACCCTTTGGGGGGCTGCTCCCGCATCAGGAGCATTCAGAAGCGCGACGATTGCTCTTGGCGGCGTGGCAGCCTCCAAGGGGGTCGAGACTGTTATGACGTCAGACAGTCAGACCGTCAAGCTGTGGGGTTCGGCGACCACGGGTTGACGGCGTCAGCGACGTCCCCGACGGCGAGCTTCTGCATCGAGATCGACCGCGCCAGCGCGGGAGAGGCGACGCGCTTCAAGCTCTCGCGTGATGCCTCCGATGCGCTCGGACAGTTGCCCGACGGCCGACCACTCGCCCATGCTCGCCGCTCGCGTGAGTGCGTCCGTGAGCCCGGCGACCGTCCCGGCAAGAGCGACTTCGACGGCGTCGATCGGCGGCGCCAAGGGACCCTCGGCACTGACGTCGCCGCCGTGTTGTGGCGGCAAACGCGGCGGCAACTCTTCCGCCGCGTTGGCCGTTTCGGCCGATTCCTCAACAGTTACAGTGGGGTGACCGACGGGGCTTGAACCCGCGACAGCTGGAGCCACAATCCAGCGCTCTACCAACTGAGCTACGGCCACCGTACGAACGTCGTCACCATACTGACGAGCGACGGAGTTGCAAGCCCGGAGTGATTTACTGAACGCCAGACGCTCAGAGCGCGGTTCCTGCCGCGAAATCCTTGGCGATGACGTCGCGGACCTTCGTGACCTCTGCAGCAGCGTCGGTCACGACGCCGATCTCGCGATTCTGCAGGAGCGCCGTGGGCGTGAAGTTCTGCGAGCCGATGAACACCTTCTGGTTGTCGACGACGATCGCCTTTGCGTGGATGTACGGCGTCGTCAGGCCCACGAGCGGAACGCCAGCCGCCTTGAGCTTGGTGATGTCGTCCAGCTGGCCCGGAGTCACCTCGTTGCCGCCTTCGAGAACGACGCGCACAGCGACCTTGGCTTTGTGGGCCAGGATGATCGCGTCGGTGAGCGTGTCGTCGCTGAGCGACTGGACCTCGATGTCGAGCGACGTCTTCGCGCTGTCGATGAGCGCCTTGAGCCTCGCACGCGGGTCGATGGGCGTCGCCGACTGCGGCGAGACGACGAGCTTGCCATCCACCTTCACGCTCTGGCCCGCGTAGTCGGCGGCGAAGAGCTTCTCGCAGTCGGCGACGTCCGCGGGATCGCTGTCGGTCGCGATGTACTCGCGGTTGTCCTTCGCGCTGGTCTGCGTGAGGTTCATCGTCATGATGATGACCTTCGCGCCGTCGATGACGACGGCCTTCGCATGCGTGAATGTGTAGGTCGCCGGCGCGTAGACCACGCTCACGCCGCGCGCCTTGAGCTTCGAGAACGCCGTCGCGTTGTCACCGCCGTTCGGTGGGAACGTCTGGTTCAGGACGACCTTCACGTCCTTGCCCGCGTCCTTCAAGTCGCCGAGGGCATCGATGATCGTCGTGTCCGTCAGCAGATACATGGTCATGTGCACGCTGGTCTTGGCGGCGCGGATGGCGGCCTCGATCGCCGCGCCGAAGTCGCTCGGCTGGACCTGGATCGTGACCTTGGAGCTGACCGGAATCACGCCACCGTCGAGGTCGGTGGCCGGGGCGCGTCCGGCCTCCACCGCCGCCGGATCGGGGTCTGCCGCCGGATCGGCCGGGCTGCCGCTCGTTCCCTCTCCAGGGTCCGGCGCCTTCGTCAGGTCGGCCGTGTTGCAAGCACCAGCAAATCCAACGAAAATACCGAGAGCAAGTCCAAGCCAGCGCTTCTGCACGGGCCTACCATGACCCGCAGAAGGCGAACGGGCCAGGCCATTTCATGAGACTCGAGGAGGTCACCATCGTCGGGCCGGACGGCGTCACGTCGACGCTGTTCGAGAAGCGGCTGTCGTCGCGCGAGCGGACCGAGCCCGAGGCCGTGACGCGGCTCCGCGACGAGGCACGTCTCCTCGCACTGCTGGGGGGCCAGGTGACCCCGCGCCTCGTCTCCACGGGCGACGACGAGCGCGGCCCGTGGCTGCGCACGGAGAAGATCCCCTTCCCCACCCTCGCGCATCGACTCGACGCCGCGACCGCGACCGGCAGCGACTCGCTCGACGTCGCATGGCTCGAGCGCGCCCTCGAGTCTGCGCTCGTCGCGCTCGCGGCGCTTCACGACGCGTCCGACGTGCAAGGACCGCTCTCGATCGTGCATGCCGACCTGAGCCCGGCAAACCTCGCGCTCGACGACGCAGGCACGCGCGCCGTCCTGCTCGATCTCGAGCTGGCCTCATGGCGCGGAGCGTCCTCACTCCACGATGGAGCGTTTCGAGGAACGCTCGCGTATTGCGCGCCCGAGACGGCGCGGGGCGAAACGCCCACCGTCGTGAGCGATCTGTTCGCGCTGGCGGCGACGTTCCTCCACGCGATGACCGGCGCTCCTCCGCGGACGGGCCCGTCCTTCGCAGCGCTGCTCGCCGCCGCTGCTGAACGTCCGCTCGTCGACGTTCATCCCCGCCTGGCATCGGGAGAGCTGGCCGCGCGAGGCCGAGCGCACGCGGCCGTCGTGCGGTGCCTCGCGCATGCACCGAGCGAACGGCCCGCGTCCGCCCACGACGCGCTCGCCCTGCTGCGCTGAGGTTCGGTTCCGCGACGGCCGTGTGCTAGACGGCATGCCATGAAGGACGAAGGGCATCGCCTCGAAACGCTCTGTATTCATGCAGGTCAGCATCCGGACCCTACCCACGGCGCGGTCATGACGCCCATCGTCCTGGCGAGCACGTTCGCCCAGAAGTCACCGGGCCAGTACGAGGCGTACGACTACTCGCGCGCCGGCAACCCGACGCGCACCGCGCTCGAGGGCTGTCTCGCCGCGCTCGAAGGCGCCAAGCACGGCGTCGCGTTCGGAAGCGGATGCGCGGCGACGACCGCGATCCTGCTCGGACTCCGGACCGGCGACCACGTTCTCTGTGGAGATGACGTCTACGGTGGCACGTTCCGCATCTTCGACAAGGTGATGAAGCAGTGGGGCCTCGAGGCCACCTTCATGGACATGAGCGATCCCGCGATGGTGAAGGCCGCGATGCGCCCGAACACGCGCCTCGTCTGGCTCGAGACGCCTTCGAACCCGATGCTCAAGATCATCGACATCGCCGCCATCGCGCAGATCGCGAAGAACGCCGGCGCGCAGATCTGCGTCGACAACACGTTCGCGACCCCGATGCTCCAGCGCCCCCTCGATCTCGGCGCGACGATGGTCGTGCACTCGACGACGAAGTACCTCAACGGACACAGCGACGTCATCGGCGGCGCCGTCCTCACGAGCGACGACGCGCTCGGCGACAAGCTCCACTTTCTCCAGAAGTCCGTCGGCGGCGTGCCCAGCCCTTTCGACTGTTACATGGTCCTGCGCGGCCTCAAGACCCTCGGCGTACGGATGAAGCAGCACGTCTCGAGCGCCCGGACGCTGGTCGATCGCCTCGTGAAGCACAAGCAGGTCGAGCGCGTGTTCTACCCCGGCCTCACGACCCACGAGGGCCACGAGATCGCCGCGCGCCAGATGAAGGGGCCAGGCGGCATGATCAGCTTCGAGCTCGCCGGCGGGCTGCCCGCCGCGAAGGCGTTTCTCGAGTCGCTGCGGGTCTTCGTGTGCGCGGAGAGCCTCGGCGGGGTCGAGTCACTGGCCGAGCACCCCGCGATCATGACGCACGCGAGCGTGCCGGCCGACGTTCGGAAGACGCTCGGGATCGGGGACGGCCTCATCCGGCTCAGCGTCGGTCTGGAGGACGAGGGCGACCTCGCCGACGACCTCGATCGAGGGTTTCAGGCTGCAGCCAAGGCCTGACCTCCGGATAGGCGCCCTTGCCCGTCCGATCATGTAGAATGCCTGGGGCGCAGGTTCGGCCTCGCCACGCCTTTCTTTCCCACGGGAGACATCCGATGTTCCGTCGTCACCAGCTCTCGCTCCGGTTCATGAGCCTCGCCTTCGTGGCCGGCGTCGTCGCGATGAGCGCAAACGGTTGCTCGGATCCCGAGAAGGCCGTTTCCCGCGTCGCGTTCGACAGCACGATCCAGCCCGGCACCCACAAGTCCACCGAGTGCGGCCAGACCGGCAGGTGGTTCGCGATTGGCAGCTTCGGCAACCCGGCGCTCGGGCGCACCGATCCGGCCAATCCCGAGAGCCCGCTCATCGATCCGGTCGTGCCGATCGAAGACGGCGCCCCTGATCAGCAGGGTACCGTCGCGGTGTCGTGCTCGGTCACGCCCGAGGGCGAAGGCTTTCACGTCGCGGCACATGCGGAGCTCACGGGCGCCACGGGCGGCGCCGTGACCCTCCAGGGTCACTTCAACAAGACCGGCGACCAGCCCGACATCACGGTCGCGCTGACCAAGCGAGGCGTGACGTTCACGGACTCTCACTGCACGGCGAAGTTCGATTCGCTGCTCGGGCACGCGGTGGCCTCCGGCCGCGTCTGGGCGCAGGTCGACTGCCCGAACGCCGAGAACCCGGGCGCCCAGCAGATCTGCGCGAGCGGCGCGCAGTTCCGCTTCGAGAACTGCGCGCAGTAGGCCCGCTCGGGTCGTGTGACTCACACGGCACGAAGCTCTCGAAAGTCGCTCATTCCCTCATCGTCGCGAGAAGCGCCTCGACCTCGAGGCGCGTCTCGAGCTCGGGCTTCGCGTGGAGGAACGCCTCGAGGTAGCGACGCGCGGCAGGGTTGTCGCCGCGCGCGGCATACGCCAGCCCGACGGCATACATCGCATCGCCGTCGTGCGGAGCCTGGTCGACGGCGATCATCCCCTCCTTGATCGCCTCGCGGATGCGTCCGAGCTTCCGCTCGACATGCGTGATCGCGATGCGCGCACCGAGGTGCTTCGGCGCGAGGTTGAGGCACGCGCGGTAGGCGTCGCGGGCGGGCTCGAGCTCGCCGACCTCGTACAGCGCCTGCCCCATGAAGAAGAAGGCATAGGCGTTGGTCGGGTCGGCCTTCACCACCGCGTGGAGGACGCGAAGCGCCTCGTGAAAGCGCTCCTCGTGCATCAGCTCGGCGGCTTCTTCGACGGCTTCCCAGTGTGCTGCATCGCGGTCCATGACCAGAGCGGCTACCATGCAGCGCCGTCAGCGTAAAATGCGGCCTGCCTCTACCCCAAAGCTCAGGGCTTTCGTGGCCGCGATGGTCCTCGCTGCGGCGGTCGGCGCCGTGTTCTGGGTCCCCGCGGCCGCTGCATCGCACGGGTACTTCCCGGCTCCGCTCGACGACGTCTACATCCACTTCGACTTCGCACGGTCGCTCGCGCAGGGGCATCCATTCGAGTGGGTGCCAGGCAACGGATACTCGTCCGGCGAGACTTCGCCGCTCTATGCAGTGCTGTTGGCGCTCGGTTGGCTCGTGGGCTTCCGTGGGCGCCTCCTCGGGGTGTGGGCCGCGATCGTCGCGGTCGTCGCGATCGCGTCGTTCATGCGTTCCGCTCAAACGCTCGCCAGGCCCTGCCCGCGCTGGCTCGCGGCCGGCATCGCCGTCCTGATGCTCTCGGTCGGGATCGTCGACTGGTCGCTCTTCAGCGGAATGGAGGTCGCGACCTTCGCCGCGGCGCTCGGCCAGACGCTGGTCGCGCTGGTTCGCACGCGCGCGCCGATCCATGCGCGAGGCGGTCTGACCCGGGAGGCTGCGCAGTGGCACCTGGGCGCGTGGGGCGCCGTGCTCGTCCTGCTTCGCCCCGAGGCAGGCGTGCTCGTCGGCGTCTTCGCGATCGTCGCAGCGCGCGCCGCGGCGCGTCGCTCCGGACTTGCAGCGGTGCTTCGTGTCGCGCTCCCCGGGCTGGTCGCGACCGCGCTCGTGCTCGGAGCGAACCGCATCGCGACGGGCGAAACACAGTCCGCCGGCGCGCAGCTCAAGTTGCTCTCCTCGAATCCGTACCTCTCCGACGAGGGGCGCGCGCGCGCATACGTGGAGAACATCCTCACGTTCGCGTTCAAGGTGCTTCGTACCGAGCTCTCCGGTGTTCGATGGCTCGGCCTGGTCGTGCCCGGGCTGGCCCTCGTGTCGCTCGCGTCGCGCGAACGCCGCGCGCTCGGGGCCGCATGCCTGCTCGGCGCGCTCGCGTGGGTCCTCCTCGTGTCGTTCAACAACAACTCGCCGTTCCACAATTTTCGCTACTACGCGCCGGCACTCTTGCTGCTCCTCGTCGCGGCGGGCTCGGGCGCTGCGGCCGTTGGAACGAGCCTCGGGCGACGGGCAGGCCCGCTCGTCTCGGGTGTGCTGGTGGCCGGCGCGATCCTCGCCGCGGCGACGCGCGTTCCGGCGCAGGTGAGCCACTTCACGCGCGCCTCGGGGAACATTCGCGATCAGCAGATCGAAGTGGCTCTCCGTCTCGCTGCGGTGATGGAGCCCGGGTCGAGTGTCTTGCTGGGGGATGCCGGCGCGATACCCTTCGTCTCGGAAAAACGCGCGCTCGATGCGCTCGGCCTCGGCGGCTACCGGCGCATGCCGTTCGCGCGCGCGGCGGTCAACGGCGAGGCGTCGACCGTCGAGCTGATCGAGCGGCTCGCCGTCGAGGAGCGACCTCGTTATCTCGCGCTCTACCCGAACTGGTTTGGCCTCATCACGTCGAGGTTCGGCTTCGAGCTGCAGCGCGTGACGCTCACGGACAATCTCATCTGCGCCGGTCCGACGAAGGTGATTTACCGCGCCGACTGGAGCTCGCTCGAGTCGCCGCACGACGCCTCGCCGTCGGTGATCGACGAGCTCGATGTCGCCGACGTGATCAGCGAAGCCGAGCACGCATACGTCTCTCCCGCGCCGGCCGGAGGCTGGACGACCCTCGACATCCTCGATGACGAAGCGGGCGCTCGACGCTTCGACGGCGGCCGAATCATCCCCGCGGGAGGCACCGAGACGTTCGTGGTGCGGAAGAGCTGTGAGGCTCGTCAGGTGCGAATCGTCGTGCGCGTCGACGACGCCACGCAAGGCCTACGCGTGCGTACATCGAGAGGCGCCGTCGACCTCGTGGTGTCACCACCGTCGCAGGAGCGCGCACGCTCGTGGCGCGAAGCGACCGCGATCATCGACACGCCGGCGGTCGGCGAGACGCTCGTGCTCGAGGCGAGCACCGGCGCTTACCGCGATTTTCACGTGTGGATCAGGCGCTGACGGGCGGGGGCGGGTCCGAGGGCGAGGCCTCGAGATTACGGAGCGCCGAGAGCTCTCGCATCGTCGGCTGCGAGAACGCGACGCGCACCGAGTCGGGGATCCGTGTGGGTCGACCACTGGTGAGCTCGACGAAGCCCCAGGTCGTCATCGCACGCGCCACGACGAGCTCGGCCGAGCCGACGCGGACGATCTCGGTGGCGCGCTTGCACTTCGCGGCAGAAGCGCTGTCGATCCACGTACGCAGCTCGAGCAGCTCGCCGCGTACGACCGGACGCAGGTAGTCGATCTCGTGGCGGCGGACCACGAACACCGCGCCGAGCTGGCTGTAGCCTTCCATGTCGAGCCCGACTGCGGCCGAGTGCGCGACGGCGGCGTCCTGAACCCATCGCAAATACGCGATATTGCTCGCGTGTCCGAGCATGTCGATATCGGCCTCGCCAACCTCGGTGGGAAGGACGAACGGCGCGGGCGCGGCAGCACCAGGAGGTGAGGAGGGAGTCACGGCAGCGCTCATGTGGAACCTGCCACCCTAGCAAGAATTTGGCTCCTCGCATGGTTCGTGCTTCCTCTCGGTATACCGGCCTTGCCTCACGACGACAGCATCCCGCCCCTGCACGGCAGCTACTTCAGCGACGTCCCGGGGACGTTTCGCTCCCACCTGACCGAGACTGTCGCGACCCTTCGCGAGGTCGCGCTCATGGCGCGTGACATCACCGCCGTCGTGCCTGAAGAGGTCCACCCCGGCGACGACGTGGTCGTGCTCGTGCATGGGTTCTTCGCGAGCGCTGGCGTCTTCCGCCCGATGCGCAGCCACCTCGTGAACGACACGAACGCGAAGGTCGCGAGCTTCACTCACGCGCCCGGCTTGGGCATCGATCGGATTGCACGCAGCCTCGCTCGGCTCATCGCGAAGATCCCGGTCGGTTGTCGCGTGCACCTCATCGGTCACAGCCTCGGTGGACTGGTCGCGCGCTGGTACGTCCAGGAGCTCGGCGGCCATGCGCGCGTCACCCAGACGATCTCGCTCGGCAGCCCGTTCGGCGGCACCGAGCGCGCGCGCCCTTTCCGCTTCCTCGTCGGAGCAGAGCTCCATCGGAGCAGCCCGACTCTCGCCCGGCTCCGAGCGCGCGCGCACGAGCACGACGTGCCGCACATGTCCGTCGTCGGCGAAGCGGACGCGCTGATCGTCCCCCGCGAGAGCGCGGTCTTCCCGCGCGGCGAGGTCGTGGTCCTTCCGGGCCGCGGCCACAACTCGCTGCTCTTCGATCCCGAGTCGATCACGCAGGTGGTCGAGCGGATCAAGAAGCACTCTTCGGGTAGGGCTTCGCCCTGAAGATCGGCGCAAGACTCTGGCAGCGTTCTCCATTCGTCCTTCGGAGGCGGCGCCACGTGCGCTGACCGACGCGGAGATCGAGGGATTTTACCGGTTCGTCGACAACGAGCGGGTCTCCTTCGAGGTCGTCCGATCTTCCGCTCGCGACGCTCGGCCGCGTCGTCGACCTTGCTCACTTCGGCTTCGAGCTTCACGCGACGGATCGTGTCGACCGAGGCGCCAGTGCGCGTGGCTACGTCTGTCTGCGAGTGGCCTGCGCGCAGCAGTACCTGGATCTCGTGGCGCTTGAGCAGAGGCAACGTCTCCTCGGCATGCACTCGTCTGCGCACCATTTCCGCTGAGTCCATCATGCGTCACCTCCCTCACGGGAGACCGCAGATTTTCCGGAACGGGACGCAGCAGATTTTCCGGAAACGGCAGCACGAAACCAAGCACGCGGCGCCCACTACCGAGCTTCGGGGAGATCCAGCGCGGCGGTCCAGGAGTTGTCGCGGGCGGTTTGCTTCGGGTCGGCGAGGAGCTGCTCGCGCCACGTGACACCCGGCGGAGACCCGTCGATCCAGTGGTAGCTGTGCTCGCGAACGTCCAGGTGGACGTACTGCGTCTTCGGGTGCGTGTAGATGCCGACGCCCGCGCGCGGCGTGGACCGTAGGTAGGCGGCGAGCAGTCCGGCGTTGACGCCGTCGAGCGAGAAGTCGAGCGCCTCGCCCGTCCCGTGCTTTCCATGCGCGCCGGGACGCGTGGCGCTGATGATCCGGATCGTCGCGCCGCCGAAGTGATACGCGGCGCGGATCGCGAGCTGCACCACGCGCAGGTCGAGACGCTCGTCGTCCTCGCTCGCGTCGTTGGGCTCGACCTTCGAGCTGCCCGCGATCCGCATGAAGGTTCGAGCTTCGCCGCGGTCGAGGGCACCGTGGTCGTCATAGAGCCTGATCGGCGCCTGCGCGTTCGTGTTCCTGTTGAGGACGACGATCGAGGTGAGCCGTGCCGCCCACGGCTCGTCGGCATCGACGCCCGACGCGCTCGCTGTCGTGAGCACTCGCTTGGCCGGCGGAACGACGCGGGCGACTCGCGCGAGGGGCTTCGGCACAGGCACGGTCGGCGCCGCGCCGACCGCGCTTGCCGCGAGGAGGATCGCCATCGCCAGGAATGCCGTCGCCCGCATCGGCTATGGAGCGTAGCAGCACGACGAGCCCGTCCCGCCAGCACCTGCGCCCGGGAGGCGCGGGAGGCGGAAAAATGTGGTACGCCCCGGGGCCGACATGCACGCTGCTCCCCGTACCCCTGCCGCCCTCCGAGCTTCGTCAGGAGCCCCCCGTAAGAATCGGCAATTGCTGGCAATAACGCTGGGCCTCGGCGCCGCAGCGGCCGTCGTGGGTGGCGCACCGCGCACCGCACACGCCGACGTGAGCTCGTGGTTCACGGGGGGTGGCGGATACGGCGTCGCCCGCAGCGAGGCGCGTGGAGAGTACGACCGCGCGACCGCCCTCTCCTTTTCCATCGGCGTAGGCACGACCCCGACGAGCAGCGTCGTCGTGGGCGGCCTCCTCCGCACGACGACCTATTTCACGCTCGGCACCGATCTCGATCTCTCGGCGCGCGTCGCGACGGGCGGCTTCGCGCGCGGTCAGTGGGGCCTCGCGTTCGACCTCGGTCCAGGGTGGCGCAGCTGGGCGCGCCGGAGCGACTACGGTGGCTTTCCGCTGCACGCCATGATCGTCGGCGGCGCGCCCTGGGGCCTGCAGCTCGGCATCGGCGCGAACCTCCTCAGCCTCGACGGCGGCACGTCGTCGCAAGGCGCGATCGCGCTCCTCGAGATCGATCTCCTCCGCCTCACGGTCATGCGCCAAGGCTCGACGGATCGCTGGTGGGAGAATCCCTCGCCGGCCGGCGGTCGCGTGCGGTGACCCGGCAGCTCGCGCTGTTCGACGACGCTTCATCGCCTCGTGACGACGCAGGCAACCCGGACATCACTCCTCGCGTCACCGACGAGGATCGCGCCGTCGCGGCACGCGTCCCGTCGTGGATCCACTTCGGCACGAGCAGCTGGTCCTTTCCGGGCTGGGCGGGGCTCATGTGGAACGGGCGCCACACCGACGAAGAGCTCGCGCGCTCCGGCTTGCGGGCGTACGCGCAGCATCCGCTCTTCCGCACGGCGAGCGTCGACCGGAGCTACTACGGCCCGCTCCGTACGACCGATGTCGCGTCGTATGCCGCGCAGCTCGAGCAGGCGAGTGCCCTCACGCCGACGCTTCCGCGGTTTCGTCTCGTCTCCAAGGTATGGGAGGAGATCACGACCGCCGTGTTCCCGAACCATGCGCGCTACGGCGCGCGTGCCGGCGAACAGAACCCGAATTTTCTCGATGCTTCACGCTTCACGCGCGAGGTGCTCGAGCCCTACCTCCCGTACGCACGCCATTTCGGGCCCTTCGTCTTCGAGCTGACGCCGATGCCGAAGGGAACCTTCGAGGCGCGCGCGCTCGCCGACAAGGTCGACGCATTTCTCGAGGCACTCCCGACCGGCGTGTTCGACTGGGCGTTCGAGCTCCGCAACGAGGAGCTCATGGTGCCGCGCTGGAGCGACGTGCTCCGCGCGCATGGCGCCGCGCACGTGTTCACGTTCTGGACCGCGATGCCGAGCCTGCGGGTGCAGCTCGCGCGTCACGGGCGCCTCTCGTCGCGCGTCGTCGTGGCGCGGCTGATGCTCCCGCCGTTCGCGCGTTACGCGGACAAGAAGGCCGAATACGCGCCATTCGATCGCCTCGTCGCACCGCAGCCCGACATGCGCGACGACGTCCTCGCCCTCCTGCGCGCCGCGGAGGAACAGGGCGCGACGGACGCTTTTGTCCTCGCGAACAACAAGGCGGAGGGCTCGGCCCCGCTCACGGTGAAATCGCTGGCCGAGCGAGTCGCTCGCGAGCTGGACAGCGCGCCCTAGTTGTCGGACCCTGGCCCCATGCACGTCCGCTCCAATGCCTTCCTTGCCCTCCTCGCCCTTCCTCTCACGCTCGTCGCCAGCGCATGCGGCGGCAAGGCGTCGGCGGAGCTGAACACCCCCACGTCGGATCCGAACGCGCCGGCGCCCTACACCGCCCCGCCGCCGACCGCGACCGCGGCGCCTACGGCCACTCCTCCTCAGGCCACGAGCACGGGTGCGGCGACGCCGATCGCGCCAATGGCCGCTGCCGTCGTCCAGCCGATCCTCGTATCGATGGGTCAGAACGAAGCCCAGGGCGCGCAGCCCGATGGCAGCCCGTTCGCAGGTCAGTTCGCCGCCGGCCAGACGCTCGAGCAGACGATCAACATCCGGCCGAACGGCTGCTACACGGTCGTTGGGGCGAGCATCGGCATCCAGCAGCTCGACATCCAGCTCGTGGCCAACTCGCCCGTGCCTGGCATGCCGCCGATCAACCTGGCGCAGAGCTCGGGCGCCGGGCCGAACGCGACGCTCGGCGGACGTGCGACCGGATGCTGGCGGAACCCGACGCCGCTCGCCGGCACGGGCAAGGTGATCCTCCGCGCCACGAGCGGGCAAGGCCTCGCCGCCGCGCAGGTCTTCGTCAAGTAGCTTACTCGAGTGGGGACTTCCTCCCCCTCGCTCGCTCCGCTCACGAGCCTCCCCGACTCGCCTTCGGCGAACCGTGCTTCGCACGGCGCCTTCGGCGTGCGAAGCACGGAGCAAAATGGCCGGGTGCGATCCGAGGCACGAGAATCGCGCTCAGCCATGTAGCTAACGCGTCGCGCCGGGCTGCGTCAGCGGCTTCGGCGTGACTGCGGGCATCGGTGGCTCGCGTGCCGGGTCCTTGATCTCGGCGTGCGGGCGTCCGTCGTTCTGCTTGATCGAGTAGCGGACGAGAGCACGGAGCACCTGGTTCCGCTCGACGTTGCCCACGAGCGTCTTGACGTCCTCGTAGATGCTCGGGTCGACGAGGAGGCCGCCGATGGTGCCGCGCCCCGCCTTCACGTTGCCGACGATCTCCCTGAGGTCGTCGCTCATGGCGCTCACGTTGCTCATCACGTGCTGTGTCGAGTCGTCGCCGTAGATGAACGCGTGACCGAGACCATTGCCGGTGCGCAGGGCGACGAGGCTCTTGTTGAGCTCGACCATCGTACCCGTCGTGCTGGCGCCGAGCTGCTCGTCGTAGACGAGCGCGTGCACGAGACCAGGCCCAGCCTTGGCGCGCGCCGTCACGTCGCGGGCGTCGGCCGTCGCGGAGGCGAGGTTCGCCGTCGTCGCGTCGAGGTTGGCGAGGATGTGATCGATGCGCTTGCCCTCCTCGGGGTCGAAGATCATCTTGTGCGCGGCCCCGTCCTTGTTGTTGGCGACGCCGTCGAGGATGGTGCGTAGCGACTTGATGCTGCCCTTGATGTCCTCGGTCATCTGCGGGTCGGCGAGCTGCTCGCTCGTGCGCTTGATGGCGTCCATCGTGAGGTCGGCCTTCTTCGCGACGTCGGTCATCTTCTCGATGGCCTTGCCCATGTCGCTCGGGTCTTCGTCGCTCGCGATGAACGCGTCGTCTGCGGCCTGCCCCTTCGCGGGGTCGCCTCCGTTGAGCTCGACCATCTTGTCGCCGAGGAGGCCCTTGTTGACGACGCGCGCCACGGTGTCGGGGCGAACGCGCCGGGCTTCGTTCCTCGCGACGGAGATCGTCACGTAGATCTTCGAGTCGTCGATCTTCTCGCCGTGCGCGACCTTCGTGACCTGACCGACGTCGATGCCGCCCATGCGCACCACCGAGCCCGATTTCAGGCCGACCACGTCGTTGAACTTCGCGTGGTACGTCATCTTGCGATCCCACTGGCGGCGGTTGTCGCCGATGAGGAAGACCGCCAACGTTGCCAGCACCAGGGCGACGAAGACGAACCCTCCCACCTTCAGTGAGCGATTCTTCGCGGTCACGAGGTCGAGAGTAGCACGTCGACGTCCTCGACCTCGGGGGCCTTGCCGTCGATGAAATCGCGCACGTAGGGGTTCTTCGTGGTCCTGAACTCGTCGGGGGTTCCCATCATCAGCACGCGCCCTTTGCCGAGCATGACGAGGTAGTCCGACACCGCGAACGCGGTGCCCATGTCGTGGGTGACGACGACGCTCGTGAGCCCCAGCGAGCGTTTGATGCCCACGATGAGGTGATTGATGCGCGCGGTGTTGATCGGGTCGAGACCGGTGGTCGGCTCGTCATAGAGGATGACCTCCGGCTGGAGCGCGAGGGTGCGCGCGAGGCCGACGCGCTTCTTCATTCCGCCGGAGAGATCGCTCGGGCGCATGTCCTCGATCCCCGGCAGGCCGACCATCTGCAGGGACTGGGCGACGCGGCGCCGGACCTCCTCGTCCTTCATCGTGTTCCAGTTCTGCTCGCGCAGCCCGTACGCGACGTTCTCGCCCACGCTGAGCGAGTCGAAGAGCGCGGCGCCCTGGAAGAGATAGGCCACCCGTCGCCGAACCTCGTAGAGCTCGTGCTCGTTCATCTTCGTCACGTCACGGCCGTCGAAGACGATCTCGCCGCCGTCGGACTCGAAGAGGCCGATGAGCATCTTGAGCATGACGCTCTTGCCGCTGCCGGACGCCCCCATGATTGTCACGGTCGCGCCACGCGGGATCGCGAGGTCGAGGTGGCTGTAGACGACCTTCGCTCCGAACGCCTTCTTGACGCCCTTGAACTCGATGAGCGGAGCGCCGGCCATGACGCCGAGGCTACCTGCTCAGTGCGCGTCGATCGAGACCCACACGTCGTCGAGGCAGAGCTCGGCCTTGGCGTGGGCCGTGACCTTCAGGTCGGCGAGCGTGGCCGGCTTGCCGTGGATCGTGACCTTGGTGCGTGCAGGGTCGATCTTGCCGCTGATCGTGCGCTGCGACGACGAGATCGTCACGAGAGCAGGGTCGACCGAGGTGATGACGCCGTGCACGTGGCGCTCCGTGGAGAGCGGGTCCCCGGCGCCCAGCGAGAGCGCGAAAGATGCGATTGCGAGCAGCCCGACAAGCTTCATCCGACGCCCCCCTGGGTACGAGTCCGGGGCCGTCCTACCACGGTTTTTCCGCAGCGCCGGTGAAAACGGATGAGCTCCGCGCGCCCGAAGCCGGCGCCGAACTTCTGCGTGAGCTTCGGGAGCAGCAGCAGCATGAGGAGCAGGGCGAGATCGGACGCCCACCCGCCCTCGGAGATCACCTGTTACGTGGCATTCCAGCGGCCACGCTCCGCCTAGGCGTGAAATCGGCGCGTCTGCGCGCCCTTCGCCGAACGGCGATTCAAAGCCGGTAGGTCGGATGCCGGCTCAGGTGAAGCCTGAGGGCGGACCCGGCGGAGCCGTACCTGAGAACCTAGGTCGCCTTCGCGGCGTTGAGGCGCTTCTTCACTTCTTCCGCGCGTGTCTTGTTCGACATCTTCGTGTCGATCCACTCGGTGAGCGGCGCGGCGACGTAGATGCTCGAGTAGGTGCCGGCGATGATGCCGACGACCATCGCGAACGCGAAGTCCTTGATGACGCCCGTTCCCCAGATGAAGAACGCGAGGACCGAGAGCATCGTGGCGCCCGACGTGAGGATCGTGCGGCTGAGCGTCTCGGAGATGCTCATGTTGATGATCGTGCTGAACGATTTGCCGCGGTGCTTGCCGAGGTTCTCTCGGATGCGGTCGTAGACGACGACGGTATCGTTCATCGAGTAGCCGACGATGGTGAGGACGGCGGCGATCGTCGAGAGCGTTACTTCCTTGTGGAAGATGACGAACGCACCGAGGACGACGAGCGCATCGTGCACGCACGCGAGCACGACGCCCGGCGCAAAGCGCAGGTCGAAGCGGAACGCGAGGTAGAGCATGATGAAGACGATCGCGATCGCGACCGAGTTACGCGCGCTGTCGCGCAGCTGCTTGCCGGCCTTCGGACCGACCCACTCGACGCGGAGCGCCGCGGCGGGGACGCGGTCGGCGCCGAGCTCGTTGCGAAGCACGTCGAGGAGCTGGTCGCCCTTGCTCTGCAGCTGGATCTCGACGCGATGGTCGCGCGGGTTCGTGACCTGCGGGTTGTTCGTGCCGGCGCGTAGCTTCACCGACGGGACGATCGCGAGCTGCTGCTTGAGCTTCTCGAGGTCGGGGTCCGTGTCGTAGCGGACGGAGAGCTTGTCACCGCCCGCGCTGAACTTCAGCTCGGTGGCGCGCGCGTTCTGCGGACACTTTGCGTTTTCGCCCTCGACGCCGAGACAGAGCGCCTTGCGGAGCGACTCCTTCGTCGACTCGTCGACCGTGCTGATCTCCTGAACGCGGATCAGGTAGCGGTACGGGTGCGCGCCGTCCGAGACCTGGACGACGTCCGGCTCGGAGAACGCGCCGCTCTTCGTGACGGCGTGGCGGATCTCTCCGCCCTCGACGGCCTTGGTGAACGCGACCTCGATCTCGGTGCCGCCCTTGAAGTCGGTGCCGTAGTTCGGACCGGGGAAGAAGAGGAGCACCAGCGACCCAAGAGCAAGGAACACGCTGAGCGCGATCCAGTACTTCCGGACACGCATGAAGTCATAGGTTTTGCCGGGCTTGAAGAGCTCCATCTCAGAACTCCGCTCCCACGCTCAGGCGCTTTACCTTCGCTCCACGAACCCAGTAGTCGAAGACCAACCGAGTGCAGAAGACGCCGGTGAAGAGGCTGGCGATGATGCCGATGATGAGGGTGTAAGCGAAGCCCTTCACAGGGCCCGTTCCGTACTGCGAGAGAATGAGACCGGAGATGAAGATCGTGACGTGACCGTCGACGATGGCCGTGAAGGCCTTCTCGTAGCCCGCCTCGACCGCCGCGCGGAGCGTGCGACCGGCGCGGAGCTCCTCGCGGATGCGCTCGTTGATGAGCACGTTCGCGTCGACCGCCATACCGATCGTGAGCGCGAGACCGGCGATGCCGGGCAACGTCAACGTGCCGCTCAGCGACGCGAGGATCGCGAGCTGGATGAGCAGGTTGAAGAGCACCGCGCCGTCGGCCACGAGGCCGGCCTTGCGGTAGTAGAAGACCATGAAGAGGAGCACGAGGCTCGCTCCGCCGAGCGCTCCGAGCGCGCCCTTCTGGATCGCGTCGGCGCCAAGCGTCGGGCCGATGAGCGACTCGTTCGACGGCGTGATCGGCGCGGGCAGCGCGCCCGAGCGGAGGACCATCTCGAGCTTCTCGGCGTTCTTCAGCTGGGTCTCGGGATCACCGGCGCCCATCGTGATGCTCGCGCGACCGCCGCCGATCTTCGACTTGATGACCGGCGCGGAGTTGATGACGTCGTCGAGGATGATCGCGAAGCGGCGCTGGACGTTCGCGCCGGTGACCTCTTCGAAGCGGTCGGCGCCGGCGGGGCTGAACGTGATCGACACGTAGACCTCGGGCATCCCGCTCTGCGTGTTCACGGCGCGCGCGGCGTCGGTGATGTACTCGCCGGTGACCTCGGCGCGATTGAAGAGGTAGAACGTGCGCCACCCCTTCTCGACGAACCTGCCGGTGTCCTCGTCGGGGTCTTCGATCTTCTCGTAGCCGATGATGTGGTCGTCCGGCACGTTGAGGGTCGCCGTCCACTTTTTCAGGCGGTCGAGCGCCTGGAGCATCGTCTCGTCGGCCTTCTTCTCGATCCGGGCGAAGTTGTTCTTCACCGTCTTGCCGGGACCAGCAGGCGCATTTTCGAAGCGGATCTCGATGCCCTCGGAGACGGGGATCTCGGTGTCGGGGATCTTGCCGAAGAAGTCGGCGTCG
>JANXVA010000553.1 GCA_025351875.1 Myxococcales bacterium | reverse complement strand
GTCCCCGACATCGGCAAGGCGCTCTCCGAGATGGCGCGCGTGACGCGCCCCGGGGGCGTCATCCTTGCCGAGTTCTACAACCCGCTCAGCTTCCGCGGCCTCGCCAAGCGCCTCGGCCCGGCCGGCAAGGTGGGAGACCACACACGTGAGAGTGCGGTCTACACGCGGTTCGATGCTCCGTGGGTGCTCCAGCGCATCCTCCCGCCCAACACGCGCATCGAAGCCGCGCGCGGCATCCGCATCGTGACGCCCGCGGCCTTCGTCATGCACGTCCCTGGCCTCAGCGGAATACTTCGCCGGGCCGAGCGGTTCCTCTGCGATTCTCCTGCCGCGGTTCTCGGTGGATTCTACGTGGCCGTGATCCGCAAGGGATGAGCTCGGGCAGCCCCGCAGCCCTGCACGCAAAGCCCGCGATTTCCCCGGTCCGCTCCCTCTAAAACCGAAGCGCGATTAGGCCCGAATGGGGTCGTCGCGCGTCTATACTGGATCCGATGCGTTTTTTCGCACGCGCGCTCAAGTTCATCGCGCTTTTCGCTGCCTTCGGTCTCGCCGCCTTCCTCGCCTTTCGCCTTCACGGCAACGGGCTCTGGGACGGGCTCGCTCCTGCGAGCGCGGCGGCTACCGATGCCAACGGAAAGACGCACACCCCGGCCAACTACGACCTCACCCAGCTGAAGGTCGTGAACGAGGTCCTGAAGAACGTCCGGGACAAGTACGTCGACCCGAAGCGCGTGAAGCCGAAGGACATGCTCCTGTCCTCGCTCAACTACGTGCAGCGTGACGTCGCGCAGGTCATCGTCCTGCACGAGGAGAACCAGCCCACCGTGAAGGTGCGTGTCGACACGCAGGAGCGCGAGTTCCGCGTCGACAACGTGCTCGGTCTCTGGGACGTCAGCGCGCGCCTCCGTGAGGTCTTCGGCTTCGTCCAGGAGAACCTCAAGGGCACCGAGGTCGACCTGCGCGAGGTCGAATACGCCGCGTGCAACGGCATGCTCCACACGCTCGATCCGCACAGCGTTCTCTTGTCGCCCGAGGCGTACAAGGAGATGAACCTGTCGACGAGCGGCCAGTTCGGCGGCCTCGGCATCGTCATCTCGATCCGCGATCAGCAGCTCACGGTCATCAACCCGATGCCCGGTACGCCCGCGTTCCGCGCCGGCGTGAAGAAGTACGACCGCATCATGAAGATCGGCGGCGAGTCGACGCTGAACATGGGCCTCAACGAGGCCGTTCAGCATCTCCGCGGCGCGCCGGGCACGAAGGTCACCGTGTGGCTCCGGCGCGACGGGCCCGACGGGTTCCAGACCCCGAAGCCGTTCGAGCTGACGCGCGAGGTCATCAAGGTCGCGAGCGTCGAGAGCAAGCTCCTCGCCGACAACATCGGGTACGTGCGCCTCAAGCAGTTCCAGGCAAACACCGCGAAGGACCTCGACGACGCTCTCAACAAGATGCGCGCGAACGGCGAGCTCAGGGGCCTCGTCCTCGATCTCCGCGGCAACCCGGGCGGCCTCCTCGAGCAGGCGGCGCGCGTCGCCGACAAGTTCCTCGTCAGCGGGCCGATCGTGGCGACCGTGGGAAATCCGGGCTCCGGTGAGGATCGCGAGGAGAAGGTCGCGCACGCCGAGGGCACCGAGCCGAACTACCCGATCGCGCTACTCGTGAACGGCTCGTCCGCCAGCGCGAGCGAGATCGTCGCCGGCGCGCTCAAGAACCACGACCGCGCCATCGTCATCGGCGAGACCACGTTCGGCAAGGGCTCCGTCCAGCTCGTCTTCACGGAGCTTCCGGACCGCGCCGCGCTCAAGCTCACCATCGCTCAGTATCTCACCGAGCCCGGCGACATCTCCATCCAGGGCACGGGCGTGACGCCCGACATCGAGCTCGACCCGATGACCGCCGACACGCAGGAGATGGACCTCACCGTCGACACGGGCACGATGCTGAAGGAGCGCGACCTCGCGCGCACCCTCCAGAACGCCAAGATCCGCGAAGGCCAGAAGCCGCAGGAGGTCGTCCGTTACAACCTCCCCGAGTCTCTCCGTCGTGAGCTCCGCGAGCGCGGTGGCGACCCCGACGAGGTGA
>JANXVA010000512.1 GCA_025351875.1 Myxococcales bacterium | reverse complement strand
GTTCGCGTGCACTATGCAATCACCGGGGCGAGCTCGGTCGACCCGACCACCACGCGCGCGGACGGCGTACCCGACACCGTGGCTGTCGCCGCCGACGCGGGCGAGCAGGCGCTCGCGAAGTACGCCGAGATGGGCTTCAAGCAGCCGCCGCCCGACACGGGCTGCACGTCGCACGGCGGCGACGACAAGCTCGACGTCTACCTCGTCGCGTTCACGGGCGCCGACGGCCAGACGGTCACCGAGTCCTGTACCGGCTCGTCTTGCTCGAGCTTCGTGCTGGCGGAGTCCTCGTTCGTCGGTCGTGGCTACCCGACGGTCGCCGAGGGCTTCCGCACCGTCGTCGCTCACGAGCTCTTCCACACGGTGCAGGACGGCTACGACGCAGAGCTCGATCGGTTCTGGGCCGAAGGCACGGCGCAGTGGGCGATGAAGCAGGTGTTCCCGGCGCTCGTGGACTTCGAGCGGCAGCTGCCCGCCTTCTTCAAGGACCCGACGCGTTCGCTCGACACGCAGCCGTCGGGCGTCACGGCGGGCTTCCTCTACGGCTCGGCGGTGTGGCCGCTCTTCCTCACGCTTCGTCATGGCCCCGACACGGTCCGCGAGATCCTCGAGAAGGAGCTCGACGGGACCAAATCGCTCGCGGCGATCGACGCCGTGCTCATCGCCAAGGGCTCCTCCCTCGCGGAGGACTATCCGCTCTTCGGCGCGTGGAACACGGCGACGAAGGCGCTCGCCGGCACCGGCGGCTATCCGGACGCGCCGAAGTATCCGGGCGTCACGACCGCAGCGCTCGCCGAAGGGGCGACGGGCATCACCTCCGGGCTCTCGTACTTCTCTTATCGCGCGACGCTCGACGCGCTCTCGAAGGTCTCCGTCGAGACGGATGCGACGCGCAATGCGGCGGTCGGCGTTCCGATCGTCCTCGGCAAGCCCGACCTCACGAAGGCCGTGAAGCTCCCCGCCAACCTCGAGGGTGACGTGCTCGTCGTCGTCGGCGGTATCACCACCAAGAAGACGGACGCGCCGTTCACGATTCACCTGGGTACCCCCGACCCCTCGGGCACGTCGGGCGTCGACGGCGGGACGAGCAGCGGTGGCGCGGGCGGAGGCGGCGGTGGCTGTGCGACGGCTGGGCCCTCCTCGGGAACGTCGCGCGGACACGACGCGTTCGCGGCTCTCACGGTCGCGATCGGCGCGCTCGTCCTCGCCCGACGTCGTCGACGATGAGCGGGCGCGCGTGCGGCCTCGCGCTCGGGCTCGGGCTCGCGTGGGTCGTCGCGGCTTGCGAGCCGAGCGGCGAGCGCGAATCCGCCGGCGCGCGCGTATCCTCGGCGATCATCCACGGCACCGACTCTGACGCGTCCGAGGACGCGGTCGTGCTCGTGATGCACTACGACGCCATCCAGATCGGCGGCGCGGCCGCGGGCTGCAGCGGCACCCTGCTCACGCCGAGGCTCGTGCTCACGGCAAGGCATTGCGTCGCCGCGACGGACGCGAGCGCCTCCTGTGACTCTGCCGGAAATCCCACCTTCGGCGGCGTCGTCTCCGGCGACCACCTCGCCTCGAAGCTCTACGCCTTCGTCGGCCCGCAGCGTCCCGATTTCCTGACCGGGCTCGATCGTGGTGCGCGCGGCGTCGAGATCCTCGACGACGCCGCGAAGACGCTCTGCAACCACGACCTCGCGCTCATCCTGCTCGACCGCGCGCTCCCAGGCGCCAAGACCGCGCCGGTTCGTCTCGACGGCGGACCGCGCTTCGACGAGACGGTCCGGGTCGTCGGATGGGGCGTGACCGACACCTCTTCGAACCCACAGACGCGCCAGCGGCGCAGCGGCGTGAAGGTGCTCGCCGTCGGCCCGGCCGAGCAGCTCGGGCCCTCGGAGTTCAAGCTCGGGGAGAGCGGCTGCGCGGGCGACAGCGGCGGCCCGGCATTCGCCGAGTCGAGCGGCGCGGTGCTCGGCGTCCTCTCGCGCGGCGGCAACGGGGGCCAGGCGACGCCCGGCGATCCCGCGGCATGCCTCGCTGCGGAGAACGTCTTCACGTCGGCGGCGGCCTTCAAGGATCTCATCCTTGGCGCCTACGCGAAGGCCGGTCAGGACCCATGGCGAGAAGGCGAGCCCGATCCGGCGACGCTCCCTCCGAAGGCCGTAGCCGCAGAGGAGGCGGGCTCCGGGTGCGCGCTCGCGTCGCCCCCTCCGCGCAAGGGCTCGGGCTCGGTCGCAGCGCTCGCGCTTGCGGCGGTGGCGGCTTGCGTCTCGCGGCGTCGCACGCGATCCTGAGTCCGTGAAGCTGAACCTCTACTACTGGCCATCGATCCAGGGGCGTGGCGAGTTCGTCCGCCTTGCCCTCGAGGATGCCGGCGCGCGTTACGTCGACGTGGCTCGCTTGCCCAAGAAGCAGGGCGGGGGAGCGGAGGCGCTCTTCGCCATCATGGGCCGGCCTGGCTCGCCACTCCGTCCCTTCGCGCCGCCGATCCTCGAGGTCGGCAAGCTCGTGGTCGCGCACACCGCGAACATCTTGCAGGTCATCGGTCCGCGGCTGGGGCTCGTCCCCGACGACGAGCGGAGTCGCGTCGCGGCCCACCAGCTCCAGCTCTCGGTCACCGATTTCGTGGCGGAGGTGCACGACACACATCACCCCATCGCCACGAACCTCTACTACGAGGACCAGAAGGTCGAGGCCCGGGCGCGCTCGAAGCTCTTCACCAAGCAGCGCATGGCGAAGTACCTCGGCTACTTCGAGTCGGTGCTCGCGGCGAACAGGGCGAACGCGAAGGGCAAGGGCCCCTACGCGCTCGGCCGCACCTCGACGTACGTCGATTTGTCGCTCTTTCAGGTGGTCGAGGGCCTCACCTACGCATTCCCGAAGGCGCTGCGGCGGTTGGACAAGGACATCCCGCTCCTGCTCGCGCTGCGCGCCCGCGTGGCTGCGCGCCCGCGGATCGCCGCCTACCTCGCGTCGGAGCGGCGGATCCCCTTCAACGAGGACGGCATCTTTCGCCGCTACCCCGAGCTCGACCCATAGACCAAGAGTCGTACGAGGTACGTTCTCAGGGTGCGGAAACGTGCCACGAATCGGAACGATCGCTGCCGTTAAGGCGGGATCGCTACGGCAACCCAGCTACGTTGCATCGTGAGCGCGATCGGCCGTTGACGCCTTGATTGCCTCGGGAGGCTTCTGCTCAATGCGTACTGCTACAGCCATCAAGAGTCTTTGCGTCGTCGCCGCGGTCGCCGCGGTCGCCATCGCGTGCGGATCCAGCGACGACAGTCAGTTCGTCGACCCGAACGCAAACCAGGAAGAGGCGGGCACTCCGCCGCCGGGTATCTTCACCCCAGTCGAGGCGGGCTCGGAGGGAGGCGCCTCGTGCAAGCCACTGACGTGCGCCAGCGCGAAGGCCAACTGCGGTCCCGTCGGTGACGGATGCGGAGGCATCGTCCAGTGCGGTACCTGCTCGGTCCCGACCGGCGAGACCTGCGGCGGCGGCGGCGTCCCGAGCGTTTGCGGCAAGCCCGCGTGCAAGCTCCTCACGTGCGCTGACGCCAAGGCGACGTGCGGTGTCGCGAGCGACGGTTGCGGTGGCGTCACGCCCTCGTGCGGCACGTGCAACACGGCGGCCGGTGAGTTCTGCGGCGGCGGCGGTTCGAGCAAGTGTGGAACGGGCGGCGCCGACGGCGGCGCCGACGCAGGCGGAGGGTGCGTCCCGAAGACGTGCCTCGAGCTCGGCGCGTCGTGCGGCTCGCAGCCCGACGGCTGCGGCGGTCTCATCGCGTCGTGCGGCTCGTGCAACGTCGCCGCCGGCGAGACCTGCGGCGGCGGCGGCGTCCCGAGCGTCTGCGGCAAGTCCTGCAAGCCTCTCACGATGTGTCCGGCGGGCCTGAACTGCGGTCCGATCGCCGACGGTTGCGGAGGCATCATCAGCTGCGGTGGCGCCTGCGTGGTCGCCGGTCAGATCTGCGGTGGCGGCGGCACCGCGAACGTGTGCGGCGGCAACGGTGCCGCGTGCACCGGCCTCTGCACGCAGCAGACGGTGTGCGCCGGCGGCGGTACCACGAGCATCAGCGGCACTGTGACGACGCCGAACGGCACGCTCCCGATCTACGGCGCGCTCGTGTACATCCCGAACGGTCCGGTCGCGGCCTTCACGCCGAACGTTGCTTGCGAGCAGTGTGGCGCGTCCGTGACCGGCGCTCCGCTCGTCTCGGCGACGACCGGCCCCGACGGCAAGTTCCTCCTCCCCAACGTCCCGGTCAGCAGCGCCGCTGCTGGCAAGGTCAACAACATCCCGGTCGTCGTCCAGCTCGGACGCTGGCGCAAGCAATTCACGATCGTGACGACGGCGTGCGGCAACGCGCTCGTCCCCGCGACGAGCACGGCCCTCGCGCACAACAAGGCCGAGGGCGACATTCCGCTCATCGCCATCTCGACGGGTAACGTCGACGGCCTCGAGTGCGTCCTCCGGAAGATCGGCATCGACGACGCCGAGTTCACGAACCCCGCGGGCAACGGTCGCGTCCGCTTCTACAAGGACAACGGCGCGGTCATCACCACCCAGGCTGGTGCGTGCAGCATCAGCGGCGCCGCCTGCACCAACTTCGGCGGCAACTGCCAGGCGACGTGCAGCATCAGCGGCACGAACTGCAGCACCCTCGGCGTCAGCTGCGGCGGTACCTGCACGAGCGGCGGCAAGGCCTGTCCGACCCTCGGCTTGTCGTGCGACAAGAACAAGGGGACGTGCACGGTCGACAAGGGTCTGTGCACCGATCCGGGCGTCTGCAACCAGACGGCTGGCACGCCTCCCGCATCCTCGCTCTACAACGACCCGCTCGAGCTCGCGAAGTACGACATGTCGATCTTCGAGTGCGTCGGCGGCGAGGTCGCGAAGACCGCGACCCAGACCACCAACGTCCTCAACTACGCGAACAGCGGCGGCCGCGTCTACGCGACGCACTTCAGCTACGTCTGGCTCAACAACACGTCCCCCTGGAACACGGCGGCGTCGTGGGTTCCGCAGACGGCCTCGTGGGCCAGCATCATCGCCGAGCTCGACACGACGTTCGGCAAGGGCCAGGCGTTCGCGCAGTGGCTCAACATCGTCGGCGGTCTCGTGGCTCCGCTCCCGGCCGGCGCGCCGCCGTGGGTTCCGAACCCGCAGATCCCGATCGACGAGGCGCGTCACGACGCCGACGGTCCCGTGCTCGCCACGAAGGCGCAGCAGTGGCTCTACACGACCCCGACGAGCGTGGGCGCGCTCGCCGCGAGCGTCCAGCACCTCACGTTCAACACCGACCTGAACAAGCCGGCCGACCAGCAGTGCGGCCGCGTCCTCTTCAGCGACTTCCACGTCTCGACGGGGAGCGCGACGAACAACGTCGTGTTCCCGACCGAGTGCAACAACAACCCGCTCACGACGCAGGAGAAGGTCCTCGCCTTCATGCTGTTCGACCTCGCGTCGTGCGTGACCTCGGTTCCCCCGGTTCCGCCGAGCTGCACCGCGAAGACCTGCGCGCAGCAGGGCATCGACTGCGGTCAGGCCGGCGACGGCTGCGGCAACGTCATCACCTGCCCGGCGTGCCCCGCGGGTTCGACGTGTGGTGGCGCGGGCGTGCCCAACAAGTGTGGTGCGCCGCCCTGCGTGAAGAAGACCTGCGCCGCCAACCAGTGCGGGACGATCTCGGACGGATGCGGTGGCACGGCGGTCTGCGCCGCGTGCGTCACCGGGGTGTGTGGCGGCGCCGGCGTCGCCAACACGTGCGGAGTGGGCGCCTGCGTGCCTTTGATGTGCCCGGCGCCGGCCATCGGCTCCGCGTGCGGCAAGGTCGCCGACGGCTGCGGTAACGTCATCATGCCGGACTGCCCGTGCCCCGGCGGCACGTCGTGCATCAACGGCAAGTGCATCGTTCCTCAGTGTACGAAGCGCACCTGCGCGCAGGCGGGCGCCAACTGCGGTCAGATCGCGGACGGCTGCGGCGGCCTCATCGACTGCGGGCTCTGCCTCGCTCCGCAGATCTGCGGTGGCGGCGGTAGCCCGAACGTGTGCGGCGGCGGCGTCAACTGACGTCGCGCGCGGCTCACGTCACGTTCCCGTGACCTGAGCGCCAGAACCGGGGAAGCCCGTTTCGCCGAGAGGCGGAGCGGGCTTCACTCTTTTGTCGCGTGGCGTCGAACGAGACTCGGGCCACCGTTGTATAACGGCCGGCGATGAAGCGCGTCGTTCTCACTGGGCTCGTGGCCACGGTAACCGTCACCCTGGGCGGATTTCTCGCGACCGTGCTCCCCGCGTGCGGTCCTCCGGCCTCGATCGCCGCGCCGACCCCCGCGGCCTCGAGCGTGTCGCTCTCGCCCATCGTCGCGCTCCCGGAAGAGAGACACCTCGCCGATCTCCGCCAGCTCACGCTCGCCGGTGAGAACGCCGAGGCGTACTGGTCGAACGACGGCAAGCAGCTGATCCTCCAGTCGCGCACCGGGGACAGCGACTGCGATCGCATCCACCGACTGCCGCTGAACACCGTGCTCCCTCTCGACTCCCAGATCGGAGGTCGTCGAGATGTCGTTCCTCCGCTCATCCCCGTCTCGAGCGGCAAGGGCGCGACGACGTGCTCGTACTTCATGCCCGGGGACCAGCAGGTCATTTACGCGTCGACGCACCTCGGCGGTGACGCGTGCCCGCCGAAGCCCGACCACAGCCTCGGGTACGTCTGGGCGCTCTACGACACGTACGACATCTTCAAGGCCGACGTGGACGGCAAGAACGTCGTGCGCCTCACCGATACGGTCGGCTACGACGCCGAGGCGACGGTCTGCGCGAAGGACGGCTCGATCATCTTCACGTCGGTTCGCGACGGCGACATCGATCTCTACCGCATGGATGCGGACGGCAAGAACGTGAAGCGGCTGACGAACACGCCCGGCTACGACGGCGGCGCGTTCTTCAACGCCGACTGCTCGAAGATCGTCTGGCGCGCCTCGCGCCCCAAGGGCAAGGACCTCGAGGACTTCAAGAAGCTCCTCGCGCAGAACCTCGTCCGGCCGTCGAAGCTCGAGCTCTACGTCGCCAACGCCGACGGCTCCGAGGCGATGCAGCTCACGTACCTCGACGCCGCGTCCTTCGCGCCCTTCTGGCACCCGTCGCAGAAGCGCATCCTCTTCTCGTCGAACCACGGCGACCCGAAGGGCCGCGAGTTCGACATCTGGTCGATCACGACCAACGGCACCGGCCTCGAGCGCATCACGTATGCCGCCGGCTTCGACGGCTTCCCGATGTTCTCGCCCGACGGCAAGACGATGGCGTTCTCGTCGAACCGAGCGACGCCGAAGGGCAAGCACGACACGAACGTGTTCCTCGCGCGCTGGGTCGAAGAGGTGGGGCCCCGCGTCCTCGCGGGCAATGGCCCGGGACCCAACGTGGAGCAGGCCTCCGACCGCGTGATGAGCGACATCGCGTGGCTCGCCGACCCTGCTCGCGAGGGCCGCGGGATCGGAACGCCGGGCCTCGAGAAGTCGGGCGTGTACCTCGAGGCGCGCTTCAAGGCGCTCGGGCTCGCGCCTGCCGGCGACAAGGCGACCGGCTACCGCCAGGCGTTTCCGGTGGTGACGACCCTGAAGGCGGAGGACGCCACGTCGCTCGGCATCGACGGCAAGACGATCGCGAGGGAGGACTACACGGTCCTCGGCTACTCCCCGTCGAAGGCCGACGTGAAGGGCGACATGGTGCTCGCGGGCTACGGCATCGTCGCGAAGGACGCGGGGGTCGACGACTACGCAAAGCTCGACGTGAAGAGGAAGATCGTCGTCGTGCGCCGCTTCGCGCCCGAAGGCGGAAAGCTCGGGAGCACCGAGGCGCAGCGCCGCTTCGGCGACATCCGGCGCAAGGCCTTCACGGCACGCGAGAAGGGCGCCGCCGCGCTCGTCGTCATCGACGAGCCCTTGCCGCCCGAGGGTGGCAAGCCCGACTGGAAGGCGCCCGACGAGGCGAAGCTGCCGCCGCTCGTGCCCGAGGGATACTCGGACGCGGGGCTCCCGGTCATCGTCCTCAAGCGGAGCGTCGGCAAGGCGCTCGTCGAGCGTCTCGCCAAGAGAGGCGTTGCACGCGCGAACCTCAAGGTCGAGCTCTCGCCGGTCTCTCAGAGCGCGTTCAACGTCGTGGGGCGCGTGAACGCCGAGCCCGCGGACGGCAAGAAGCTTCCCGGCGTCGTGGTCGTCGGCGCGCATTACGACCACCTCGGGCGAGGCGGGCGCTACTCGCTCGCGCCGCTCTCTCAGGAGCCCCACGTCGGCGCGGACGACAACGCATCCGGCGCCGCCGTCCTGCTCGAGGTCGCGCGCGACGTTGCCGCGCGCAAGAACCAGCTGAAACACGACGTCGTGTTCGTGGCCTTCTCGGGCGAGGAGTCGGGCATCCTCGGCTCGGCGCACCTCGTCCACGAGTGGACCAAGTCGGCGAAGTCGGCGGGCAAGCTCGACGACGTCGTCGCCATGCTCAACATGGACATGGTCGGCCGCATGCGTGAAAATCGACTCCAGGTCCTCGGCGCCGAGACGGCCGGAGAGTGGAAGGTCCTCGTGCAGACGGCCTGCGACAAGTCGCGCGTCGAGTGCGCGATGAGCGGTGACGGCTACGGCCCCAGCGACCAGACCTCGTTCTACGCCGGTGGGGTGCCCGTACTGCATTTCTTCACCGGATCGCACTCCGACTATCACAAGCCGAGCGACACCTCCGACAAGATCAACGCGGCCGGCGCAGCCCAGACGGGCAAGATCTGCGGCGACATCACGGTCGCCGTCGCGCAACGCGACACGCCGCTGACGTTCAAGTCCGGCATCGAAGGTGGCGGTGATCGCGGCGACCTCCGAAGCTTCAACGCGTCGCTCGGAACGATCCCCGACTACGGCGGCCCCGGCCCGGGGAAGAAGGGCGTCCTCCTCTCCGGTGTGCGTCCGGGCAGCGCGGCGGACAAGGGCGGCCTCAAGAAGGGCGACGTCCTCGTGCGCCTCGGCAAGAGCGAGGTCGCGAGCGTCGAGGACCTCATGTTCGTCCTCAACTCGCACAAGCCCGGCGAGATGGTTCCTGCCGTCGTGATGCGCGACGGCAGGGAGGTGAAGCTCGAGGTCACCTTCCAGGAGAGCCAGGGTCGCAAGTAGCCGTTCGCGCGCGGGAGTGGATCGCCAGACGGGTGTTGTGTCACTCGCGGGTGACGCTGCCTGTTGCCCGCGGAGCGATCTTTCACGGGGTGGGGTAACCGTGATCATCTCGTAAATCACGGGTGATCGACGCGCGCGGAGAGCGGGGAGACCTGCCCAGACGGCCGCGGAGGTGCTGGCCCAGGACGTGCTCAACGTCCTCCCATGCTGCACCACCTCCGCGCCGCTCTCGTCCTGCCGCTCCTCGGCGCGTTCGCGCTCACCGCGTGCGCGACCGAGGTCGATCCTGCCGACGCCAACGGCGATACGGGGGAGACGTCCTCGGCGATCAGCACGTCGTCGTGCAAGCTGTCGCGATCGACGATCCTCGCGAGCGCCACGGGAGGTCGACGGACGGCGATCGAGCGCGGCTTCGGCTGGCTCGACGCGCAGGTGCCGTACAGCCAGTCGGCCTACAAGGCCGGCTATCGCACCGACTGCTCCGGGTTCGTGTCGATGTGCTGGCAGCTCGGCACGTCGTACACCACCGCGGATTTCTCTACCGGAGGCGGCAAGTCGGGGCCGATCGGCTCCTATGGCAAGCTCCTTCCCGGAGACGCGCTCGTTCACCGCTCGAATGGCTCGGGTCACATCGTGCTCTTCCTCGGCTGGAACGACGGCGCGCACAGCGCCGCGTGCGTGCTCGAGCAGGCGAGCACCGCGACGGACATGCAGTTCCGCGCGCGCTCGGCCTCCTCGCTGACGGCCGGCGGCTACAAGGCGATCCGCGCCGACAAACTCGATGCCTCCGGGTCTGCTGCCACGGCCGGAGACGACCCGAACGACGGCAACGCTCCGGCCGGTGACGACCCGGCGCCCGCGCCCGGCGGCGGCGGCGGCAGCACGGGCGGCGGCCAGGCCTGCACGAGCACCGGCCAGTGCAATCCGGGGAACAACGGCGCGGGGCTCATCTGCATCGGCGGCACCTGCAAGCCGGGCTGCCTCTCGGACGCCCAGTGCCCGGGCTCGACATCGTGCATCGGCGGCCAGTGCCGATGAAGCGGACCCTCGGTAAGACCTCGCTCGGCCTCCTCTCTGCGCTCGTGCTGCTCCACTGCGCGAGCCCGGACCTCCCCGGGGCAGAGGAGGCCGACGGCGCGGGAACGACGGAGTCCGGGAGCCCAGCCGGCAAGGCCACGCTGCCGCCCAAGACGAGCGACGGCGCGAGCGGCGCGTCCTCTCCGCCCGCGGCAAGCACCGCGCCGGGCGCCCCGTCGGCGCCAGCCCCGGTGGCAAGCTGCGATTTCACGAAGCCGTTCGAGGCGCCGATCGCGCTCGCCGGCTTCACCCCGGGCGCGCAGGTGGCGACTCCGCGCCTCTCGCACGACGAGCTCACGATCTACTTCACGACCCACGACGCGAGCGGCAAGGCTCGCCTCGCGCGCTCGGTCCGCACGTCGCTCGCGGCGCCGTTCAGCGCGCCCGTCGTGCTCGACGCGCAGAGCTCCTCGGCGAAGGACAACGACCCGTCGATCAGCGCCGACGGTGCGAGCCTCTGGTTCAGCTCCGAGCGCGAGGGCGGCAGCGACAAGCTCTTCATGGCGCCGCTCCTCGCCGGCACGACCACGTTCGGTGCCCCGACGCTCGTGCCCTTGGCCGTCACCAGCGCGGACGACCAGCATCCGTACTTCCGCGTCGCGGGAGGCGAGCTCTGGTTCTCGTCGACGCGCGACGGTCAATGGGACATCTACGTCGCCACCAAGCGAGGGGCTGGCTTCGATGCCCCGCGCCGCGTCGACGAGCTCCACTCCTCGGCCGCGACGCGCCAGCCGATGGTCACCGAGGACGGGCTCACGATCCTCTTCTCGTCGGAGCGCACCGGCGGCGCGGGCAAGCGTGACCTTTGGATGGCGCATCGAGCCACGGTCGCCTCGCCGTTCGGGTCCGCCGAGGTGCTCTCGACCGTGAGCTCCGCCGCCGATGAGTTCGCCGGCTGGATCAGCAACGACGGCTGCCGCGTCTACTTCTCGAGCGACCGCAGCTCCACGGTGCATCGCGCCTACGTCGCGGCACGCCCCGCGAAGTGATCTCCTCACTCTCCGCGCGGGCGAATGCGCTCGAGCATTCGATAGAAGCTCGGACGCGCCACGTCGGCGAGCTCCGCGGCGCGCGCCATGACCCCGCCGGCTCGCGCGAGCACGCGCGGCAGGTACTTCTCCTCGAAGCGATCGAGCACGATCTTGCGGGCCTCGTGGTAGGTCAGCAGCGCGAGGTCGTCCTCGGCCGACATCTGCGCCTCGAGGGGGTCGAACATCGTGCGGTCGAGCCGGCCCAGCGCGGCCCAGCGCTCGACGACGTTCCGCAGCTCGCGCACGTTGCCAGGCCACGTGTAAGCCTCGAGCATCGAGGCGAGGTCGGTCGGGATCTCGAGGTGAGGATCGTTGCGCAATACACGCAACATGGCACGAGCGATCGGGAGCACGTCCTCAGGGCGCTCGCGGAGCGGCGGCACGGTCACGCGTGCGACGGCAAGGCGGTAGAACAGGTCGCTCCTGAACTCGCCGGTGCGCGCGGCCTCGGCCAGCCTCCGGCTCGTCGCGGCGACGACGCGCACGTCGATGGGCTTCGACGCCCGTGCTCCGATCGGCCTCACCTCGCGCGCCTCGAGCGCGCGAAGGAGCTTCGGCTGCATCTCGACCGGAAGCTCGCCGATCTCGTCGAGGAAGAGCGTGCCGCCGTTGGCCTCCTCGAAGACGCCTTTCCTTGCCTTGTCGGCGCCCGTGAACGCGCCGCGCTCGTGGCCGAAGAGCTCGCTCTCGATGAGCGTCTCCGGGATGGCTCCACAGTCGAGGACCACCATTGGCTCGCTGGCGCGCGCCGACTTCGCGTGGATCGCACGAGAGAGGACGTCCTTGCCGGTGCCGCTCTCGCCCTCGAGGAGCACCGTGAGCTCCGTCGGCGCGACCTTCTCGAGGATCGCGAAGAGGTTTCGCATCACCACCGAGCTGCCGATGGCGTCGCCGAAGCGGTCGTTCGGGCTGAGCTGGAGCTCGAGGTTGTCGGCCTCGACCGTGATCGCGATGGTCGTTCCGCCGACCACGATGCTCGCGTCGGAGGAGAGGAGCACCTCGCGCACGCGGACGCCGCCGAGCCACGTCCCGTTCTTGCTCCCGTCGTCGCGGATGCGGACGCCGTTCGGGAGGAGCGACACGCGGACGTGCTCGCGCGACACGGCCGGGTCGCTCAGGCGCACGTCCGCAGACTGTCCCGTGCCGATCACGAACGTCGGCTGGTCGATGGTCGCGCTGCGGCCGGCATCCGGGCCCTTCGTGATCACGAGCTTGGCGCTGCGCACCTGGAGCGCGGTCTGCCGCGCGTCGGTCGTGTGCGTGAATTCGGGCAGGGGCATCGACGCCATGGTAGCAGGGCGAATAACGGGGATGGGCGCGTGCGCGGAGAGCCCGTTGCGCGCTATGCTGGACCGTCCGGATGCGGCGTCGCGTGCTCGTTGTCGTTTCTCCGCTCGTCGTTGCGCTCGCGCTCGCGACGATGACGCCTCCGCGCGCGGCCCTCGCGGCCCCTCCCGCCGAAGCCGACCGCACGGCGGCACGGCACTTCGCCGACGGGCAGAAGGCGTTTGCGGCCGGCGACTACCCGCACGCGGGCGACGAGTTCGAGGCGGCCTACCGCGACAAGCCGCACCACGCACCGCTCTGGAACGCCGCGCGCTCATGGCAGCGGGCAGGGGAGGAGGTCCGCGCGGCGAACCTCTTCGCGCGCTATCTGCGTGAGGCCCCTGCGGACGCGCCCGACCGCGATCAGGCGAACGCTTCGCTCCGTGCGCTCACCGCACGCCTCGGGAGAATCGAGCCCCATGCAGCGGGCGTCGAGAAGCTCCGGCTGGACGGGAAGACGGTCGATGCGCCGGTCTTGTACGTGGCGCCGGGCGAGCACGTCGCCGAAGGGGATGATGGCGGCGTTCGCGTTCGCAAGGTCGTCACCGTGCGCGCAGGCGAGCAAGTGAGCGTCACGGTCGCGCCCGATGCCAGGCCGAGCCCGGTGCTCGGGCCGCCGCGAGGAGGCGAGCCCAACGAGCGGGGGCCGTCGCGGAAGCCGCTCTCTCCAATCATCCCGGTCGTCGGAGGTGTCCTCACGGCGGTGGTGGGCGGGCTCACGATCGCGTCCGGGCTCGACACCGTGTCGAAGCGCGACGCCTTCCTCGGAGACAAGACTCAGGACCGTCTCGACACCGCGTTCTCGAGCCAGAGTCGGACCAACGTGCTGCTCGGGACGACGATCGGGCTCGGCGCGCTCACCGCGGTGGTCGCGGTGTTCTTCACCGACTGGAGCAGCAGCGCCACGCCGTCTCGGGAAGTGAGCGTGCGCCGATGAGAGGTCGCGCGTTCGGCGTACTGCTCGGTCTCGTCGGAGCCTCTGTCGCGCTTCTTCTTGCCGATGGCTGCACGATCGTGAACGGGCTCACGGTTCCGGTCGATGGGGGCTCGGCAGCGATCCTCGAGGCCGCCGCTACAGACGCGAAGGACGGCGGCGCAGGGTGCAATCACGCCATCCCTCCGGCCAAATCACTCACGGCAGTCGACGGTCCCGACGTCGCGCCCCTCGTGGTGGTCGCCAGGCAGATCCTCCTGTCGACCGCGACCGGCGACGTCCCCGTCGGCTACGATCTCGATGAGGTGTGCACGGTCGATACCGCGACGGAGACGTGCACGGGCGACAAGCCGCACGTCGATCCTCCCGGCGGGATCGACAACAACGGCGGTGATCTCTTCAACCTGGTGAAGACCAAGACCGACGTTGAAACCCGCATCAACGACGGTATCGCCGTCGGGAAGACGACGCTGCTCTTCCGGCTCGCGAACTACAACGGCAAGGCAGACGACCCGAGCATCGTCTTCTCGGTCTACGCGTCGCCCGGCCTCCTCAATGGCGCGGGGCAGTCCACGACGCCGAGCTTCGTCGAGAGCGAAGCGTGGGCCCTCGACGACGCCCAGTTCACCGCGCTCAGCCCGGACGTCCCCATCACGACGACCACGGGCTACGTCACTGGCGGCGTCGTGGTCGCGAACCTCGGCTCGGCGAGGATCGGTCTCAGCTCGAGCTTCGCGGTGAACCTGAAGTCGGCGGTCCTCACGGCCACGCTCGACCTCACCGGCGCGAGGCCCTTGATGAAGGGCGGAATCATCGCCGGTCGATGGCCGGCCAGCGATCTCCTCCACGTCATCTCGCGGCAGCGAACGTCCGACGGCGGCAAGGCGCTCTGTGACGACCCCCTCAACTACGGCATCGCGAAGGCCGTGATCTGCGCCGACCTCGACATCATGGTGGACAAGGTCGCCGATCGCTCGGGCCTCGCGTGCAACGCGACCTCGGCGTCGATCCGCTTCGTCGCGGCACCCGCCAGCCTGGGGCAGAAGCGAACGACCCCACCGGACGAGCCTTGCCCGACATTTCCCTCGGATTCCTGCAGGGGCGACGGCGGGTGATACGCTCGTAGGTCGATGCCGTCGGGCGTTTCCGAACCTACCAACGTGAAGGACGCAGGTCTCCGCGCGGGCGATCTCGTCGCGGGGCACTATCGCGTCGAGCGCGTGCTCGGCTCGGGCGGCATGGGCGTCGTCATCGCGGCGCGTGACGAGCGCACCGGCGAAGAGGTCGCCGTGAAGGTGCTCCGGAGCGTGGACGACACGCGCGCGGTCGAGCGCTTCTTCCGCGAGGCGCGCGCGATGGGCAAGCTCGACAGCGAGCACATCGTCCGTGTGCGCGATTCCGGCTCGGACGGGGGCAAGCCCTACCTCGTGATGGATCGTCTCACGGGAGTCGACCTCGCGGCGCGCACCCGGAAGGTCGGGCCGCTCACGCCGGAGGAGGCTACGAACCACGTGATCGAGGCGTGCGAGGCGCTGTCGCACGCGCACTCGAAGGGGATCGTGCATCGCGACGTGAAGCCGTCGAACCTGTTTCTGCACCGGGAAGGCGACAAGACGATCCTCAAGGTGCTCGACTTCGGGATCAGCAAGGTCCAGACGCGTGACGTCTGGGAGCTCACGCTCACGACGACCGACGACGGGGGCGTGCTGGGCTCCCCCCCGTACATGTCACCCGAGCAGGTGCGCGACCCGAAGGCGGTCGATTCGCGCTCGGACGTGTGGTCGCTCGGTGTCGTCCTCTACAAGATCCTCTCGGGCGCGGTTCCGTTCGACGGCGAGTCGGTGGGCGAGGTGTTCGCGAAGGTGCTCGAGCGTCCGTATCCGTCGTTGCGCGTCACGACCGAGGTCCCCGTGGCGCTCGACGACGTCGTGAAGCGATGCCTCGAGAAGGATCGCGAGCAGCGCTGGTCGCACGTCGGTGAGCTCGCGCTCGCGCTCGCGCCGTTCGCGTCGCCGGCGCAGGCCGCGATGGCGCCTCGCATCGCGCAGCGGATGCACGACGAAGGCCCGACGCTCGAACGCCCCTCGCTGATCGCCGACGCCCCGAAGCGCCCCCGCAAGGAGGACCCGGCGACGATGAGCCTCTCGGGCCCTCCTCCCGCCGCCGCGTCGCCGCCGCCCGCTCCCTCCTCGAGGCCCTCGGCCCCGCCAATCTCCAACGTGCCCGTGCCCGTGCCCGACTCTCGTCTCTCCTCTCCGCCCACCGCGGACTCGGTCTCCCTCGATCTCCTCCCGGCGCCCGCCGCGGCCCCGAAGCGTGCGCGCGTCGCTCTCATCCTCGGCGCGATCGGCGTCGCCGCGGGTATCGGCATCGGTCTCCTCGTGGTCCGCGCGCCCACGGGCACGGGCACGCAGCCGCCGATCGATCCTCCCTCGACCGTGCTCGCGACTTCCGCCACGGTCGCCCCTGCCGATTCGCCCGCGTCCTCGACCTCAGCCGCGCCATCGGCTGTCCCTTCGAGCCCGACCTCGGCACCGTCCTCCGGCAAGACGGGGCGCCCGCGCGGCACGCCCGGGAAGAAGCCCGGCAGCCCCACGACAACGACCGCACCGACGCCTCCCGCCGCACGCCCAGAGCTCCAGCCGAGCCCGTATCCAACGGCTCCGTAGGAGGTGGCGTCTGGTACGCTGCCGGCCATGAGTGATCCCAAGAGCGCCGAGCTGTTCGCGCGCGCCGAGCGCGTCATCCCTGGTGGTGTGAACAGCCCCGTGCGAGCGTTCCGCTCCGTGGGCGGCAAGCCCGTCTTCATCTCGCGCGCCGAGGGTCCGTACCTCTACGGTGCAGATGGTGCAAAGTACACGGATTATGTCGGCTCCTGGGGCCCGATGATCCTCGGTCACGCGCACCCGGCCATCGTCGAGGCGATCGCTCTCGCCGCGAAGAACGGCACGAGCTATGGCGCACCGACCGAGCTGGAGGTCGTGTTCGCCGAGAAGGTCATCTCGCTCTACCCGTCGATCGAGATGATGCGCGCCGTCTCGAGCGGAACCGAAGCCTGCATGGCGGCCGTCCGCGTCGCGCGTGGCTTCACGGGGCGAGACGCGATCGTGAAGTTCGAGGGCTGCTACCACGGCCACGCCGATTTTCTGCTCGTGAAGGCCGGCTCGGGCGCGCTCACCTTCGGTGTCCCCGACTCGGCGGGCGTTCCGGCGGCGACCGCGAAGGGCACGCTCACGCTCCAGTACAACGACATGCCGGCGCTCAAGGAGCTCTTCGCAGCGCGTGGCGGGGAGATCGCCGCCGTCATCGTCGAGCCGGTCGTCGGCAACATGGGCGTCGTCCCGCCCTCGACAGGCTTTCTCGAGGCGATCGTCGCGCTCTGCAAGGAGCACGGCGCGGTCTCGATCTTCGACGAGGTCATGACGGGCAGCCGCGTCGCCCGCGGCGGCATGCAGGAGCGCGCGGGCATCCGCCCCGACCTCACCTGCCTCGGCAAGATCATCGGTGGCGGGATGCCGCTCGCGGTCTACGGCGGCAAGCGCGCCATCATGGAGAAGATCGCGCCGCTCGGTCCGGTGTACCAGGCCGGCACGCTCAGCGGAAACCCGGTCGCGGTGAGCGCAGCGCTCGCCCTGCTCGAGCGCCTCGACGCCGGGGTCTACGACAAACTCGAGCACCTGGGCGCGCGGCTCGAGGCCGGCCTCGCGGGCGCAGCGAAGAAGCACGGCGTGGACGTCTGCGTGCAGCGCGTCGGCTCGATGATCACGATGTTCTTCACCAAGGGCCCCGTGCAGAGCTTCGGCGACGCCGTGAAGAGCGACACCAGGCGCTTCGGCCGCTGGCACGGCGCGATGCTGAGCCGTGGTCAGTACTGGCCGCCGTCACAGTACGAGGCGGCGTTCATCAGCGCCGCGCACGACGACGCGATCATCGATGCGACGATCGCAGCCGCCGACGAGGCGCTCGCTGACACTCTCAGCGTCGTGTGACTCACACGTCATGCGTTCCCGAAGGTCACGGAGGCGTGAGCACGGCGTGATCTCTCGAACGCGCTACCAGTGCCCGCTGCCTGGTTCGCCCTTGAACGGGCCTTCGATCTCGCTCGTGATCCAACCGCCGTAGAAGCCGCCGGCCTGCGCGCGAACGGTCTCGCCGTCGACGGTACATTCGTCCATGCGGCCCGGATAGAACGCCACCCAGTCGCGGATGGTCGCGAATGCCTCTGCCGGCGTCCGGTACGTCCATGCCGCATCGCGGGCGACCTTGTCTCCCACGCGCAGGTCGCAGTACGACGCGTTACCCTTCCACTCGCAGAAGCTCGTCCTCGCGCTTGCGATCAAGTGCTCGAGCCGGATGTCCTCCGGCGAGATGTAGAAGACCGGCGGATGGCTCGTCTCGAGGACGCGAGCGGCGCGTCGCGTCTCGGCGATCACGATACCGCCGAACACGACGCGCACGTGCCGCGTCACGTGTTCGAGCCGTGGCGGTCGCGGATATTTCCAGACCGACTCCACGGCAAGAAGGGATGCCACCCACGCGCGCTCCGTTGCGCGGCGAGCGTCGATTCTCTAGGCGGTGCCGCTGCTCGGCGTCCCGCGGCCCTTGCGCGAGATGTGGACCTCGGCCTGGGCGGCCGCCAGCCTCGCGATCGTGACGCGGAAGGGTGAGCAGGACACGTAGTTGAGGCCAGCTTCGCGGAAGAATCGGATGCTGTCCGGATCTCCGCCGTGCTCGCCGCACACTCCGAGCTTGATGTTCGCCTTCGTGCTGCGACCTCGCTCGACGGCGAGCTTCACGAGCGCGCCGACGCCGTCCACGTCGATCGAAACGAACGGATCCTTGGGGAGGATGCCGCTCTCGACGTAGGCGGGGAGGAACTTGCCCGCGTCGTCGCGGGAGAGGCCCATCGTGCACTGCGTGAGGTCGTTCGTGCCGAACGAGAAGAACTCGGCGACCTGCGCGAGCTCGTTCGCGCGGACCGCGGCGCGCGGAAGCTCGATCATCGTGCCGAACGCGAACGCAACGCGCGGGCGCGTCGCGAAGACCTCGCCGGCGACGCGGTCGACGATGACGCGCATACGCACCAGCTCCTCGCTGGTCATCGCGAGCGGGATCATGATCTCGGGGATCACGTTGACGCCTTCCGCTGCGACGTCCGCGGCCGCCTCGAGGATCGCGCGCACCTGCATCGCGTAGATCTCGGGGAACGTGACCGCGAGGCGGACGCCTCGATGCCCGAGCATCGGGTTGAACTCGTGGAGATCCTTGATGCGTTTCTCCACGTGCGCGACCGTCACGCCGAGCGTCACGGCGAGCTCGTCGATCTGCTTCTGCTCGTGCGGGAGGAACTCGTGGAGCGGCGGGTCGAGGAGGCGGATGGTGACGGGCAACCCCTGCATCGCGCGGAAGATCTCGGCAAAATCGCCCTTCTGCTCCGGGAGGAGCTTGGCGAGCGCCTTCTCGCGAGCGACGACGTCGTCCGCGAGGATCATCTCGCGCACCGCGCGGATGCGCGCCTCGTTGAAGAACATGTGCTCGGTGCGACAGAGCCCTATGCCCTCGGCGCCGAACGCGCGCGCCGTGCGAGCGTCGAGCGGAGTGTCGGCGTTGGCGCGCACCTTCATGGTGCGCACCTGATCGGCCCAGCCCATGAGCTCGGCGAACTCACCCGTCAGGGCAGCGTTCACCGTCGGTAGCGCGCCGAGATAGACGTGACCCGCGCCGCCGTCGAGCGTGATCATGTCTCCCTTGGAGAGCTTCACCTGCTCGGTCGGGCGACCGGCGTCGTCGTACTGCGTGATGGTGACGGTCTGCTCGGGGTAGCTCACGCTGAGCGCCGAGCAGCCGGCAACGCACGGCTTGCCCATGCCGCGCGCCACGACGGCAGCGTGCGAGGTCATGCCGCCGCGCGACGTCAGGATGCCGCGCGCCGCCATCATTCCGTGGATGTCCTCGGGCGACGTCTCCACGCGCACGAGGATGACGGCCTCGCCCTGGCCGGCGAGACGTTCCGCCTCGTCTGCCGAGAAGATGATGCGTCCCTGGGCGGCGCCGGGGCTCGCGGCGAGCCCGCGCGCGAGCAGCTTCTTCGGCGCGTTCGGGTCGAGCGTGGGGTGGAGCAGCTGATCGAGCGAAGCGGCATCGACGCGGAGCAGCGCCTCCTCCTTCGTGACGAGGCCCTCCTTCACCATCTCGACAGCGACGCGGACGGCCGCCTTGCTGGTGCGTTTTGCGGAGCGGCACTGCAGCATGTAGAGCTTGCCCTCCTGGATGGTGAACTCGAGATCCTGGAGATCACGGAAGTGCTTTTCTAGCGCTGCGCCAATCTCGACCAGGCGCGCGTACGGCTCGGGCATGCGCTTCTCGAGCGAGTCGTCCGAGTTCTTCTCGGTTGCGCGCAGCGGCATCGGGGTGCGCGTCCCCGCGACGACGTCCTCGCCCTGGGCATTCGGCAGCCACTCGCCGTAGAGCACGCGTTCACCGGTGGACGGATCGCGCGTGAACGCGACGCCGGTGGCGCTGGTGTCACCCAGGTTGCCGAAGACCATTGCCTGTATGTTGCACGCAGTGCCCCAGCTCTCGGGGATGTCGTGCATCTTGCGATAGACGACCGCGCGATGGTTGCCCCACGAGTGGAAGACGGCCTCGATGGCGCCCCAGAGCTGCGTGCGTGGATCGGTCGGGAATTCCTTGCCGGTCTTCTCCTTGACGATCTCCTTGAACTTCGCGACGACCTTGACGAGCTCCAGCTCGGGGATGTCGGCGTCGGTGACCTTGCGGCGGAGCTCCTCGGCGTTGAGGCGCGTTGCGTCGATGCCCTTGTCCTTGCCGACCCGCCCGCGTGCCTCGTCGAGCGCGGTCTCGAAGTGCTCGCGCTTCACCCCGAGCGCGACGTCCGAGTACATCGCGATGAAGCGACGGTACGCATCCAGCGCGAAGCGCATGTTTCCGGTGCGCTCGCCGAGGCCCTTCATCGTCTCGTCGTTCAGCCCGAGGTTGAGGATCGTGTCCATCATCCCAGGCATCGACGCGCGGGCGCCGGAGCGGACGCTGACGAGCAGCGGCGCGCTCGGATCGCCGAAGCGCATGCCGAGCTGCTTCTCGACACGGGCGAGCGCCTCGTCGACGGCGGGCGGAAGCTCAGCCGCGATCTTGCCCTCGTGCGAGAAGGACCGACAGGCATCCGTCGAGATCGTGAAGCCGGGAGGAACCGGCAGCCCGAGAGAGGTCATCTCCGCAAGCCCCGCGCCCTTGCCCCCGAGCAGGTCCCTGCGCGTCGGATCTCCCTCTGCTTTGCCTTCGCCGAACGAGAAAACGAGCTTCATTTCGGCGCGACTCTACACGAGAGTCGGCCTCGGCGCTCGCGCGCGCGCCGTCCGTATCAGCACGGAATCCGAATCTTCGCCAGGAGCCCGAGGAGCATGTCCCTCTCCGCGTCGTCGAGCGCCGCGAAGAGCTCGTCGGTGTCGGCCGCGAGCTGCTCCTCCGCAATCTCGAGGTCGTCACTCCCGATGATCGCGAGGACGAGCCAGGTGCGTCGAGCGTCGTTCGCATGACGGAACTTGGTGAGGCAACCCTTGCGCTCGAGGGCAGCAGGAGGAGCTGCGGCAACGAAAGATCCATCAGGTCTTGCATCATCGTATCGAGGTGCAGCCGCGACCTGTCGGTCACGCGCCATAGCTCGTGGAGAGCTCGCGGCTTCGCTTCGTCATCGAGTGTATCCAGGGGGGAGGGCCGGGTGGCTCTTCGCGCGGTTGGAGGAAGAGCCACCCCCTCGGCCTCGACCGGACGTGGTCGCGTGCCTTCGGTGCGGCCGGTGGATCGCGCGCGGCCCGCCGTGCGGCGCGGTCCGACGGCGGGGTCAGGCCTTCGGCGGGGTCAGCCCTTCGGCGTGGTCTTCGACGAGGCGATCGCGGGCTTCAGCCAGCCGCGCTGCTTCTTGCGCTCCTGGGGGAAGAGCGCGTCGAGCATCTGGGAGAGGCGTGCAGGGGCGCTCGCCGCGCGCGGCGCGGCGATCTCGTCGAGGTCCTTCGCGAGGTCGACGGCGGTGGGGTAGCGGTGGTCGCGGTTACGCTCGAGTGACCGCTGCACGATCGCCGCGAGGCGTGCCGGCACTTCGGGGACCACGGTGCGAACGTCGGGGATCGCGCCGACATGCACCGCGCGCACGGTCTCGACGTCCGACTCACGCTGGAAGAGTCGCCGCATCGTGCAGAGCTCCCACAGCGTCGTGCCGAGGCCGAAGATGTCGGCGCGTCGGTCGAGAGGAAGCTGCATGATCTGCTCGGGGGCGAGATACGAGAGCTTGCCCTTCACGACGCCGGGAGCCGTCTTGGCCGTCGTGCGCATCATCGTCTTGGCCATGCCGAAGTCGAAGAGCTTGATGGCGCCGTCGAAGGTGACGAACACGTTCGCGGGATTCACGTCGCGGTGAATGAGCGCAACGGCCTTGCCCGCGTC